>PKWK01000023.1 GCA_003133205.1 Granulicella sp. | reverse complement strand
AACAAGGAGTGGAAGAGTCCCACCGACGAGGACGCGCGGGTGGCGAAGATGAAGGACGGCAGCACGCATCTTGCGCATAAGGCCGAGCACGCAGTGGACATGGACTCGGGCGCGGTGGTAGCCGTTACCCTGCAGGCCGCCGACCTGGGCGACACGACGACCGTACACGAAACCCTGGCCGCGGCAGGATTCGCAGTAGCCGAGTTAGTGGTGCGCGAAGTAGAGTTACACCCGGAAGATCGTCCGAAGGTCAATATCGACGGGCTCGAGGAGTTAGTTGCGGACAAGGGGTATCACAGCGGCGCGGTTCTTGAGCAGGTGAAGGACCTCGACGTTCGCACGTATATTCCCGAGAGAAAGCAGGCGGGCAAACGAAACTGGGACGGCAAGCAGGCTGAGCAGCAGGCGGTCGAGGCCAACCAGAACAGGGTGACGGGCAATTACGGCAAACAGTTGCTGCGAAGACGTGGCGAGTTGGTTGAACGCAGCTTTGCTCACTGCTACGAAACGGGTGGAATGCGGCGCTGCACCTTGCGCGGACATGAGAATATTTTGAAGCGTCTGCTGATCCACGTCGGCGCGTTCAATATCAGTCTCATCCTGCGCAAGATGCTGGGCGCAGGAACGCCACGAGAGCTGAGAAACCGGGCTGTCAGGCTCCTTCGGCGTCTTTTTGCGTGGCTTACATGCAGCTATCGCCCGGATGGCGCGGTAACTGCCAGCAATGACCCGATTCTCGCCCTTTATCGCAGCCACCTCTCCGTAGACTCATACGTTCCGCTCATCTGAGATTTAGACACTTGCACCACGGGCTGCTAAGGGTGTATGCGGGGTCTCCCTGTGTTTCTGCCCGATTTTTGTACCAGCGAGATTGTTGGTGTTGCGCAGCGCATATTACCGAAGACCTTTCTTCATCTACACGCATAGATGCCCTGCTGGTAAGCAGTTGTGCGACTAACAGGGAGACCTGGTGACTACAAGACATAGTTAAGCCAGAGCCTCCAGAAATGAGCAGCTGCTTTTTCGAGCGCAGCGGCGTGTTCGCGGCCGGAAGACCGAAGGCTGGAGGCGGAAATACCGGCATTGTTCAGTTCGCAGGCGTGACCCACATACCAGCGTTCCAGCCCGACACTGGTAACCTCGGGGTGAAACTGTAATCCCAGCGCGAAATCTCCGATGACAAATGCCTGATTCGCATAGACTTCTGTCTTTGCGAGGTGAAGCGCGCCTGGCGGGAGATCAAAGGTATCCCCGTGCCAATGGAAGAGTGACAACCCAGAGGTTAGCAGCGGGGAAAACCATTCGGGTGGATTCGCATTCGGAGCAGCCTGAAGGGGCGACCAGCCGATCTCCGCACCGTGTTGGCCAGGGTAAACGCGAGCGTTCAGAGCTGCGGCCATGAGCTGCGCACCCAGGCAAATACCTAGAATCGGCTTGCGCGCCGCCAAGCACTGGCCGATGCATGCTACCTCATCCTTTAGAAATGGATAATTCTGCTGGTCGTATACCCCAATTGGACCGCCAAGGACCACAAGTAGATCGCAAGACTTGGCCTGCTGCAAGGGAAAGCACACCGTGGCCACATCGACAGTCTCGATGTCAAAGCCTCGTTCCCGAAGGGGCACATCAAGCGAACCAATATCCTCAAAGGACAAGTGGCTGAGCACCAGGGCTCGACGAGAATGCTTCTGCATAGAAATATTTTATGCGCTCAAGCGTGGCGACCTTTAGTTCGAAGAATCTTTCGACGGGACAATTATCCGAATGCAATGCACTTCCGGGCGTGGAACAATATGCGGCTGGGCGAAGGTGAAATTGACACGGCGATCGTCATTGTCCGTATTCAATAAGGCAACATCCCCCGGCAGCACGACCACGGCTACTCCCCGTTTGGAGAGTGCGGTTTGAATTGCGATCTCAAGCGTCCGCGGTATCTGGGCAGGGTTGGAGACCAACTCGCAGAAATGTCTGCACTCCTTAAACAGGGATTCAGGGTGAGTTTCCTGGAAGTATCCACTGCCGATCTCCTGCGACGGAATATGAGCGGCGATGGCTAGGACAGGGACGTGACTTCGGTGTGCGTCATAGAGGCCATTGATGAGATGAAGGTTGCCTGGTCCACAACTTCCGGCGCAACCGCCTAGCTTTCTTGTGAGAGCAGCCTCGCTCCAGGCGGAGTGATGCGGTTCTACAACAAGCGCGGGACGGCCGATCAATGGATCAAGGAAGGCAAGCAGGCGGTAAAGATGACGCAGCTCAGCTGCCACCGGTGCGGTTGTGGCTGAGCGTGGTCGTCTACAACTTGGGCAATCTGTGGCGGCGGCTGGTGCTGCCGAAGGGAATAGGAAAGTGGTCGTTGGCCAGTTTGCAACGGCGGTTGGCGAAACATGCCCGCTGCTATTGGCTGCTGTTGGCAGAGAGCCACATGACCAGGCGGCTGTTCGCCAGCATGGTACGACGAATCGAGGCACTGCCGTTGGCGACCGGATAGCGAGCTGGGCATGTAGCAAAGGAAATCAAGGGAATAGTAAGGAGGCACGGAGAGGTGTCAACGAAAACACGCGAAACCCGGACCTTTTTGTCCGGTTGGCTCGATGAAGGAGTGTCGGGCCGTTCTCTGGCGATCTTCAGAAGCTGCATTGCTTCGTCGGGACGCAGCCGGATGTACACTGGCTGCGATTGGGCCGACAAAATGGGATTCCCGTCAGAACAATGGTTTTGCAAGGGAGCAGAAAGCCTTCGTAGTCAGGGGATATGACAATCTTGAGCGTACACTTCGATTTGGAAGTCTTGCTCGAACGGACGGCTGCTCTGCACAGGCACCTATGTCCACGCCAGGTGTTGGGCGTAAGGATGGGGATGTTTGCAGGAGAGATACTTCCGCTTGAGCTGCCGCAAAATGGTAAACGCCTGCTCACTTTTGTCGAAACCGACGGTTGCTTCTCCGACGGCGTGAGTGTTGCCACCGGATGCTCAATAGGGCACCGCACCATGCGAGTGGTGGATTATGGCAAAGTTGCCGCTACCTTTGTCGACTCAGTCACGGGCAGAGCCTGGCGCATCTGTCCTTCGCCAATTGCACGTACTCGCGCGGCTGCAGTTGTGCCTGAAGCAGCAAGCCGCTGGCAAGGACAACTCGAAGCCTACCAACGGATTCCGGATGAGGAGTTACTCATACGCCAGGAGGTCACGCTCACCGTCGATTTGGCTGCGATCGTCGGGAAGCCTGGCACACGCGCAACCTGCTCTGTGTGCAGAGAAGAAGTACTCAATCAGCGCGAGGTCATGAAAGATGGGCAGCTGATGTGCAAGAGCTGCGCCGGTGAAAGGTATTGGAGACCAAAGGGATAACTGAAGGCTTTTTGACCCATACAGCCTTTGGCAACGCGAACCGGTTATCAAGAAACATCGATCAGGACTTTGATGTTTTGCTCACGGTCGAGATCATCCCTGAAAGACGCCTCTGCATCCGATAAAGGCGCTGTGCGACAAGACGTCTGTATCTTCCGGCACGTCGCTGCTCACATAAATGTGGATGTCGGCCACAGAATGCTTTTCCGGTTCGAATTCCATATCGAGAATCGCTTCTTAAACCTTTGCTTCCACTGCCCAGACCGTAAGGACTCAGAGGAAGGATTGAGCAGTAGCCGGCAAGCCCAGTGGATTCTGGTCGCCAAACGAGCGTCTCCCGGAAAAGCGGAACTGCCCGCCGCCTATTTCGATGTCTATCAAGGCGAATCCGGCAGATTCAAGCCGGCCATCCAAAGTCGCCAGATCGGCGAGTACCCATCGTGTCGCCCAGATGAATGATCTGTATGAGTATGGATGGCAGGCTGTCCACACACGCAAACACTCCGCCCGGTCTGAGGACTCGATACGCCTCGGCGAATAGCTGATCTTGCAATGTAGATGATGGCAGGTGGTGAAGCATTGTGAAGGAGACGACAGCGGCAAACGAGCAATCGTTGTATGGCATCGCGGTTGCGTCTCCGTATTGCACATGGACATTTGTGTTGAACAAGCGGTTGCCCGAGAGAGTTCAGTCACGGCCAAGGTACTGCACGACACGGATTGCCCCATTTGGACGGGCATACACATGGAACCGAGGCCGCCTGTGGAGTGGGGCACTTTGGGCCATATTGCCTGCGCCGTCGATCTCAGCCTGTCCAGCGAGAAGCCCCTTGATTGGCCAGCCCGTCTGGCTGGAGAATTCAAGGCCGCTCTTCCTTTAATCCACGTTGTACCGAGGCTTAACTCGCCGGGTGAAGAGTACTACTCTCGTGAGTACCATCAGATGGTGGCCGAGTCGGCGAACAGCCGTATCGCGCAATTGCAGCAAAGGCTCGGAACAAGTGCTGTGGTTTTGCTTGAATCTGGAGAGATACCCGCGGCAGTGTGCGCTGCTGCCGCTCGAGAGTTCGCTGATTTGCTGGTCATTAGACGAGGCTTGATCGATGATTCACGGTTGCCCACCAAGGCTTATGCCATCATCCGGAAATTACCATGCCCTGTTGTCAGCGTGTAACTTATCATCACGCCCCGTTGCGGCCACGCCTCGTATGGGGCAATTTTTGAAACCAAGGTCTGAACCCTCATCTTCCTTATTAGATTTTCCGTAGCCGATAACTCGTAGAGTGGTCGAGAACTGCGTGCGCACCTCGGTGTCGACAGTCGGTGGATGCACAACAATCGCTGCAGCCTTGATGTGTCTTTGACGCGGTGCGATCTACGCCGCTATCAGCTCGGATGCATACCGTCTTGCCATCTCGCTCAGCGGAATTACCTTGTAGTCACCTGCATGTTTGGCCTGGCCGAATTCGTGCATACGTTGCGCCACAATCGTCTTCATGGCCTCACGTGCCGGCTTGAGGTAATCGCGCGGATCAAACTTGTCTGGGGACTCGGCAAACACCTTGCGGATTGCACCGGTGATCGCTAGCCGGCTGTCCGTATCGACGTTGATTTTACGCACACCGTTCTTAATACCCAGTTGAATCTCTTCCACGGGAACACCCCACGTCTGCTTCAAATGGCCACCGTACTTGTTCACGATATCCTGCAGATTCCGAGGCACGCTGGACGAACCGTGCATTACCAGATGCGTATTCGGCAGGCGGTGGTGGATCGCTATGAGGAGATCCATCTTCAGCACGCTACCGTCGGGCTTCTTTGAGAATTTGTATGCGCCGTGGCTCGTACCAATGGCCACAGCCAGGGCGTCGACACCTGTTCGCTGAGCAAATTCCACCGCCTGATCCGGATCCGTTAGATGTTCCAGGCCGCTGCCACCTGCACCGTGGCCATCTTCAACGCCTCCAAGCACACCGATCTCACCCTCGACTGAAATACCGCGCTCGTGGGCATATTCCACCACGCGGCGGGTTACCTCCACGTTCTCTTCAAAGGTGGCTGGAGTCTTGCCGTCCTCCTTCAGGGAACCATCCATCATTACGCTAGTGAAGCCAAACTTGATCGCCGATTCACAGGTTTCAAAGCTGTTTCCATGATCCTGGTGCATCACAATCGGAATGTCTGGATTCAACTCGGTTGCTGCAATCATCAAATGGGAGAGGTAGTTATCCTGCGAGTAACTGCGTGCACCCCGGCTGGCCTGGACTATGACCGGCGACTGGGTCTCCCTAGCCGCTTCCATGATTGCCTGAATCTGTTCCATGTTGTTAACGTTGAAGGCGCCAACCCCGTAATTGCCTTTGGCTGCCTCGTCTAGCACTTGCCGTAACGATACAAGCGGCATAATCCTAATCTCCTTCGAGAGTGACAATAACAATCCCACCCAAAATCTCAGTCAAGCACTGCGAACCTCGATGAGACTTGGTCCACACATCCGCTCATATCATCCAATGAGCATGCATGTCATGACAATGGATTGTTCATACTTCAGAAGAAACAAACGTCATGTAGTGAAAGGCGGGACGAGCCAGAGCAACTTTACATACTCTTGACGATAAACACGGTCTTGTCATCGACGCGGTCAGTTTCACCGTTCAGTCTAAGATTTTCGTCATTTCTTATCGCGCGATCGAGGATCGCGTTACAGATATCTTTTGCCGGCTCCTGCTTATATTCCTGAATGATTCGCTCAAACTCTTTTCTTGCCTGCTCATCGCTGCCATCATAAACACCATCCGTGTAAAGGAATAGGATGTCTCCTCTGCCCATCAGCATAATTTCTGCCAAGTCGGCGGCATTCATCTGGCTTTTGCGTAGCTTGATGGAAATATACTTGCTTCGGTCAGGATGGTCCTCGGGAATTTCGAGTCCAAGCGGAGGAAATTGCACCATACAACACTTCCTGATCTCCATGAATCTTCCATATTCCGAGGAGAACACCAGTGGTGGAGGATGGCCGAAGTTTATAAAGCGGAAGAGCCCGTCCGGGTGTATCTCACCGTATAACAGGGTTGCGATCTCCCTGGGACTGTCTTCCATGCCCCGGCCTAACGCGTTCCGGGCGGTAACAGACCGCGCAAGCCTGAGGTTAATTCTCTCGAACATCTCCGGAGTTGCTCTACCGTTGCAGTCCAGTTCAGAGAGCATGGCCGTATGAAAAGTGTCATGCACGGTCGACGCAATCTTTGCCGCAATGATTCCGTGTCCCTGGGCATCTACCAGCAACACTCCCGCAGTGGTGTAGAGTTCCTGGAGCGCCTCGGCGATTCTTAGCTGCTCAGAACTCTTGGCTTTTCTGTACTGGGTTGCATCGGCGATCGTAAAGTCTGGTCGGGACTCCAGCCAATGCACATGAAGATCGACTTCATCTTCCGGTGTTGTCCCTTCTAAAACAGGCTTCAGGTACCTCTGAGAAAGGTGTTGAGCACGAGCGATCCGGGTATCGATGTCGTAGCGTTGCTGAAAGTTGATGTACTCAAAGAGGTCACCGCCTACTTTTCCGGCAGGAACCGAGTTCCCGAACATCTCAATGCCATCAAGGAGTGGAATTGCACCCTCGACGGGCATCAATCTTTTACGAAGATATTCGTCAATGCTGGGTTCTGCCCGTATCATCTGCATTTCAGGAATTCCGGATTCTACTTGCATTTCTCACGACCTCAAAGTGAATGGTCAACGTCTACTTGTGGCGAGCGTGGGGGTACCAGAAGAGCTCAGTCCATCGCCACTAGACAGTTAAGCGTCGCAGAGGGAGGAGAGAGGGGGAGCTTCCTCACCCTGACAAAGGGCCTCTTGCATTCTCAACCTCTTCTGTCGAGAGGATGCAGGCGGCGGAAGCAGTATGCCCGCGACCGGACGGACACTTTACGCGTTCCCACACAGTTGCCGCAGCACGTACTGCAAGATACCCCCGTGCTGGTAATACAGAATCTCCTGCAGAGTGTCGATACGCACGAGCGCGGTAAACGTCTTCGCCTGCCCGTCAGAGGGCTTGGCCTTTACGGTCAGACTACGACCATCGGCAAACTTCGTGTCCAGCATCCTGCGCAAACCGGCAATCTCAAAAACTTCCTCGCCCGTCAGGCCTATTGATTCGAAGTTCTGGCCCGTTTCGAACTGCAAGGGCAGAATTCCCATGCCGACCAAATTCGACCGATGAATCCGCTCGAAACTCTCGGCGATCACTGCATGCACACCCAGCAACTTCACTCCTTTGGCCGCCCAGTCGCGGGAGGAGCCGGAACCATACTCTTTGCCTGCCACGATAACCAGAGGCGTCTTTTTCTCGGCATAACGCATGGCGGCGTCAAAAATACTCATGGGTTCGCCTCCCGGCAGAAGACGCGTCACACCACCCTCCGTACCCGGCGCCAATTTATTGCGTAGCCGAACATTGGCAAATGTCCCGCGCACCATCACTTCATGGTTGCCGCGACGCGAGCCGTAGCTGTTGAATTCCGCCGGCTTCACCCCGTGTTCGGTCAGGTACTTGCCTGCCGGACTCTTTAGCTTGATCGATCCTGCAGGAGATATATGGTCCGTCGTCACACTGTCGCCTAGTATAGCGAGCACACGCGCGCCATGAATATCCTCGACCGCCGTGGGACTGGCTTGCATGCCGTCAAAATAGGGCGCTTTTCGGATGTAGGTGGAGTTGGCTTCCCAGCCGTAGGTACTGCCCCTTGGGAACGGCAGGCTCTGCCAGTTGCTGTCACCTTCGCTCACGGACGAATACTCTTTGCGGAACATATTGGAGTCGATCGAACCGGCTAACGCGCTCTGTATCTCCTTCTGAGACGGCCAGATATCCCGCAGATAAACAGGCTGCCCGTGCTTGGTTGTGCCGAGCGGGTCCTTGTCAAAGTCGTGATCGATGCGACCGGCCAACGCGAACGCCACAACCAGCGGTGGGGACATAAGGTAATTTGCCCGCACATCGGAGTTGATACGGCCTTCGAAATTGCGATTGCCGCTCAATACGGAAACAGCCACGAGACCATGGTCCTCAATGGCCTTCGCCACATCCGGTGGCAACGGTCCGGAGTTGCCAATGCAGGTCGTGCAGCCGTAGCCCACAATATTGAAGCGCAGCTTGTCGAGATATGGCTTGAGTCCTGCTTTATCGAGATAATTCGTGACCACGCGCGAACCTGGAGCCAACGAACTCTTCACCCAGGGTGGAACTTGCAGATCCCTCTCGACGGCCTTCTTCGCGAGCAGCCCCGCCGCCAGCATGACCGATGGATTGGATGTATTCGTGCAACTTGTAATCGCGGCAATCACGATTGAACCATGGTCAAGATACTTGTCCACACTCACTCCGAAGCGGTCTTGTACTGAGGTGGCTCTACCTGGCTCCGGCGAGCCTTTGGCGTTGTTGTTTTCGCTTTCAGCCGGATGGCCACCCTCAGCATCCCACCTCCAAACCTGGCGTTCATCATCAGCGCTCGCGTTCGGGCCTTTCAGCGCAGGCAACTGCTTTTTGAAACTCACAGCAACTCCGCTCAGACGCACACGATCCTGAGGACGCCTGGGGCCAGCTACACTCGGCTCGACAGTTGCCAGATCGAGCGACAAGGTCGCGGAGTACTTTGCCTCTGGTGTGCTCGCAGTGTGGAACAGGCCCTGTTCCTTGTAATACGCGTCCACCAATGCGATCTGTTCCTCGCTGCGGCCGGTCAGGCGGAGATAGCGGAGCGTCTCTCCATCGACGGGGAAAATGGCGCAGGTCGCGCCATACTCTGGCGCCATATTCCCGATTGTGGCGCGGTCGGCCAACGTAAGCTCGCTGATACCGGGCCCATAAAACTCCACAAACTTGCCGACAACACCGAACTTACGGAGTATTTCTGCTACGGTTAGTACCAGATCGGTTGCCGTGCTGCCTTCGCGCAGTTCCCCCAGCAACTTAAAGCCAACGACCTGCGGCACCAGCATCGACACTGGCTGGCCGAGCATTGCCGCTTCCGCCTCAATGCCGCCTACACCCCAACCGAGAACACCGAGGCCGTTGACCATCGTGGTGTGCGAGTCGGTACCGACCAGTGTGTCGGGGTACGCCTGTACGACTCCCTTCGTATCTGGCGGCGTGGTGAAAACAACCCTCGCCAGATACTCCAGGTTTAACTGGTGGCAGATGCCCATTCCAGGCGGTACAACAGACAAATTATGAAACGCGGCTTGGCCCCACTTCAAAAACGCATATCGCTCGCGATTCCGCTGAAACTCCAACTCCGTGTTGATTGAATAGGAATCGTTGGTGCCATATTGATCTACCTGCACTGAATGGTCGATGACCAGTTCCGCTGGCTGCAATGGGTTGATCTTTGCCGGATCACCTCCAAGTGTTCGCATTGCATCACGCATGGCTGCGAGATCGACCACGGCCGGTACGCCGGTAAAGTCCTGCATCAGTACCCGCGCAGGGTTGTATGCGATTTCGCGCGATGGCTCGGCCTTCGCATCCCACTTCGCCACAAAGTGAATATCCGCCTCCGTCACGCTCTTGCCGTCTTCATGGCGTAAAAGATTCTCGAGAAGGATGCGCAGAGAATAAGGCAAAAGTTCGAGTACGACACCGTCTTTAGCTAGCGCGCTCAGCCGGAATATTTCATAGGTGTGAGTGTCAATCCTCAATCTCGACTTACTGCTAAAACTGTTCATAAGATACTCTCCCGAAAAGGCTCGAGCGAGAAGAAGAACGCATCTTGGACGTTACGCTGAGAAGAGCAGCGGAGGTGAGTCGGATGCTCGCGGTCGAGAAAAGGCATCCAGCAATCATGGCGGCAAATGAAAGACCACTCACGACATGTATCATCATCCATCATCCATCGTCCCCTCACCGAGCGTCGCATCGTGCAGCGTGCGATGACTGCCTAGACCGATACCATCAAGACTTGTTCACTCTGCCCTCTAGAGCAATGGTTCATCTGTACTGGCTTCTATGCCGAAAGTCCGGTCGGAGGTCTCGGTAATACCATTTACCATCGTGATGGTATTTATCCTTGAGTAACCGTATTTATGACTTCTGCCGTACAGCGAGCTCCTCTATTTCACCGTGCTCGTTGGGTGCGTTTTGCGGCCGTAACCGGGCCCGGCATTGTCGTGATGTTGGCCGATACCGATGCAGGAAGCGTGATCACAGCGGCGCACAATGGGGTTACCAGCTCCTGCTGCTGCAATTGATCCTTGCGCCGATCCTTTTCGTCGTTCAGGAGTTGACGGTACGGTTGGGTATCGTGTCGGGTAAAGGGCACGGCGACTTGATTCAGCAACATTTTGGGCGTGGCTGGGCCTTACTGTCGGTCGGTACTCTGGTGCTTGCCTGTATAGGGGCCTTGCTGAGTGAATTGAGCGGCTTGGCAGGGGCCGGTCTGATGTTCGGCGTGCCTGTATCGCTGACAATGACCATCGTCGTCGGTGGGCTGGTCATCATGGCTTATACCAGCTCATACTTATCCGTAGAACGCATCGCCATGTGCATTGGCGCTTTTGAATTGGTGTTTCTGGTCGTTGCCTGGCGCGCTCATCCAGACCCGGCCGCGATCCTGTCCGGTTCGCTGTCTATTTCTTGGAAGGAACCAAAATACCTCTATTTGGTCGCTGCCAACATCGGTGCTGTCATCATGCCATGGATGGTCTTTTATCAACAATCAGCGGTGATCGAGAAGAAGCTGACGATTGATGATCTACGTGCCGCGCGTTGGGATACTGCATTCGGTGCAATTGTCACGCAAGTGATTATGGCGGCGGTTCTGATTGCGACTGCGGCGACCCTTGGGAGAGCCCATACCGGTGCCACCCTTGACACCGTTCAGCAAATCGCCCAGGCAATTACGCCATTTCTCGGTGAGGATGCAGGAAAGCTTTTGTTTGCAATGGGCATGATCGGCTCAGCACTTGTAGCGACGATTGTCGTGACGCTGACTGCGGCGCGCACAATGGGCGAGGTACTAGGTGTAAAGCATTCACTAGAACATGCCCCAAGGGAAGCACCCTGGTTTTATGGCATTTACACCGCATCGCTAGTGGTCGGTGGACTGTTCGTGGCCTCTGGCGTCAACCTAGTGAGCGTTAGCGTCGGTGTACAGGTCATGAACGCACTGTTACTACCAATCGTACTCGGCTTTTTGTATCTGCTCGCACGCCGTTTACCGGAGCCTCACCGCCTTAAAGATGGCTATGCCATTGTGGTCGCATTGGCTATCTTGCTCTCAGCTGGATTCGGTGTGTATGCAGGCATAACAGGTATCTTGTAACACGCCTCCAACAGCCACGAAAAATTGGAGAGATGATTGCGTAAAAATGCAACCTGTGCCGTTTTCAGCTTGCCCTGTCAAGGGAATATGTCGTTTAAACCCAACCCAAATCTGAACCGATGACTCGTCTCGCCAAACTGCGAAAAGCATAGTCGACTATGGACAAAATGGAACTATTTTGTCGAGAAAAACTCGGCGGCGGCAGGGAAGCAGTCCGGTTGCCGGTCAAAACGGCGGTTAATAACTGTTATGCCGGTCAATTACACGCAACTGAAAAAGGAGAGAATTCATCCGCCGTCGAACGCTGCCGGGGTCGATGAGTGACTCTGGCAATTTTGCGCCAATCGAGATTGAGCGCCTTCCGCTCGAACATTCGCTTCAAAAGGGTTTGGTGGCACGGATACTCAGTCAAAGCCAAGGTTCGGAGATAGGGCGGTTAAGCACCGGACAGTGCGTGCGATCAGCGTATTGCGTGTCTAGTAAGGTAGAATGTGATGTGTTCCCGCTATCGGCACAAAGCTGAGGAGGCGACCAATGTTTTCCAGAGACGGCAAGGTTTCCTCCGATGGCAAGCAGGAAAGGAGTCGCCATGCATTACGCCTGGATCGCTATTCCCGACACTGCAGTTCCCCGCACGACCAACCCCGTCTTCCAGCACCTTCTGGATACCTACGTCAGCGAATCGAACAAAGTCGCGTCCACGTGGAAAGAGTTCACGGACGCCGATCTCGACTTCAAACCGTACCCCCGCTCTAGCAGTGTGGGTGAGATATTCCGTCATCAGCTCCTCTCCGAACGGCGCTTCTTCGGTGAGTTCCTTCATACGCCCGAGCCCGCTCCTGAGAAAGTTCTGCCCTCGTTCCTTACGGTAGAAACCGCTTGTAATCGTTTCATTGAGCTCGTTCTCGACCGGCTTGACTTCTTTGCCCAGCAGCAGGAGCCCTGGTGGATGGAGACCGTTCCTTTCTTCGACGTCAAACGTCAGCGCATCTGGGTATTCTGGCGCCGGGTGCTGCATACTGCCCACCATCGCACTCAGCTCACCGTGATTTTGGGCGTGCTCGGTCGCAAAGTTCCGTCTACCTACGGTCCCACTGCGGATGTCACATGGTCGGGCGCCGACCCCACCAACTCTGTTGCTGCCGCTGGGCGTTGTTAGCGCCCATCTTCTGTGTGTGACAGGGGCGGTTAACCCATTGGGCGGGCGGGGCATGATTCTCCCTGCGGTTCGTTGGTAATGCGGTCAGTGGGGATGCGCCCGGACCATCCCCGGCGCAGAACCATCTTCCTGCTCTCAACTGGTACTGTCCCTTGTCAAGACGCAATGGATGCACGCAGTGTTGCCACGGTAGCTACCATATTTCCAAGAGCCAGCCGCACTTCTGTCCAGCCTCTTGTCTTGAGTCCACAGTCCGGATTGACCCATAGCTGATCGGGACTGAGAACCTCCAGAGCCTTGCGCAGAAGGGTTTCGATCTCTCTGTTGTCGGGGACACGAGGCGAGTGAATGTCATACACGCCAGGACCGATCTCGTTCGGATAATGAACACGATGGAATACGTCCAGAAGTTCCATACGGGAGCGGGAGCACTCGATTGAGAGCACATCCGCATCCATCTTTACAATGGAATCGATGATGTCGTTGAACTCGGAGTAGCACATGTGTGTATGAATCTGCGTGCTGTCCGCAACTCCTGAGGAGGCCAGACGAAATGCATTCACGCTCCAGTCCAGGTATTCTGGCCAGTCCGCCCTGCGGAGCGGCAAGCCTTCACGGATCGCGGGTTCGTCGATCTGGATCACTCGAATGCCCGCTGCCTCTAGGTCTTCAACCTCGTCCCGAATCGCCAGGGCAATTTGCCGGCAGGTCTGGGACCGGGGTTGATCGTCTCGCACAAAGGACCATTGCAGAATCGTGACCGGGCCGGTCAGCATTCCCTTTACGGGTCGGTCACTCAGTGACTGCGCATACTGCGACCACCGGACTGTCATTGGTTTTGGGCGCGACACGTCACCATAGATGATCGGTGGCTTCACACAGCGCGATCCGAAGCTCTGTACCCAGCCATTTTCGCTAAACACGAAGCCATCCAGTTGCTCGCCAAAGTACTCAACCATGTCGTTGCGTTCAAATTCTCCGTGCACCAAGACATCGAGACCAACTTCTTCCTGGAAACGAATGCAACGCGCCGTCTCTTCTTCGAGAAACTTGTTGTAGGTCTGCGAATCGATCTTTCCATTGCGAAAGGCCGCGCGCATCTTCCGAACTTCAGATGTCTGAGGAAACGAACCGATCGTCGTCGTAGGCAACGTGGGAAGGGACAGCGCTTCTGCCTGCCGCAGACGGCGCACCGCATACGGATTCTTCCGGCTGGTCATCGATATATTGACAGCCGCCAAACGGCTTTCTACCTCTTCGTTGTGAACGCGAGAAGAGGTCTTGCGCGATTGCATCGCTTTCATATTGTCGGCAAGCGCCTCCCGAATCACATCTCTACCATCGATGGCCTTTGCAAGAAGTGCAACTTCCCCCAGCTTTTGCTTGGCAAACGCCATCCAGGTGCGCACCACCCCGTTGAGCCGTGCTTCTGCGTCAAGATCGAAAGGCGAGTGCAGAAGAGAGCATGACGGTGCCACTTCTACGCGATCCTTCCCGAGAACGCTAATCGCCGCTTCCAGAGAACCAACGGCCTTGTGGATATCGGTGCGCCACACATTGCGGCCATCTACCAAGCCCAATGAAACCTTGACCGCGGGAATCTTTTTGGCTAGAAGTGTGTCGAGTTGTCTCGGAGCGCGAACAAGATCGAGATGAAGACCCGCAGGGCCAAGCTCCAGCGCCAAATCAAGGTTTGACCCCAGATCACCGAAGTAGGTGGTAAGCATGAACTTTGGCAGAGAGCGATTGCCGGTCAGCGTCGCGTATGCGTCGCGATACAGGTTCTGAGCCACGCGATCAAGATCAAAGCAGAGACAAGGTTCATCGATTTGAACCCACTCTGCTCCGGCAGAAGACAGGTTCTCCAAAAGCTCATCGTACAAAGGGAGAATGGAGCTCAACACCTGCTCGCGTGTGACGCTAGTTTCAGTGGGTTTGCCGAGCAACACAAATGAGACCGGGCCGAGCAGTGCCGGGCGAGTCTCGATACCCTGTGCTTTTGCCTCCAGATAATCCTCCAGGGCCTTTTTCGATCGCAGTTCATAGCGCATTCCAGCTTCAAACTCGGGAACAACGAAGTGATAGTTTGTGTCGAACCATTTGGTCATTTCGAGGGCTGGAGCCTGTTGAGTTCCACGCGCCATCGCGAAATATGTCTGCAGACTCGCGGGTCCGCTGGCGCAGTTGAAGCGCCGCGGAATGGCTCCGACGGCAGCTGCCATATCGAGGACATGATCGTAAAGCGAGAAGTCGTTCGACGGAGGGACGCCAATGCCGGCCTCCACCTGCAACTGCCAATGCTCTTTGCGCAGGCTCTTTGCCGCTCTGAGAAGAGTATCTTCGTCTGTTTCGCCATTCCAGTACTTCTCCAAGGCAAACTTCAGCTCACGGTGCCTGCCCATCCGTGGAAAGCCAAGATTGCTTGCATTTGCAAGACTCATTTTCTGCTCCCTAAGATGTTTCATATCGGGGTTAGCTCGTTTGCAGCCGAGCCTCAGCTTCGGTGTGTGTCCTACTCTACGGCAGGTGAAATGGTAGCTTCCAAAGCATCGCGTTTTTTCCAGCTTGCACGCAGATAATCGCGATTCATAATGGCGATCACTTCGAGCGAAATGCTCTTCGGACATACGCCTGTGCATTCGCCGATGTTAGTGCAGTTGCCGAAGAGTTCGGCATTCATCTGTGCGACCATCTGTAAAGCGCGACTGTCTCGTTCTGCCTTGCCCTGCGGAAGAATCCCGAGATGCGCGATCTTCGCTCCGGTAAAGAGCGCTGATGACGCGTTCGGACAGGCGGCCACGCAGGCTCCGCAACCAATACAGGCGGCAGCGTCCATTGCCTGGTCCACTGCTTCCTTACCAACGAGGATTGCGTTACCGTCGGGCGCCTGACCTGTTGAGACGGAGATGTATCCTCCGGTTTCAATGATGCGATCGAACGAGCGGCGGTCCACGATGAGGTCCTTGATAAGAGGAAACGCCTTCGCGCGCCATGGTTCGATGATGAGTTCATCGTCCGACCTGAAATGCCGCATGGTCAACTGGCAAACGGTGGTGGCGCGCTCGGGGCCATGTGCTACGCCATTGATCATGAACCCGCACGCGCCGCAGATACCTTCGCGGCAGTCGTGATCGAATGCCACAGGCTCTTCGCCACGCTCGATCAGCATTTCGTTGAGCACATCGAGGCATTCAAGTATCGACATTTCGGGGCTGACATCCTCCATGGGATAGCTGACGAATGAACCCTTTTCGTCGTGGGACTTCTGGCGCCAGATCTTCAGCGTAAATTTCATTACTTGTAGCTCCTCTGGCTGGGATGAAGGTTGTGAAATTCCAGTAGTTCCTTGGTGAGTTCTGGAGGTTTGTCTGGACCGCGGTAACCCCATGCCGCCACGTAGGAATAATGCTCGTCGTCGCGCTGGGCTTCGCCGTCCAAAGTCTGATATTCCTCGCGAAAATGCCCACCGCAAGATTCATTTCGCTCACGGGCGTCGATACACATCAACTCGGCCAACTCGAAGAAGTCGGCCACGCGGCCTGCTTTTTCCAGGTTCTGATTCAGGTCGTCGCCGCTGCCGGGAACAGTAACGTTCTGCCAAAACTCCTCGCGCAGTGCACGGATTTTACCAATGGCAGTATCGAGACCCTGAGCCGTGCGCGCCATGCCGCAATGGTCCCATACGATTGTGCCCAACTCACGATGGAAGGAATCGACGGTGCGCCTGCCTCGGATAGAGAGTAGCTTATCAATCGTTTGCCGGACGGTGGTGACAGTGTTTTGTACTTCACCGTGCGATTCATCAACTCTCGCGAATCGATTTATCGCGAGATAATTTCCCACGGTGTACGGAATGATGAAGTATCCATCCGAGAGCCCCTGCATCAATGCGCTGGCGCCGAGGCGGTTCGCGCCGTGGTCGGAGAAGTTCGCTTCACCCAGGACAAACAAGCCTGGAATAGTGCTTTGCAATTGATAATCTACCCACAAGCCCCCCATGGCGTAATGCATGGCTGGATAGATACGCATCGGGCTCTTGTAAGGATCCTCATCCGTGATGCGCTGGTACATATCGAAGAGATTTCCGTAGCGCTCGCGAATGGTCTTCTCGCCCAAACGGGAGATGGCATCTGAAAAATCGAGGTAAACACCGAGTCCGCTCGTTCCCACTCCATAGCCTTCATCACAGACCTGCTTGGCATTGCGCGAGGCGACATCGCGCGGCACAAGATTTCCAAAGCTTGGGTAACGTCGTTCGAGATAGTAGTCGCGTTCGTCTTCCGGTATTTGATTGGGAGACCGCTGATCGCCTTTTGTTTTTGGAACCCAGATGCGTCCGTCGTTTCGAAGCGATTCACTCATCAGCGTTAGCTTCGACTGATAGTCGCCGGAAACGGGGATGCAGGTTGGATGGATCTGCGTGAAACAAGGGTTGGCAAACAGTGCTCCCCTCTTGTAAGCGCGCCAAATTGCTGTGGCGTTGGAACCCTTGGCATTGGTGGACAAATAGTAGACATTCCCATATCCTCCGCTCGCGAGAATGACTGCGTCGGCGATGTGCACGCTGAGCTCACCATCTACCAGATTGCGCGCGACAATGCCTCGTGCGTGGCCGTCAATCACAATGAGATCCAGCATTTCCGTGCGCGGAATCATAGTCACGGTACCCGCGTACACCTGACGTTCGAGGGCCTGATAGGCGCCGAGAAGAAGCTGCTGACCCGTCTGCCCGCGTGCGTAGAACGTGCGAGACACCTGGGCGCCGCCAAAGGACCGGTTGGCTAGCAAGCCGCCATACTCTCGAGCAAAGGGAACGCCCTGTGCCACACACTGGTCGATGATGTTCACACTGATCTGTGCCAGTCGGTATACGTTGGCTTCGCGAGCACGAAAATCACCGCCCTTTAACGTGTCGTAAAAGAGGCGGTAAATGCTGTCCCCGTCGTTTGGGTAGTTCTTTGCCGCATTGATGCCGCCCTGAGCGGCGATCGAATGCGCGCGGCGCGGTGAATCCTGAAAGCAAAAGCACTTTACGTTGTAGCCAAGTTCACCGAGTGACGCGGACGCGGATGCCCCCGCGAGGCCAGAACCGACAACAATCAGTGAGTGCTTGCGCTTGTTGGCGGGATTGACCAGCTTCATATCAAAACGGGCCTTGTCCCACTCCTGTTCAATCGGACCGGAAGGAATATTTGCATTGAGCTTCATTTTAGGAACCCCAGCAGAATGCTGATTGGGATGGATATATATCCCAGAACAATGAGAACGGCGACGATCAACGCAGCCTGTTTGAGTGCCCCCTCCTTGCGAAGCGAATGGGCTAGCCCAACCGACTGCAACATGCTCCATAGGCCGTGGCGCAGATGGAGCCCGAGTAGGCAGACAGCGAAGACATACCATGCGGAGACCCACCATACCCGAAAGCCCGTCACCAGATTGTGGTAAACATCGTCCGCGATGAATCTCGTTTCAGGATGGATGTAGCCGGCTGTGAACTGCAGCAGGTGAAAGATGACGAAGGCTAGAACGATGGGACCGCTCCAGTACATGGTGCGTGAGGCGTAGGAGGAATTGATCGCTTCCTTGCGCAGATAGCTGATCGGTCGGGCCTTCTTGTTCCGCAACGCGAGTTGTGTGGTCACAACAACATGCATACCGGCCGCGATGATCAGGGTGCTCCGAACTATCCAGAGCAAACTGTCATCGAAATGCAGAAATTGCGCATACGCGTTGATTCGTGCCCGTCCTGCGAATACCAGGAGATTTCCAAACAGATGACCGATCACGAAAAGGAACATCATGACCCCAGTCAGAGCCATGACGACCTTCTTCCCGTTCGTGGACTGCCAGAAATTCACGACCCGGTACGGATACAAGTTCACCGAGGTTGCACTCATCGCTATGTTCCACCATTATTGAAATAATTTATTTTCACTACTATGGTCCGAAGAACGTGCGTCCGCGGTGTGTCCCAATCAGAATCTGAACCAGGCGATGCGCAATCACTTCGTGGAGCGTGAGCAGTTCCCTATTTGCATCAAAGATTTCCTGTGCGCTATTGACACCAGATGTTTGCGGCCCAGACTTTAGGGCCTCAGTTGCTTCGTGAATGACCGAGTCGGCAAGCGCTTCACCGGCCATTTCCCAAAGTGTGATGAATCGGTCAACGGCAGTCGGAAAGCTCACCTTGAAAACACCCCAGTTGCTCGTGGTGCGAGGCGGCTTGAAGTCATAATTAAATGGCCCGTTATAGCCGTAAGCGCGGAGCAGCATCAACACGTTTAGCCAGTCGAGTGGATTGACAAGGCCCACCGGAAGATCCACGTCATGCTTCAGGCGGTAGCCGTCGTTGACATCAAAGTGCCAGAGCTTCCCAGCTACGAGTGCCCGGGCCAGTGATGCGCGCGGAGCACCGCCCCACATCAACTCATGCAGGTATTCCGGGTTGACTCCGACCATCTCAGAATGGGTCAAAAGTCCTGAGTGGATGAATCCGAGCATGGCGTCTGTCGTGGGAAGGATAATTTCTGCTTGAGGTTCAAAGGGCTTGGCCTCAAGACAATGCTTCAGCGTTGGCTCGTTCCTCTCTTTCGCAAAGCGGATGTCCTCGTCGCACGCGGTATTGAGGGCCTCGGCAAACCACCGAAGGGTTTGCGGCTCGTCAATCACGCCCTGCATTAGGTATCCCAAGGTCCCTGGCCAATAAACTGCGAACCCGGCGCCGAGTTCATGGCCTATGCGGACGACATTTTTCAAGCGTTCTGCGGCATAGGTCCGCACATCGGACGATTCAGCCGCTGGGCCAGCACTCCAGACAGCATGAAAGAAGGTTTCACAGGTCACCATCGAACAACGTAGCCCATTCTCAGCGAGGGACCTCTTCAGACCGGCGAGGATTTCCGGCTGGCGGTCGGTCATCAGATCTTCCGTCCGAATTATGTCTGTATCGTGGGTTGCCCAATATCCGATACCAATTTCGGCAAAGTGATGCATCACCTCGGCGGGAGACACCGATTCGCGAGTTGGAGCATGGAAGAGGGCTTGTCCTTGGTACGCTGCCGCCCATTGTGGTCCGGTTATGTAGTACTTCCTGCGAGTCTCAGGCGGGTAGCTGCCGCCGCATGCCTCTAACAGTCGTTCGATCAGAGACCGCTGGCTATTGTGGAGTTCCGTTGTTGCCTTGGTCATGGGTCCTAATCCCTCGATGGTGCTCACGAACGGTGCATCAAGAAGTCTCTGAGCGCAACGCCATTGTTGTGCTCGGTGTCATGCGAACTGTAGATCAGGGTGACCGGCCCATGGCGCGTAGCCTCTATGATTGGCCGCCATGCATCAGGGTTAGCCTGCAGTTCGGCCAGATAGCGGCTACAAAAGTCATTCCACTTAGTGGGGTCGTGGCTGAACCATTTTCGCAGCTCTGTGCTCGGCGCCACATCTTTGAGCCAAGCCTTAATCTCTAACGAGGTTTTCTTCACGCCTCTCGGCCACAATCGTTCGACGAGCAGTCGAGTCCCGTCTGAGTTGCTGACCGGATCATACACACGCTTAATTCGATATTTGGTTTCCAGCAAATCGGCGGGACTCTTCGCATGTGCATTCATATGATCCTCACAACTCTCTTGCATCCTCATCGAATGAAAAACTCAATAGTTATCATGAGGATAACGCCGACCGTCAGAGCGATACCAATACTATCGGGTGGGGCCTTGCCGCAGGCACCCGGCAGAACCTCCGCTCCGATCATCCAGATCATTGCGCCTGCAGCTAACCCCAATCCGAACGGAAGAAATGGTTCAAATACGATCACTAGGAGAAAGGCTGGCACCGCCATCAATGGCTGAGGCAGACTGGAAAAAATACTCCAAAGCCCGGCTTTCCAAATCTTCACGCCCTTGGGAACAAGAACCAGGCCGATAGCAAGTCCTTCCGGAATGTTGTGCAACGCGAGCACGAGACTGATCAGGAATCCGAACGACTGACCCTTTCCAAAGGAAAGCCCGATGGCAATGCCTTCAGGAAAGGAGTGGATCGTCATGACGCCAACGATAATGATTGCTTTCAGCACGTCTGCTGTCGCGAGATCACCAACTTCGGGAGCGTTGCGTTTATCTAGCCACTTTTTGCTGATGGTGATTAAAGCTAATCCCGCTGCGATGCCAATTATGGTGAGCGGCGTATTATCGTTTGTTCCCTGGCGAATGAGATCGAATGCAGCCGCTAGCAATACCCCACTGGCAAGGGCGCTCGCCACACTCATCCACAACTTCGGGATATTTTTGGAGAAAAATAGAGGGATGACTCCAAGCCCGGTCGCAACGGCTGTCACGGTAGAGTACAAAATAACCGTAGTTACGTTGATCATGACGACCTCTCACTCTTTATGGCCCCAATCCTGCTAACGGAGCAATGGGTGATTCGTACTGCCCGAAATGATAAACATCACTCCAAACGCAACGCCCTTTTCCAGGGATATTCTCTCTCTCATGCATTTCCACCGTCTGCGAAGCCGATAAATTCTTACCGGCAGGCATGGTGCGCCTATTTCATTAAATCGCAACCAGCGGGTTCTTGATCTGTGCTCACAAGACTCAGGCGACCTGGGAACCACGTTTTTGAGCCAATGCTTGGTTTCTAGCGAGGCCGTCTTGACTCTTCTTGGCCAATCGCTCGATGCGCTGTCCAGTTCCGTTTGAGTTGCTGATTGATTCATACACACGTTTTACGCGGATCATCGGTACCTTCCCGTGGCGGAGTTTCACGCCTCACGGAGTCCTCGTTGGATCTACCGAACAGAGCAAAGCGGCGGTCATACCCCGACTGCTGCACGAGCCTGAGTTACCTTTCTGCCACTTTCTGTCCTGTGCAAGCCCGTTCTTCCATCGCAACCGCCCGGGAAAATAGAAGATTGTTCTCGAAGTCAATGTGCCGCTGCATGTCCCGGTCGAAGGCTGCCAGGCCTTCGTAGAGGGCTGTATAACGGTCGCAAGCATCGGCAGGCGGCGTGTACTCCTTGCTAAGCTTACGGATCTCCTTGATTTCTTCGTCGGTTTGGTCGTGTTCGAGAACCATCATCCGGATTGGGTTTTCCACCGTGCCGAACGGCGGCCAAGAGACTGGATTGTTCCGGTCTACAGCTTCCTCAACTCGCGTAATGTAAGGGAACAGCGTTTGTTCCTCTTTGAGCAAATGCATCGAAAGATCCCTGCTCATTTTGAAAAAAAGTGTCTGAAGGAGCTTCAGTTCAGGATGGTCTTTCCCATGCGTGTCAATGACCTCCTTGAAAAGGGGGGCAAGCCGGACCACTTCTCGCCGGCAGAAGACATGGTGTGTTTCAACAATATGCTCGATTAAGCTGGCGAGGGATCTCTCGTTCCAGTTCTTCGGCGGCTCGAGTGAATCTGCACACATGGTAATTCTCCTTTTACTGAGGCGGCCTAGACGGCGCCAATACCGCCTGGCGATGGCGAGAATTTAGGAAGGCAAGCAATGCGGATAATTGCTCCGAAGTAATATTGCCGTTGTAGGACGGCATGTTGGTAGCGCCGCTATAGATGCGTGTCGTCATCTGCGCAGCCGTCATGTTATCACCTGCGTATGTGAGATCGGGCCCACGGATACCGCCATACCCTGACACCTTGTGACAATATTCGCAGCCCTTGTCGTGAAATACCCTGGCACCGTCAGCAATAGGTCCGCTGTCCACACCGACCACCCGCGCAGGCAAGGGAGGCGCGTCCATTCGTGGCGACCACGGCGCGATCTGGCCAACGAAGCCGTAGTACCCAATCATAAAAAGAACAAAGGCCACGATGACGAAGGACCATGGGCGGCGGAGCGGACTGCGCTGGCCTTTGCCCGCAACCAACGGGAGCAGAATCAGCGCCGCTCCAAAGAGTGCGGGGGCCCAAACCATGACCAGATCTTCCGACCATTTCGGGATCAAGGAGAGTATGGCGTAGTACCAGAGAAAGTACCATTCAGGCCGTGGCGTGGCCTCGACGATGGTAGGATCGGGCGGCTTTCCGAGTGCCGGAGGACCTATGATTATGGCAAGGGCCACAACGGTCAAGACCACTAGAAACCCAAAAACCACGTCGCGCCACACGGCGTACGGCCAAAATGGCTCCCCATCGCGAGCCAGCAACGCATGGTACCAGGAGCGATAGGTTTTCGGATCCACGGGGTGACTGATCGCCGGAGGCTCAGAAATTCCGTTATGGACAACCAGGTAGAGATGGAACCCCACAAGAAGGAAAATAAGTCCCGGAATGAAGAAAACGTGGGCGGCGAAGAAGCGACTCAAGGTGGCGCCGCCAACGGTGTCTCCCGCCAGAATGAAGTGTCCCAGCCAGTTGCCGATGACCGGCACTCGTCCCGCCTGTTCGGCCGCAATCACCACGGACCAAAAACCCGTCTGATCCCAACGCAGGAGTTGGCCAGTGAATAGCATCAACAACGTCAGCAGCAACAAACCGGCTCCGGTAAGCCAATTCACCTGACGCGGATACTTATAGGCAGCCATAAGGTATACGCGAATGGTATGCAGGCCGATCAGGATCACCATCGCGGATGCCCCGAAAGAATGGATGCCTCGTATAATCCGTCCAAAAGGCGTGCCGGTGATAAATACCAGCGTGCTGTATGCTTCGCCCGAAGATGCAACATAGCCGCTTGCGAGTGCGATACCGGTTACAACCTGGATCAGGAAGGCTATGAGAGTCGCACTGCCTAGCACATAGAACCAAGCAGATTTGCGTGCCCGCGGGACCGGGTGATCCAGCAGCGGCATAATTATCGCGGAAACACCGGTCACATCGTCGAACCAGACCCATACCCGCTTGAGAAATCGCATATCCTGTCCTTTCGGTCTCGCGGGATTAGGTAATGGGGACCGGGCTCGCCAGGATTTGTACTTGGCCGTTGTATACGCGTGCTGGATATTGAATGAGCGGTCTCTGTGGAGGTCCGGAAGCTACCTGCCCATCGGCATAAAAAACGCCCCCATGGCAGGGACACATGAATAGGTCGGCATCGGCCAGCCAGCGAACCGGGCAACCAAGATGAGTACAATTCATCGAGAATGCAATGAATTGCTGGTCACTGACACGCCGCAGCCACGCAGCCGTTTGGGCGGTGACTCCGGCCCAGGGCAGCGGTGAAGAATCCTGGAAAGACACATTCACGGTAGACCCGATCTTGAAATCATCGATCTTGCCCACCGTTCGCCATATCTGGGGTGTTTTTCGGAGGCCAAGCAGGAACGCAAAACTCGGTACTGCCACGAGAGCAGCACCGATGGAGCTTAAAGCAATACTAAGGCGAATTAGAAATTTTCGTCTGCCATTTCTCGCACAGTCATGAGCACCCATTCCAGATGGGACATTCTCATTCATTGGTGGTCTCCTTCGAATAGAGGCCTGTCTTGGTTGTCCGGTGGTTCCAGATCACTACCTGGTAAGGGCGCCAGAGGTATTGAATCGGAAACATGACCAGGTGAACCAAGCGGCTGAATGGAAATAAAAGGATGATGACAAACCCGAACACAAAATGCAGTTTTACGAAAGCTGGAAGAGACGCCACCGTGCTCGTCTCCGGATGTAATGTCACCAGCGACCAGAACCACGGAACGGCCGTATGCAGATACCATAAGCCCCCCCAGCGGTCAAAAATCGCGATCGCGATGCCGCTACCCATTTGAATCAGGAGAACGAAAAGGATCACGCCATCCATGTAGGAGGTGACCGTCTGCGCCAGCGACTTGGGTGCAAGACGGCGAATGATCAGCACGATCAATCCAAAAAACGCATAGAGGCCCAGAGCCATCCCGGTCACTTCCAGCACCAGCCGCCGGATCTCTGCCCCCAGAAGCCATCCCGCTGCGCCCGGAAACAGGGCTGACAGCAGATGCGCCAGGAGAATCAGCGCAAGTCCATAGTGGAAAGGCACCGATCCCCAGAATAGCTTTTTGTTCTCCAGGATCTCCGAGGAAAGGCTCGAGTAGGTATAGGGCTTTCTGGCGTGGCGATAGATGCCTACCCCGATGGCCAGAACCAGCGCCACATATGGAAATGCGATGAAAAGAAACTTGTCCATGCTAGCCCCTTCAAACCAGACAACTGTGCCGTCAGGCTTCCACCTCTAGGGCGGATACCGCGAGCGCGTCGTGCTGCCTGCGAAGCAGGCTTAAGAGAGCGCGTAATACATGCTCGTAGGGATTCCCGCTATGATCGAGAACTTCGACCATCCGTGAAACCGCCGGCAGCAAACAGTCCTCGATCACGGGGGGACGGTCTTCCTCCGCCAGGTCCAGATAGCGCAGGATAAGGGCGATATGATCGGGGAGCTCGACGCCGGGCTGGATGCCGCGGGCCTCCATTCGCTCCTTCAATTCCACCAGGAAAAGGCCGCGCCTGGCATCATCGCCAAATATGTGATATCCGAGATTAGGCGTGCAGTCGGGTCGCAGGTCGAAGGCGTTGGTGTAAACCTCCCGAAGTTGACCGAGGCTCTTTGGAGCAACTGCGGTGCCAAATTCCATGATCTGTGCCTGCGCATCCGGGGCCAGCACGGCGAGCTCCGCAGCGCAATCGTTGATGGAATTTGCGATCGAATGCTCTGGATAATCAAGAATGTCGGCAAAGAATGAATAGATCGCCATTGCTTACAACCCCCGTGTCGGCCAGTAAAGGGTGCCGACGCCACGCTGTTCCTGAAAGTCCTGCGGATCGATTCCCAGTTCAACGACTTGTTCGCGCAAAAACGGGGGAACGACCATGCGTTCATCGGATCCGGCGAGCGCCGTCAGGTAGTAAATTCTTTCCACCTCCTCGGGAGTCAATTGCGCTTCTTCGAGCGCCTTGTTCGCGGTTTCCATCGAAATATCGCCTACAGTTTGAGCCCGCTTGTAAATCCGAACGCCCAACAGCTTCCTGTAAACGGCAATGATCTCCGCTTCGTCTCCAGCCGAGAAAAGGCTTGCCATATAGCGCATGGGCAATCGCGCGCTTTCCAGCGAACTGAAAAAGTCCGGGTCCATCTCGTAATGGCCATCCTCGGTCAATGTGGCGGTTACCGGCAACAATGGCGGAACATAGAACAGCATCGGCAGCGTTCGCCATTCCGGGTGAAGCGGCAGCGCGATGCGCCACTGCTTTACAAACTTGTAAGTCGGTGACTTTTGCGCAGATTCTATGATCTTCAGATCGATGCCGGAGCTGAGAGCTTCGCGTATCACCTCAGGGTCGAACGGATCGAGAAGCATGTCTCTCTGGGCCTCGACCAACTCGGAGTCCGGTTTCGACGCGGCTTCCTCAATACGATCCGCATCGTACAAAATGACTCCGAGGTAGCGTATCTTTCCTGGACAGGAGTGCATGCACGCCGGCGCCTCGCCCATTTCCATGCGCGGATAACAGAGGATGCATTTTTCCGCTTTTCCGCTGTTCCAGTTGAAGTACACCTTCTTGTAAGGGCAGCCGGAGACACACATGCGCCAACCCTGGCACTTGTCCTGGCTGACCAGCACAATGCCGTCTTCGCCGCGTTTATAAATCGCTCCCGATGGACAGGCAGCGACGCAGCTCGGGTTCAGGCAGTGATTGCACATCCGGGGAAGATAAAAATAAACCAGTTGCTGAAGCTCAAAGAACTGCTGCCGCTCTTCTTCGGTCATGGCCTTCAGATTTGGGTCGTTGGCGGCGTAAATCGACGAGCCGCTCATAGAATCGTCCCAATTGGGGCCGGCCTCGATGTCCATGTCCTCGCCTGTGATCATGGAAATTGGCCGCGCAACCGGCTGATCGTCGCCGAGCGGCGCATCGATCAAATCTTTGTAGCGATAGGTGAACGGATGATAGTAGTCGTCAAGGGTTGGCAGCCGCGGATTGTAGGCAATGTTGACCAACTCGCTCTTTTTGCTGCCAAGGCGGAGGCGAAGCTTGCCATCTTCGAGCACCCAGCCACCGTCATACTGCTCCTGGTCTTCGTACAGCGTGGGATAGCCGGTGCCAGGCTTGGTCTCCACATTGTTCCACCACATGTACTCAGTGCCCGGCCTGTCGGTCCAGAGGTTCTTGCAAGCGAGGCTGCACGTGTGGCATCCGATGCACTTATCGAGATGAAAAACCATCGAAACCTGCGAGCGGATGTTCATGCTTCATTCCCTTCTAATTCCATTGTGGCTTGCCCTCGAGCTTATGGACTATGACATAGGTATCGCGGTCGGTGCCCGGCGGCCCGTAATCGTTGAAGCGGTAACAGTTGTGCGCGTAGCCGCCGGCCATCAGCACGGGTTTTAACCGCATTCTGGTAATGCTGTTTGTCCCTCCGCCACGCCGATTGTTACGGATCGGAGATTTGGGAAAAGAAATAGTCCGTTCCGGAGCATGGTAGAAGATGCAAATTCCTCTTGGAATACGGGCGCTTACGACGGCGCGCGTCACGATCACTCCGTTGTCGTTGTAAGCTTCCACCCAATCGTTATCGAATACGCCGATCTCCTCGCCGTCCTTGTCATTCAACCAGAATGGTTCGACACCGCGGGAGAGAGTCAGCATTCGCAAGTCGTCGTAGTAGGTGGAATGAATGTGCCATTTCCCATGGGGCGTAATACAGGCCAATGTGATTGCCTTGCCGACCGGCTTGCTGTTGACAATGTTGAACGAATCTTCCAGGCTGATGCGAGGTTTAAACGTAGGACAGGACTCGCCGAAGGCGCGGTAGGCTTCGTGGTCCTGATAAAGATGCTGACGTCCGGTAAGTGTGCGCCATGGAACGAGGCGCTCGACGTTCATGACAAAGCCGCTGTAGGCCCTACCATCGTTGACAATGCCCGACCAGCAGGGACTGGTTAGAATGCGACGAGGCTGTCTGGCAAGATCGGCGAAGTCGTAATGGACACTGCGAGAGCCCTCAGCTAGATCGGCCAGCGGAAGTCCGACGAGGCGCTCCCTGTCTTTGAAACCGCGATAGGCAACCTCTCCATTTGACTCCGGCGCAAAGAAAAGCACTGCGTCCGCTGCATGAACCGCATCCACCAGAGAGGGGTACTTGCGTCCACCCCACTCATAAGCCGGCACGCGTTTCGCAAACTCATCGTACAGGTCTGCGACATCCATCTCGACGCCATGGTCTTCCACTCCATGTTCCTTGATCCCAGGACCGAGCGAATTGAAGCGATGTGCC
>PKWK01000215.1 GCA_003133205.1 Granulicella sp. | reverse complement strand
TGGAACGCGGAAGCTGGGGCGCTTTCTGGCGTTTTTGTTCATCTTCCAACTGACGTTTTCGGCGCCGCTCTCGGTGGCGTCGGGTTGCATCGGGCTGAGCCAGTACGCGACATACCTTTGGCCGGGGCTGGCTGGGCACAACGCGACGCATATGCTGCATGTTGGTGGGTACAGCGCGGGCGTGAGCGCGGGGCCGACGACGCTGGTGGCGATTGCGGCGGTGCTGATCGCGGTGTTTCTGCTGTATCGCGGACTGATGGGTCTACGGGTGGTGGCGGCAGTAATGTGGTGCGCCGTGATGGGGCTGATTGCGTGGATCCTGGTGACGGGGGCGGTGTACGGACATCTTCGCCAGGCGTTCACATTTCCTCCCGGCGCGTTTGTGCTGACGCCTGGATTCTTTCTGGGGCTGGGGTCGTCGATGCTGATCGCGACCTACGACTACTGGGGCTACTACAACATCACGTTTCTCGGCGGCGAGGTAAAGGATGCGGCGTGCACGGTGCCGCGCGCGATTCTGATCTCGATCGCACTGGTGGCTGCGATGTATCTGGCGATGAACATCTCGGTGCTGGCAGTGCTGCCGTGGCAGGGAATCGTGGGAGCGCATGATCTGACGGCGCGGCGGGCCGTGATCTCGACCTTCATGGAGGTGGCGTACGGGCCCGGGATTGGCCCGGCGCTGGGCAAGGTGGCTGCGGTGCTGGTGATGGTGACGGNNCGCTGCTGCTGGGCTACTCGCGCATTCCGTATGCGGCGGCGCGCGATGGCAACTACTTCCACATGTTTGGGCGGCTGCATCGGGAGGGCTTTCCGCATGTGTCGCTGCTGGTGTTGGGCGCGGCGGCGGTCTGCTTCTGTTTCTTCTCACTGGCGGATGTGATCGCGGCGCTGGTGGTGTTGCGGATTTTGCTGCAGTTCCTGTTGCAGCATGTTGGCGTGATCTATCTGCGACGGAGTCAGCCGGAGATGAAGCGGCCATTCCGGCTCTGGCTGTACCCGTTGCCGCCGCTGCTGGCGATCGCCGGATTTAGTTACATATTGGTGGAGCGGGCGAATTTCCAGCGGGAGATCTTAGGGGCTGGGGTGTTGATTGTGGTGGGTACCGTAGTGTATGGGGTCAGGGAACGGACGCGGCGCTGAGCCTAAAGCTTTCCAACTTCAGCCAGTTCCAGAGCCTTGGAGAGAGCCTTAAGCACCTTCTGACGCTTCGGTTCTTCTAGTAGGTACATCGGCAGGCGCTCAAACCATCGCTCCACTTCCCATACTCGCTGTTCTCGCCAATCTTTGCCGATGTCAGCCGCTATCGTCTTAGCCGCAATTCGGCTGCTTGGGCGCGTCTTCTTGCGGTAATACTCGATGCACTCTCGCAATTGTTCAATGTTCCCAAATCTAAAAGTGAAGGACGCTACGCTGACTACAATGACATGACGTGGGATCAAGCTTGCTGTGCCATCTAACCACTTGAGCGGTTCTTTCGAGATTCGCGCCATGCCAGTTACCCCTTCCTGCTCCAATTGTCCCGCAGTCGGGCTGGATGGGCTACTCCTTTTGAGAATTGAGTTGCACCAGCACCAAACTTTGCATCCAGAATGAACCCTGTTGCGTATTTAGGTAGTCTAACAACTGGGCCCGGTGGTGCTGCCCTGGCCTCGATGGCCAGCGCGGGAGACGAACAATATGCTGATCAGGAACAGCGGAAATCTAGATGGGAAAAACATTGCGTCGTCGGAGATTACGCCGAAGGAGGCGTTCTTCAATCGGCGGAATTTTCTTACGGGGGCGGCGGCGCTGGGCGTGGGTGCGCTGGCGCTGAAACAGGTGCCCGGGCTGCTGCATCCGGATGCGGTGCATGCAGACCAGAAACTGACGACGGTGCCGTCGAAGTACACGGTGCCGGATGCGCAGACCCCGTTTGCGAAGGCGACGACCTACAACAATTACTACGAGTTCGGGACGGACAAGAGCGAGCCGGCGAAGAATGCGCACACGTTGCGCACGCGGCCGTGGACGGTCGAGGTGTCGGGCTTGGTGAAGAAGAAGCAGACAGTCGATGTCGACACCATCATGAAGTACCGGCCGATCGAGAGCCGCGTCTACCGGCACCGCTGCGTGGAGGCGTGGTCGATGGTGATTCCGTGGGACGGCTACTCGCTGGGCGAGTTCATCTCGTGGGCGGAGCCGCTGCCGAGCGCGAAGTTTGTGCAATTCATCTCGGTGAGCGACAGCAAGGATATGCCGGATAAGCCGGGCGGCTACGACTGGCCTTACTCTGAGGGGCTGCGGCTGGACGAGGCGATGAACCCGCTGTGCCTGCTGACCTTCGGGTGCTACGGCGAGGTGCTTCCGAACCAGAACGGCGCGCCGATTCGCGTGGTGAGCCCGTGGAAGTATGGGTTCAAGAATTGCAAGTCGATTGTGAAGATCGTCTTCACCGACAAGCAGCCGCGTACGCTGTGGAACGAAATCTCGTCGAATGAATATGGTTTCTACTCGAACGTGAATCCGACCGTGGACCATCCGCGGTGGTCTCAGGCGCATGAGCGGCGGATCGATTCGAGTCCGTTTCCGAAGACGATTCCAACCCAGATGTTCAACGGCTACGGCGACCAGGTGGCGAGTATGTACGCCGGAATGGACCTGAAGAAGAACTTCTAGGAACGACATGCCGACAAAATGGATTCCATATGTGAAGGTGCTGGTGCACGTCGTGTGTCTGCTGCCCTTCCTCAAGTTGATCGAGCAATACTGGTCGGGTGCGCTAGGCCTAATGGCGGATCCGGTCAACTGGATCACACACCAAACAGGTTATTGGACGCTGTTCCTTTTGCTGGCGTCGTTAGCGGTGACGCCCGTGCGACGGCTTCACGCGAAGCTCGCGAATCTGATTCAGTTCCGGCGCCTGCTGGGGCTGTACGCCTTCTTCTATGCGACGCTCCACCTCGCAACGTATGTGTTTCTATTTTCGGGATGTGACGTCCCGACAGTGGTTGCCGGGCTGCGGGCTGGGCACGTCGGCGTAATTACCGAGCAGTGGAAGCTGGTGTGGCCGACGGTCCTCGGCGATCTGAAAAAAAGGCAGTTCATCCAGATGGGGCTGTTCGCGTGGTTCCTGCTTTTCCTGCTGGCGGTAACTTCGCCTGCGTTTGTCATGCGTTGGATGGGCGGAAAGAATTGGCGGCGCTTGCATTACGTGGTCTATGCGGCGGCGATGGCTGGGTGCATTCACTATTGGTGGCTGGTGAAGAAAGGCGTGCGCGCGCCGCTCCCGTTCACGCTGGTGTTGGCCGCGCTGTTGCTGGCGCGGATTGTGTGGAGTGCGATGAAGCGGGTTAGCAGTGCCAGGGCTGCCCAGGCACGCTCCGTTGCCGCGAATGGATGACTGGGAGTTGTCTGGCACGCGCAACTTAGTGGCGGCAATCTCGGTCTAAGCTAGGGGAGAGGCTCCCCTATGCTCAGAAATCTGTCCATCGCCCTTGCCGTCATTTTCATCTCGATGATTCCACTGCTGGCCCAGGACGATGCGCCGGCCCCCGATGCGCGGCAGAAGGCGACGGCGAAAACATTCGCGGCAAGGGGAAAGGCCGCGACTCCGAAACCGGAAGCGTCGAAAGCAGCGCCGCTGGTTCCGTTGACCGAGCGCGAGCGCGCCTTGCAGATCCTGGATCGCTTCACATTTGGACTGCGGCCGGGCGATGTGGATCGCGTGTTGGCGATGGGCGTCGACAAGTGGTTCGAGCAGCAACTGAACCCGGACGCAATCAAGGATCCGGCACTGGATAAGCGGTTGGCGGATTTCCCCACACTGAACATGACGCCCGAACAGGCGCTGACACTGTTCCCGGATCGCGGTACGATCCAGCGCGTTGCGGACGGCAAGCAGCCGATGCCGACCGACCCGCTGCTGGCGGCGATGTACGAAGTGCAGGTTGCGAAGCTGCGGCAGCAGGCTAGCCTCAAGCCCGACGCCAGCGGCAACCTGCCTCCGGAGCCGAGCGACGCGGAGAAGGCCGCCGACAAGCAGGAGGGCCAGATCACGGCGGCGCGGATCGCCGGCGAACTCTATGCGATGCCAAAGAACCAGCGTATGACCGCCCTGATCCAGATGCCGGTGGAAGATCGCATTGCGTTCACGAGCAACGTGGGTGGCGACCAGAAGAATCTGCTGATGGCGGACTTCACGCCGCGCGAACGCGAGATCTTTCTGGGCATGGCTGCGGGCGTGGGCGCTCAGTACCAGATTGGGCAGGAGCTGGCGCAGGCGAAGATGGTGCGCGCGATCCTGGCCGAGCGGCAGTTGCAGGAAGTGATGACGGACTTCTGGTTCAATCACTTCAACATCTACATCGCCAAGGATTCGGACCAGTGGTACACCACCAGCTACGAGCGCGACGCGATCCGCAAGAACGCGCTGGGAAAGTTTAGTGACCTGCTGCTGGCGACCGCGCAGAGTCCGGCGATGATGGTGTATCTCGACAACTGGCTGAGCATTGGGCCGGACTCGCTGGCGAACGGAGTGAATCCCGCGAACCTGAGGTCGAAGCCGGGCAACAAGGGGCTGAACGAGAACTACGGCCGCGAGATCATGGAGTTGCACACGGTCGGCGTGAATGGCGGATACACGCAGGCGGACGTGACGAATTTGTCTGCAATTCTTACCGGATGGACTGTCGATCGGCCGTACCAGGCGGGGCCGTTCCAGTTCGATCCGAAGAAACATGAGCCGGGGACTAAGGTTTGGCTCGGGCACAGGATCGGAAGCGGGCAGACGTTCGTGGTGCAGGGTGGATCGGCGATCGACGCGGAACTGGCGGCGAGAGCTGCGCCCGCGATGGACGACATGGCGATGGACGGCGGTGCGGAGCAGAAGGCGCTGGCGACTGCGCCCGGCAACGCGGGGATGAAGGAAGGCCTGGAGGCGCTGAATCTGCTCGCGCATAGTCCGCAGACGGCGCACTTCATCAGTTGGAAGATCGCGCAGCGATTCGTTGCGTACGATCCGCCACCGGCGCTGGTGGACCGTATGGCGAAGACATTCCTCGCATCGGGCGGAGACATCAAGGCCGTGCTGCGGACGTTGGTGACGAGTCCGGAGTTCAATTCGAAGAAGTATTTTTGCAACAAGGTGAAGACGCCGATGGAGTTTCTTGCGTCGGCCTACCGGACCACGATGACCGACCCTTCGAATCCGGGCGCGCTGGTCAACACGATGAGGAACATGGGTATGCCGCTCTACTTCGCGCTGCCGCCGACCGGGTATTACATCACCGCGGACAAATGGATGAACACGAGCGCGCTGGTTGACCGGCTGAACTTTGCGTATCAGTTGACGAACAGCAAGTTTGCCAATCAGAAGTTCGATGCGGCAAAGGTGGTTGCGTTGGGATTGATGAGCGAGCAGTCGCTGCCGCCGCAGGTTGCAAGTGCGGCACCACCGCGGCCTGCGCCTGCGACCTACGCTGAGGCGACGCTGAATGAGACTGCTCCGGCGGCGAAGGCGGCTACGCCGTCGGGCACCGAGATCGCGCTGAAGGTACTGGAGGCGACGCTGATCGGCGGCGAAGTTTCAAGCCAGACGAACCAGTTGATCCACCAGCAGATTGCGCAGGCGCACGAGCAGAATACGGGACCGAGCGACATGCTGAATCTGCTGACCGCGCTGGTGATGGGGTCGCCGGAGTTCCAGGTGCGGTAAGGCGAGTGGTAAGTGATCAGTGGTTAGTGGTCAGTGTGCGGCGGGGATGCGAAAGACGCGGCTTGCGTGGGGGGCTAGCGTGAGGGTGAGACCGTCGGGTTGCGCTGCAATGTCGGTGGCGGAGATGAGGTCGTGGAGTGTGGGCGGCGGTGTGGGGCCAGCGAGGTGCGTGTCGCGTAGGGCGTCGATCTCGCGCCAGGAGAGCTTGATTTCGGCGGGGGCGGCGTCGAGGTTGAAGAGCGCGAGGACTGCGGAGCCGTCGGGAAAGGTGGTGAGCCAGGCCTGCTGCGGCTTGTTGCGGAGGTGCTGGATGTCGAGCGGGCGGGCGGGGATGCCGGCCTGATCGATGGCGATGATGTCGCGGTTCGAGATGAGGGCGAGGTCGGCGGGATCCATTTTCGTTAGGTCGGAGCCGAGGTACAACGGCGCGCAGGAGATGGTCCATAGCGTGAACATGGACCGGCGCTCGTCGGGCGTGAGGCCGTCCTTGTCGCCATTGCCGAGTTCCAGCGTGTCGAGGTCGTTCCAGCCGCTGCCGCCCTTGCCGTCAGGCCCGGCGTACTGAATCCAGCGAACGACATCGGCAAAGCGCACGACGACCTTGGACCACTGGGTGAGATTGTCCTTGGTTGCGTCGGTGGCTTTGTTGCAGGCGTAACACTCGATGTCGTTCTCGATGCGCCAGCCGTTGGAGGTCGCGCGCCACAGCGGAGCCTGGTCGATGGAGAGGTAGTTCGATAGTTCGAGCCAGATGGGATGCGAGGCGTGGGAGAGCGCCGCGTGCCACTGGCGCAGTTCCTCGCGATTGTCTGCGGGCAGATTGCCACCGCCGGGGCCAACGAAATCGAACTTGATGAAGTCGACTCCCCAGTGATCGAACTGTTCGGCCTGGGAACGGATGTAGGCTGCGGCAGCAGGTTTCGAGAAGTCGATGCGGTAGGAGTTGCGACGTGTGCTGCCGGCCTGCGTGATGTCGGTTATGTCGGCGATGTGGGCTGTGGTGCCGGCGATCTGCGGGTTCTGCTTGTAGAGTTTGTCGGTGATGCCAGGGTTGAGATAGATGCCGAACAGCAGGCCGTGCTGGTGCATGTACTTCGCCATGCCGTCCATGCCGTCGGGGAAGGCGGTGAGGTTTGGCTTGGGGATGCCGTGGTCGTCGAAGCCGTCGGACCAGCCGTCGTCGATGTTGATGTAGCGGTAACCGGCGTCGTTGAGCTTGGCGGCGAGCAGCGCATCGGCCTGGGCCTTGATATTCTCCTCGGTGGGGTGACTGCGGATGAGGCTCCACGAACTCCAGCCCATGTAGGGGTGAGCAGCGAAGTTGGCCTGCGGAGACTTAGGGGATTGGGCGACGGATGGGGCGGAGATCGCGAGAGCAGCAAGCAGCACGAGGCAAGAGCGCATGCGAGGAATTATAGCGGCGTTCGTGGTCGGGGGTCAGAGGCCGGCGAAGAGGTCGGTCTCCTGGACTGCTGCCTGAGGGTGCGGTGTGGCAGCGAGCGTGTAGAACTCCTGGCCGACTCGCTTCTCGAAGAAGGATTGAAACTTCTCCATCAGCGGAAGCTGCGAGGTGTGTGCGCGAAACGCTTCGAACTTGCGGTGTTGCACGCGGCGGACGTCGAGGGTCACAGTCCACGGCGCGGGCAGCGGGGCGGGGCGGTTGGGGAAGAAGAAGTTAGTGGTGTTGTAGAAGAGCCGCTGCGCCGTGTGGACGGGGCCAAGTTCGGGGAAACGCTTGGGCGATGCAGCCCAGTGAAAGGCTGCGGTAGTGAAGGCCGACACCATGGTGTGGTCGGCGTGCGTGTTCATGGCGCCGTCGAGGCCGAAGGTGAGGACGACCTGCGGCTTGTAGTCGCGGATGCGCTTGACGAGCATTGCGGCGGTCTCGGAGAAGTTCGCGAACTTCTCCGAGAC
>PKWK01000159.1 GCA_003133205.1 Granulicella sp. | reverse complement strand
ATCTACAACTGTAGTACTAGAGGCGCCGCTAATGTCAGACCGAAAAGCAAAGGCGGTTCGTGCGTTCGCGCGAATAACCCATCCTTTCAGCACAGAACGCTGAAAGGATGGGCCACCCGACTTTGTGGTTACTATGAGCGTTTGCGCTGGGGCGCGCACCGGGCTAGGCTGGGGGTACTATGAGTCCCTTACTGCACGGGTCGAAGGCCGATGTTCCTCATCTGGTCTCGCTGAGGCCTCCTGCGGCGATGCCTGGGGGCGAGGCGGAACTGCGAGGAAGCGGGTTGCTCGCGAAGAGCGGGGATATATTGCCGCAGGTGACGGTGGGCGATATTCCGATGTATCTGTCGCTGAGCCGGCCGGGGCGGGCTGTCATCCGGATTCCGGAGGGCGCGATATCGGGGGAAGTGGTGCTTGCGCTTGCCCAAGGCGGGCGGCAGATCAGCGTGAGCAATGCGCTGGGGCTGCGCGTGGCGGTGCCGATGGCGGAGAATCTGCACCCGGTTGCGAATCCGGCGGTGGATGCGGATGGGACGGTGTATGCGACGGTGTCGGGCGGGCGCGGGCAGAGCGTGCCGGTGTCGATCTTCTCGATTGCGAGGGATTTTCAGGTGCGGCCGTTTGCGCGCGATCTGCTGAATGCGACGGGGCTGGCGTTCGATGCGAGTGGGTATCTGTATATGAGTTCGCGGGCGGAGGGGACGGTGTACCGCATCTCGCCTGAGGGTGCGATCTCGACCTACGCGGAGGGGATGGGGATTGCGACGGGAATTGCGTTCGACCGCGATGGGAATTTGTTTGTGGGCGATCGGTCGGGGACGATCTTCAAGGTGGGACCGGACCGGGGTTTGGCGGACCGCGAGATTTTTGTGGTTGCGACGCTGGAGCCGAGCATCGCCGCCTACCATCTGGCGTTCAACGATGAGGGGACGCTGTTCGTGACCGGGCCGACGAGTTCAAGCAACCAGGCGATCCATGCGATCGATCGCGATGGACGGACGACAGTCTTCTACCAGGGGCTCGGACGTGCGCAGGGATTGGCGTTCGACGTGGACGGGAATCTGTATGTCGCCGCGTCGTTGCATGGGCAGCGCGGGATTGTACGGATTACGCCGGGGCGGGAGGCTTCGCTGGCGGTGTCGGGGAACGATCTGGTGGGGCTGGCGTTTCTTGAGGATGGGTGCGCGGCGCTGGCGACGAGGGATGCGCTGTACCATGTTGCTTTGGATATTGAGGGACGGCAGCTGGTTTGATGACCGGTGGCCACAACCCACATCTCAGAAGCGAGATGTGGGGCACCCCATGTCGTGGCGGAATGAATGATTGCTGAAATTATTGCTGCCGGGTCGGAGATGCTGACGCCGTTTCGGCAGGACACGAACTCGCTGTATCTGACGGCGCGGCTGAACGAGCTTGGGGTTTTGGTGGCGTTCAAGACGATCGTTGGGGATAACTTCGAACACCTGACGAGTGCGGCGAAGATTGCGATCTCGCGCGCGGACATTGTGGTTTTTTCAGGCGGTCTGGGGCCGACCGAGGACGACCTGACGCGTGAAGCGGTGGGCGCGGCGATGGGGCTGAAGTTGCGGCGGGATACCGAGATTCTGACCGGGATGTATAAGCGGTTCGCGGCGCGGCGGATGACGATGCCGCAGAATAACTCACGGCAGGCCGACGTGCTGGACGGAGCGGAGGTGCTCGAAAACACCAATGGCAGCGCGCCGGGGCAGTATATCGACACGGTGGTGGGGCGGCATCGGAAGATCGTGATTCTGCTGCCCGGGCCTCCGAACGAGTTGAAGGCGATGTACGAGGCGGAGTGCCGGCCGAGGCTGGCGGCGACGCTTCCGGAGCGGCACATGGCGAAGCGGATGCTGCGCATGGCGCTGATTCCGGAGTCGCAGGTGGATGCGCGGACGGCGCCGATTTACAAGCAGTACACGGATGTGGAGACGACGATTCTGGCGGGGTCGGGCGAGATTCAACTGCATTTTGTGTGCGCGAAGGCGAGCGGGGCGGAGGCGCAGGCTCGGGTGGACGAACTGGCGGAGAAGATTGAGCAGGAGATGGGTGAGGCGATCTTTTCGTCGCACGGCGAGTCGCTGGAAGAGGTGGTGCTGCTGATGCTGGGGCTGCGGCACATGTCGCTGGCTGCGGCGGAGAGCTGCACGGGCGGCCTGCTGGCCCAGCGGCTGACGGCGGTGCCGGGTAGCTCGCGATACTTTCTGGGCGGCGCCGTGGTGTATGCGGACCGGCTGAAGACGACGTTTGCGGAGGTTCCCGAGGAGATGGTGCGGACCCAGGGGCCGGTGAGCGAGGCGGTGGCGCGCGCGATGGCGGAGGGGATTCGCCGGAAGACGGGCGCGGCTGTTGGAGTGGGGATTACGGGCATTGCGGGGCCGGGGCCGGGTGCGCCGGGGCCGGATGCGGATAAGCCGATTGGGCTGGTGTATGTGGCGATATCGTTTGCGGGCGAGGGCAAGACGAAGGTGGTGGAACTGAATTTGACGGGCGATCGGGAACGGATTCGGCTGTGGGCGAGCCAGCACGCGCTGGAACAGTTGCGGCGGAGTTTGCTGGAGCGGATGTAAGCGGGCCGATGCGCTCTGTGCAAAGGATTTGCCGGGGACTTGGTAGACTCTAGGTTTGAAGAAAGAAGAAGGCACGTGCGTCGCCCATGAATCCCTGGATCCTCTCTATTACGATCGCTTACCTGCTTGGGTCTATTCCATTTGGCTACCTGCTGGTGCGAATCTTCCGCAATGAGGACATACGGGAGCAGGGGAGCGGCAACATTGGCGCGACCAATGTTGCGCGGTCGGGGGCGAAGGGATTGGGTGTGGCGACACTGCTGCTCGATCTCGGCAAGGCCTACCTCGCAGTGATAATCGCGCGGCATATCGCGCCTGGCATGTTTGACGTAGCGGTGGCGGCGGCTGTGGTTGCTGTAGTGGGGCACGTGTTTCCTGTGTGGCTGGGATTTAGTGGGGGCAAGGGCGTGGCCAGCGCTCTGGGCGTATTTCTGGCGCTGACGTGGCCGTCTGGTCTGGCAATCTTTCTGGTGTTTCTGGTGGTGTTTGCGATGACGCGGTATGTTTCGCTGGCGTCGATCGCGGGGTCGGCGACGTTTCCGCTGTTTGGGTTCTACTTCGTGAAGCCGTGGACGCATATGGTGGTGTTTGGATTTCTCTTTATTCCGCTGCTGGTGATTGTGAAGCATCACGAGAACATACGGCGGCTGCTGAGCGGGACGGAGAGCCGGTTCGGGTCGGGCTCTAAGTCTGGGCCGGGACCTGGAACGGCAACAGGGAAGGCGGGGGCATGAGTCGGATTGGGGTAATTGGCGCGGGCGCGTGGGGAACGGCGCTGGCGATTTCACTGGCGCGGCGTGGCGGACACTCGATTTCACTGTGGTCGTATTTGCCTGAACTGGCTCAGCAGATGACGGAGACAGGCGAGAATGTGCCGTTTTTGCCGGGGTACACGGTGCCGGCGGATGTGGTTGTGACGTCGGACCTGAGGGTGGCGGTCGCTGGGGCGGATATTGTGCTGTGCGTGACTCCTTCGGAGCACATGCGGCGCGTTGTGGGACAGATTGCACCGATGCTGAAGAGGGACCAGATTGTGGTGAGCGCGACCAAGGGACTGGAGGAGACGAGTCTGCTGCGCATGTCGCAGGTGATCGCGTCGCTGACAGACAACGCCTGTGGAGTGGTGAGCGGGCCGACCTTCGCGGCAGAGGTGGCCGCGGGGATTCCTACGGCGTTGGTTGCTGCGTCAACGGTTCCCGGAGTGGCGTTGACGATCCAGAAGGAGTTCGGCTCGCCCACGCTGCGGCTTTATACGAACGACGATGTGGCCGGTGTGGAGTTGGGTGGCGCGCTGAAGAACGTGATCGCGCTGGCGGCCGGTGTGGTGCATGGATTGGACCTGGGGTACAACTCGGCGGCAGCGCTGATTACGCGGGGGATAGCAGAGATGACGCGGCTTGCCGTGGCGTGCGGCGGACGGAGACAGACGCTGGCGGGATTGTCGGGGATTGGAGACCTGGTGCTGACCTGCACGGGGGAACTCTCGCGGAACCGGACGGTGGGGACCGAACTGGGCAAAGGGCGGGCGCTGCCGGAGATTCTCGAGGGCCTGCATGGCAAGGTTGCGGAGGGAATACGCAGCACGACGGCGGCGCTGGGGCTGGCGGCGCGATATGGGGTGGAGATGCCGATCACGGAGCAGATGGACGCGATTCTGCACCGGGGAAAGAGTCCGAAAGAGGCGATCCGCGAGTTGATGGCGAGACCTGGACGGGACGAGTAAAACAGTGGTCAGTGATCAGTGGTAAGTGGTAAGCGGCAGTAGTGGGCGGCGCTGTGCAGTTTGAACCAAGGCTTTGCCTCATGAGGTTCCGCTAAACTAGAGGGGTATGGCATTTTCCCTTTTTGGCAAACGTAGACCCGATTCCGAAACGACAGACGAAGGCAAGGACTTAGAGGCGGGCGGGGAATCGTCCGCGGCAGGCGCTGTCGCGCCGGAAAAGCGCGGCTTCTTCGACCGCATGAAGCAGGCGGTGACGCGGACGCGCGACTCGTTCTCAGAGTCGATTGGGTCAGTGCTGGCGCTGACACGCGAGGTCGACGAGACGTCTCTGGCGGAGCTGGAAGTGGTGCTGCTGCGGGCGGACATCGGCGCCGCGACGGCACGGACGATTATCGAGAACCTGCGGCAGCGCGGTCTGCGGCAGGGAATCGAGGGTGGCGACGAGCTGAAGCGGCTGCTTAAGATCGAGCTGAAACAGGTGCTCGACGGAGTGGCTACGGTGGATGTGGTTCCGTCTGCGCTGCCGGAAGTGGTGATGATGGTGGGCGTGAACGGGACCGGCAAGACGACCACTACGGGCAAGCTGGCAGCGTTCTATCGCGGGCAGGACAGGACGGTTCTGTTGTGCGCGGCGGATACGTTTCGCGCGGCGGCGATCGAGCAGCTTGAGGTGTGGGCCGCGCGGTCGGATGTGCCGATTATCAAGACGAAGACGGGCGGCGATCCTTCGGCTGCGCTCTACGACGCGTGTACGGCGGCGAAGGCGCGCGGGACCGATGTGCTGATCGTGGATACGGCTGGGCGGCTGCATACGAAGACGGACCTGATGAAGGAGCTGAACAAGATGCGGCGGACGGCGGAGCGGCTGGTTCCGGGTGCGCCGCACCAGACGCTACTGGTGATGGACGCGACGACGGGGCAGAACGGCCTGCAGCAGGCGCGGTTGTTTACCGAGGCGGCGCGGGTGACGGGCATCGTGCTGACTAAACTCGATGGGACGGCGAAGGGCGGGATCGTGCTGGCGATTGCGACCGAGCTTGGGCTGCCCGTGAAGTTTGTGGGCGTCGGCGAAAAGATGGAAGACATTCTGCCGTTCGATAGCGGGGCGTTTGTGGATTCGATGCTGAAGTAGAAGCAGTGATGAGTGGTCAGTGGTAAGTGGTAAGCGTGGGGGCTGCGACGGACGATCAGCGCGAGCTCGATGAGAAGTACATGCGGCGGGCGCTGGAGTTGGCGCGAGCGACGGTGGGGCTGGCGTCGCCGAACCCGCAGGTGGGGTGCGTGGTGGTGCGGAACGGCGAGGTCGTCGGCAAGGGGGCGCATCTCTACGACGAGCGGGACCATGCAGAGATCGTTGCGCTGAAGCAGGCCGGGGAGAGGGCTCGCGGGGCTACGGCGTACGTCACGCTGGAGCCTTGCAGTCATCATGGGCGGACCGGGCCTTGTGCGAATGCGCTGATCGCGGCGGGGGTGCGGCGCGTGGTGGTTGCTACGGTTGATCCGAATCCGCTGGTGAGCGGGCAAGGGATTGCGCGGCTGCGGGCAGCGGGCTTTGAGGTAGCGGCGGGAGTGTTGGAGCGGGAGGCGCGCGAGGTGAACGAGGCGTTCGCGCGGTTCATCCGGACGGGCAGGCCGCTGGTGACTTTGAAGTCGGCGGTGTCTGCCGATGGCATGCTGGCGCCGGCGGCGTCGCTGCGGATGGGGCGGCAGATTCATTGGATCACCGGTGTGGAAGCGCAGGCCGAAGTGCAGGTGATGCGGCATGCGGCGGACGCTGTGCTGACCGGCATTGGCACGGTGCTGGCGGATGATCCGAAACTTACGGACCGGTCGGGGATAGTGGGGCCAGACGGGCGCGCGCGGCGAAGGGCGCTGCTGCGTGTTGTGCTGGATTCGCGGCTGAGGATGCCGCTGGATTCGCAGTTGGTGCGGTCGGCGAACGAGGATGTTCTGGTGTTCTGTGGCGCGGGAGCCGAGGCGGATCGAGCGGCGGCGCTGCAGGCGCAGGGTGTGCTGATCGAGCGGGTCGTAGGTCAGGAAGGCCGGCTTGATTTAGGAGTGGTGCTGGATCTGCTGGGTCAGAAGAAGATTCTGAGCGTGCTGCTGGAGTGCGGCTCGGAGTTGAATGGAGCGTTCCTGGCACAGGGGCTGGTGGACAAGGTTGTGCTGTTCCGTTCGGAGACGGAGTTGGGAGAGGGCGCGGTGCCGTTTGCCGCGGGCGTTGCCTCGCCGTTTCTGCTGGAGCAGTCGATGAAAGGAAACACGCGGACGATGTTTGGTGCGGATGTGCGCGTAAGCGGGTATCTGCGGGATCCGTGGGCTGATGTGAGCTCGGCAGTGGAAGCAAATCCCGGGGGCTAAAGCCCATGATGTTGCGGGATCCCGATGTCCGGGCTGAAGCCCGGACCTATCTTAGAAGCAAGAGCATATCGGCAAGCTTGGTATGCTGGTGGGCTCGCGGCGAGATTCGCTGCGATGGAGAGAATGAGCATGACAGGTTCAGGGGGAGAGATTTCGCGCAGAACGTTGATGATGGCAGGCGCGGCTTCAGCGGTAATGGTCATGGCTGGCGTATGCGGGTATGCGCAAGCGGCTATGGGAAAGCAAAGGGTTGCAGTGCGGTCGACGGAGGTGTCGATTCGCGGCGAAGATTTCTATATCAATGGGAAGCCGACGTACGCCGGACGCGTGTGGCAAGGGCATCGCATCGAAGGATTGCTGTTGAATGCGCGCATGGTGAACGGGATTTTCGACGATTTGAATCCGGAGACCAGCAAGCGGTGGGTGTATCCCGATAGCGGTGTGTGGAGCGCGGACCGCAACACGAACGAATTTGTTGCAGCAATGCCGAAGTGGCGCAGGCATGGGCTGCTGGCGTTCACGATCGGTCTGCAGGGCGGGTCCCCGGAGGGCTACTCGCACCATGGACAGCCCTGGATCAACTCGGCCTTTACGCCGGATGGATCGCTACGCCCCGCTTACTTCGACCGGCTCACACGCATTCTCGACCAGGCGGACCGGCTGGGGATGATTGTGATTGTTGGCTACTTTTACCAGGCGCAGGATAAGCAACTTGCGGATGAGGCGGCGGTGGTGCACGCGGTGGACAACGCGACGAACTGGATTCTGAGTCATGGATATCGCAACGTGGTGGTGGAGATCAACAATGAGTGTGACCAGCATTATGCAAATGCGATTCTGCGGCCGGACCGGGTGGATGAGTTGATCACACGAGTGCGCCATATCGAGCGAAACGGCCGGCGGTTGCTGGTGAGCACGAGCTACGGAGGGCCGCTGCCGAAGGAAAACGTTGTGAAGGCGGCGGACTTTATTTTGGTGCATGCGAATAACGTTGCGACGGCGCAGCGGCTTACGGATTCGATTCACACCACTCGGGCGATGCTGGGCGATGGGGCGAAGCCGATCGTGTTCAACGAGGACGATCATACGGACTTTGAGAAGCCGGACAGCCACATGGCGGCCGCTGCGGCTGAGCATGTGTCGTGGGGATTCCTGGATTACAGGCGTGATGGCGAGGCATTCCAGGAGGGATACCAGAGCGTGCCGGCGGATTGGAAGATCGATAGCGAGCGAAAGCGCGGCTTCTTCAACCTCCTGTCGGAGATCACCGGGGAAGGCTCGCAGGTGCGCTAGGCTAGAAGCATGTTTACAGGACTGATTGAGACTACGGGTGAGGTGATTTCGTTTACGCCGGGTGCGGGTGCGGCGCGGCTGACGATTGCGGCGCCTGCGATTGCAGGGCGGCTGCGGATGGGCGGCAGCGTGGCGGTGAGCGGGGTTTGCCTGACGGCTCTGGGGATTGAGCCGGAGGCGTTTCCTCCACGCTTCTCGGCGGATTTGGCGGCGGAGACGATTGCGCGAACGACGCTTTCGCGGCTTGGGCCGGGATCGGTGGTGAACCTGGAACTGCCGACGCCTGCGGGCTCGCCGCTGGGTGGACATGTGGTGCAGGGGCACGTGGACAGGGTGGGCACGCTGCTGGCGCTGGATCCCGTGTCGGTGCAGGCTGGGACTGCGGGCGGTTCGCAGACAGACTGGGTGATGCGGCTGCGGCTGCCCGAGGCGCTGGTGCGGTATGTGGTGGAGAAGGGGTCGATTGCGGTGGAGGGCATCAGCCTGACGGTTGCAGGGATCGCGGGCGATGAGGTGTGGATCGCGATTCTGCCGCATACGTATTCGGCGACTAATCTGCACACGCTGACGCCGGGGATGGCGGTGAATCTCGAGGTGGATGTGATGGCGAAGTATGCGGAGAGCCGGGGACGGGCGGAGGCAGGGAAGCGCGAGTTGACGGTGGAGTACCTGCTGGCGAACGGGTACTGAGGACGAATTCTGGCAAGGGCAATAAATATTTTTGTGGTGTAAGCGATTTTCTGTCTGCGGATTAGGGGTGGACTGCACCATTTCTGTTGCAGACAGGGTTTGTATCGCGGGTGCTGTTAGGCGAAGATAAGGCGAATATTATGCCTTCCGCACTCGCCCTCCGTTCGCAAATCGAAGCTGCTTTGGCAGACAGGATTCCCTCGGCTCTGACGCCTGCGCCGCGAACTCTCCGGCCAGTGATGCCGACAGGCATTGGCGCGGTGGATGAGGTGCTGCAAGGCGGCCTGCCGGTTGGCGCGCTGACCGAGATGATCGGCGCGGAGTGCTCGGGGCGTACGGCGCTGGCCCTCGCGTTCGTGGCGCAGGTTACGAGAGCGGAAAAGGTTTGTGCGTGGTGGATGTGTCGAACGCGCTGAGCCCTGAATCGGCTGCCGCGGCGGGTGTAGACCTGGCGCGGCTTCTCTGGGTACGGTGTGGAGTGGTGCGGTCGGGCAGTGTGCAACCGTCATCGCGAAAGGATGGCGGCTTCTCGGTTCCCAGGAAATATTTTGTGCCGAAGCCCGTGGTGAAAGGGCTGCATGGCGGCGGGATGGGTGGCCATCCGCGCGGTGAAGCGAAAGGAATGGACGATGCGGTGAGTGGCTTGCTGCGGCCGGAGGTTACGGCGGCGCGATGCGCGGAGCCGCAGCGGAGGGTGCGCACGGAGCGTGAGGTTTTCGAGCCGACTCCACTCGCCCAATTCGCTTCGTCGCTGCAAAGGCGCAATGGCGGTGCGAGCGTGTCAAGCAGCCCGTGGTCGCGCATTGAGCAGGCGCTGCGTGTGACCGATCTGCTGCTGCAGGCGGGCGGCTTTGGCGCGATTGTGCTGGACATGGGCAGCCTCGCGCCGGAACACGCTTCGCGGATTCCGCTGGCGACGTGGTTCCGTTACCGGGCTGCTGCGGAACGGACGCAGACCAGCGTTCTTCTGCTGACGCAATATGCGTGCTCGAAGAGTAGTGCGGGGCTGGTGCTGCGGTTTCAGAGCGGAGATGCGTTCACGCAGGGAGCGACGGTGCTGGCTGGTTTTGAACGGCGCATCGAAGTGTCGCGTCAGCGACTCGCGCAGGCTCCGGAGAGCCAGGAGAAGGTGGTGCTTATTCGCAAGCCGCCACAGCGGGCCGGCGTTGCGACGTGGCGTAGCAAGACAACATGGGCGGGACGGCGATGAATGGCCAGCGAGAGCTGTATGCGTGCCTGTATGCGAAGGAATTTCCGGCGCAGGCGATGCTGCGTTTGAGACCGGAGCTGCGACAGAAGACGGTGGTTGTGATGGAGGGCGAACCGCCGTTGCAGTCGGTGTGCGCGATGAACGGGAAGGCCCGCAGACTGGGGATTATGCGCGGAATGACGCGGGTAGAGATTGAGACTTTCGATTCGGTCGCAGTGCTGGCAAGGTCGCTCGCGGAAGAGGCGGTCGCAAGATCGGTGCTGCTGGAATGTGCGGGGACATTTTCTCCGCGTGTGGAGGACCGAAGCGATTGCAGCGCGTTTCTGTGCGTGATCGATATTGCAGGAACGGAGAAGCTGTTTGGGCCGCCGCACATGTTGGCGCAGAGCTTGATGCATCGTGTACGGGCGCTTGGCGTGATTGCGTGCGTCGCGGTAAGCAGCAATTTTCATGCGGCGATCTGCAATGCTCGTGGCAGGCCGACGCAGACGGCCATCATCCCGCCGGGGATCGAGAGCATAGCTTTGGCTCCGCTGCCGATTGATGTGCTGGATCTAAGCACCGAACACGCCGAGATATTTTCGCTCTGGGGGATTCGCACGCTCGGTGCGTTGGCGGAACTGCCGGAAAAGGAACTGGTAGCTCGATTGGGACAGGAGGGAAAGCGACTTCGCCAGTTGGCTCGGGGAGAGTTTCCGCATCTCTTCGTTCCGATGGAATCGGAGTTCCGTTTGGAAGAACGCATGGATCTGGATACGCCGGTTGAATTACTGGAGTCGCTGCTGTTTATGGTTGGCGTGATGCTCGAGCAACTGATCCTGCGGGCGGCGGCGCGTGTTCTGGCGCTGGCTTCGGTCACGGTTGAGTTGAAGCTGGAAGGCGGTGGGACGCATACGCGGACGGTGAGGCCAGCGCTGCCCAGCAATGACCGCCAGCTCTGGATCAAACTACTGCATCTCGATCTGGAAGCGCATCCGCCACAGGCTGCGATTCTATCGCTAGTGTTGACTGCTGAGCCGGGGAGCACCAGTAAAGTACAACTCGGGCTGTTCTCGCCGCAGCTTCCGGAGCCGATGCGGCTGGATGTTACGCTGGCGCGGATCCGAGCGATTGTGGGGGAGGATTCTGTGGGGCGGGCCGTGCTCACAGAGACGCATCGTCCGGACAGCTTTCGCGTGGAGCCGTTTGCGATTCCATCGGGGTCGGCATCGGCTTCCATCTTGGATGGGCCTCATAGATCGAATCAATCTCTCGCTGCGATGCGGCAGCTTCGCCCGACGGAGAGAGTGACGGTCACATTGCGCGGCCAAGAGCCAGCGGCCTTCACGTTTCACGATCGGCGCTATGAGGTTGAGCGCGCGTATGGGCCGTGGATGACGAGTGGCGACTGGTGGAATCCGTCGCTGTGGGGATTTGAGCAGTGGGACCTGATTGCGCGAGCTAGCGATGGGACGCTGTTGTGCTGCTGCCTGGCGCGCGATGTGACGCGGTATGCGTGGCAGATGGTGATGCTGTATGACTGAGCGGTATGTGGAGTTGCATGCGGCAAGCGCCTTCAGCTTTCTGGAGGGGGCGTCGCAGCCGGAGGAACTGATCACGCGGGCGGCTGAGTTGGAGATGCCGGCGATGGCGCTGCTCGATCGCAATGGGGTCTATGGGGCGGCGAGATTCCATACGAGCGCGAAGCGGAATGGCGTGCGGGCGCATGTGGGCGCGGAAATTGCGGTTTCGAGCTTTGGTGAACGGCTTACTCCAGCCGCATGGCTTCCGCATCAATGCCCTGCGGAACCGGCGCGAGTGGCGTTGTTGTGCGAGTCGCGGGCGGGCTATCAGAATCTTTGCCAACTCATCACGCAGTTCAAGATGCGGGAGAAGATGAAGTGCGAAGGGGCAGCCAGGCTGGAGGATCTGCAGCAATACTCGGCCGGGCTGGTGTGCCTGACGGGGGGAGACGAAGGTCCGCTGGCTGCGGCGCTGGTCGACGGTGGTGAAGAAGCTGGTCGTGAAGTTATGGAGCGGTTGGTGGGGATATTCGGAAGAGGGAGCCTGTATGTTGAAGTGCAGCGCCACCAGGAACGCGAAGAAGAGTGGAGAAATCAAATTGCATTACAAATTGCGCGGTCACTGAAACTGCCTGTGCTTGCGACCAATGGCGTGCGCTACGCGACCGCATACGATCGCGAGGTTCTCGATCTGTTTACCGCTGTGCGTCACCATACTGATCTCGATCACGCTGGGCGACTACTAGCTTTGAATAGTCAACGCCACCTGCGTGCGGCGTGGGAGATGGGGGCACTCTTTCGCGATATTCCTTACGCAGTCGGGAACACTGAGGAACTGTCTTCGCGATTACGATTTGAACTGGACGATCTTGGTTACGAATTCCCGCACTATCCCGTTCCCGATGGCGAGACCATGGATAGCTTTCTGCGC
>PKWK01000230.1 GCA_003133205.1 Granulicella sp. | reverse complement strand
GAGCGGCGGATACATGGTCCAGTCGCGCGCGGCCGTGCCCTCCGCCACCGAGCGCACCGTCGGCACCACGATCACCAGCACACCGAGGTCCATCGCGTGCTGGATCTCGCGCTCATCGGTGTAGGCCACGCGCACTCCGGGCACCGCCTTGGCGTGCGGACACGCCTTCCACATGCGGCCCACCGCCTCCCAGTCGCGCGCGTCGTGCTGCATCTCGGTCCAGATGAAGTCGTAGCCGGCGTTGGCCATGGCGCAGTAGGTTGCCGGTGTATCAGTGCTGAATACCGTGCCGCCAGTCACCTTCTCGCCCTTCATCATTTTGATCATCACGGGATTCCAGATCCCGGCGTCCGGCGCGTCGTAATTAGGCCCGTACTTCCAGTGAGCCGGATCGAGCGACCCCTGATTCACCGCGCCCGGAGGCGCTGCGTTGATTGCGCCGGAGTCCTTGCCGGCCGGCGCCGCGAGCGGGAACTGCAGCTTCCCCGCATCCGGGTTGTTGGCGTAGGGATCGGCGTTCGGCGCAGGCGTCTGCCCCTGTGCCTGGAACATCATCAATCCGATCGCTGCCGTAAGCGCCGCCACTGGAAATCGACCCATTTCGAACTCCCTCCTTGTGCCCTCGCCGGACCTGCATGCCCACGCTATTCTGCGCAGTTTCCCGCACGAACATCGACGGCAAACATAATGCACGGCTGCGCACATGTCTGTCACTTCGGGTCACGGCAAGGTCAGCTATTCGGAGGGTTCGAGTTCACGTCCTCGCTGGGACGTCTCACGGCAGGAGTTGGCGATCGCTTTGGAGGCGTCGATTTTCTAAGTAATTGCATCCATGGGACTTCGTACTACCCCCCCGGGGGGGGCTAGCAAGCGCCGCTGGGTCGAAGCGCGGTTCCGGTCTCCTGCGTGGGGGCGGTCTGCGGGTTCGGGATTGGATAGGGCGTGGTGTCGAGCAGGCTGTTCAGGCATCCGGTGATGGTTTGCGAAGTCGCCGGGAGTGGATTCGGCAGAGACGGAAACGACAGATCGACTTTGCTGAAGTTGAACGCGCTGGTCATGTCGCCCACGGTGGCACGACGCCATGCGCTGAGGTTGGGAACTTCGGCGCCGAAACGCGTCTCGAGGAAGCGCAGCACGGAGGTGTGATCGAAGAGGCCCGAGGACACGAGTCCGCCCCGGCTGAAGGGCGAGATCACAAGCATCGGCACGCGGAAGCCGAGGCCGATGGGTCCGGAGATCGCCGGGGAGCCGGCCACCGTGGGGTCGGGGACTGCGGGCGCGGTGACGTATTCGCCTGCAGTGCCCGGAGGCGCTGTGATCGGAGCGACATGGTCGAAGAAGCCGCCATTCTCGTCGTACGTGACGAACAGGGCCGTCTTCGCCCACTGCAATGGGTTCGCGCTCAGTGCGGTAATGATCGCGGAGAGGGTGATCTCGCCGAAGAGCGAGGGAGCCGGCGGATGGTCGGAGTCGACCACCGAGGCGATCACCCATGAGACCTGCGGCAGGTTTCCCGACAACGCGTCCGACAGAAAATCCGTCGGGAACTGGGGCAGGAATGCGCTCTGGTAGAGCGGCGACGCAGGGCTCTGGAAGTTTTTGAAGTAGGAGAGAACATTGTCGGAGAAGATGCCGTTGAGGATGTTCTGGTTGGGTGACGTGTAGACCTTCCACGAAATTCCGCGCGCCTGAAGCTGTTCGGGCATGGTCGTATACGTGAGCTTGCCGAAGAACGACGAGCGGTTGGTGACCAGCGTCTGCAGCAAGGGGCCGCCATTCTGGCCGGCCGGGTCGATGGAGGCGGCCATGGTGTAGAGGCGGTTGGGGTCGGTGGGGCCCATCACCGAGCAGAAGTAGTTGTCGCAGATGGTGAAGGCGTCGGCCACGGCGTAGTAGTACGGCAGGTCCGCGCGCGTGTAGTAGCCCATGCAGTTGATGGCGTCATTGGCATTGATCGGGAGGTGCGAGGTGACGAAGCCGTTCATCGCGCCGTTGTTCCAGCTCTGATGCTGCGGGATCCAGGCGTGGCTGATGTCGGCGGTGCACGCCGAGTTCGTCTTGGACGTGTCGAGATGGAAGGGCATCAGGATGCCGGACGGAGTGCTGGTGGTGTTTGAAGGGTCGGGTTGTTGATAGGCCGCGGACTGGTCGGAGAATCCGCGCACGCCGCGATAGCTCCCGAAGTAGTGATCGAACGAGCGATTTTCCTGGATGAAGATGACGACGTGGTCGATATCCGTCACTTTGGCGCACCCAGTCACCGTTTGAACCGTGGAAGCGATGGCGTTTCCCAAGCCGCATCCGGAGAGAAGCGTGGCCCCGAGGTTTGCTGCACCGGCGGCGGCGCCAATCTTCAATACGTCACGTCGGGTGAGGCGTTTGAAAGGCATGGAAACCTGGACCCCATCCCATACGATGCACTTGATCGACGGGGCAACGATCCCTATGTTAGCCGCGGGCCAGGCCGGAGCATCTTTAGCGCGCAAATGACGAAAGCCCCCACGCGGGGGGCTTCCGTTGGTACCGCATTCAATCCAAAGAGCTACAGAATCAATCCAACTACTAAGGAGTGATGATCTGTGACGCGTGCGCCCCGTTCGGGACCACGGTCAGGCAGGTCGGTTGGCCGGAACCGGGGAACGGCGAGTTCTGCACTCCCGCCAGGGCGCCCGTCTCCGGAGTAAGCCTTTCGGCGGTAACCGTGTTGTCCAGATTGTCCGAGGTGTAAAGGAAAGTGCCGAGCGACGGATCGATGGCCACGCAGGTTGGTCCTGCACCCAGCGCGGTCGCAAACGCGCCCACTGCGCCCGATGGAGTGCCAGTGGCAAGATCGATCGCGTAACCCTGCACCGTATTCGAGTTGTAATTCACGACGTAGAGCAGCTTGCCGGTGGGGTCGGTGGTGATGGCGACGGGGAACAGTCCGGTCTGGAAAGGTCCGTTGACCATCGGCACTAGCGAGCCGTTGGCCTGCACCGTATATCCGATCAACTGGTTGGCCGCCTGGTCGGTCACGTAGACGAAGCGTGCGGTCAAGTCCTCTGCGATGGCGCTGGGCGTCACTCCAGCGGCATATCCGGTCGCCACCGTCTTGCCCGCAACCGTCGTGATCGTGGTCCCCGGCAACGCAGTTAGCGCGCCCGTCGTGGTGTTCTGCGAGAAGCCCAGGATGGTCGCGTTGGGCGAAGTTTCCTGATCCACCACATAGACGTAATGATTGAAGTTGCTGACCGAAACGGCCACCGGATTATTGCCGACGTTCTGGGTCAATTGCGTTCCCAGCGAGTTGTCCGCGTTCACCGGGAAGATCGCCACCCCGCCCGGCCCCGAAGAGCCCGTCTGGTAGGTGAATGTGACGTACAGGAACTTGCCCTGAGGATCGATCGCGACCCCGGTCGGCAGGTTGCCGGTAAGCGTGTAACTGTTCTTCGAGACGAGCGTTCCATCGCTCTGCACGGCGAACTCCCACACCTTTGAATCCAGTTGGCTGATCACGTAGACGAACTTGCCGCTCGGCGTAGCGATGAGACGGACCGGGTCGTTACCTGCGGCGATCGGCGTGCCGATGGGTGCCAGCGCGCCCGTCTGGAAGTCGATCGAGTACTGATCGATCAATCCCGGATTGCTCTTGTTCGTCGTCATGTAGACATAGCCGACAACGTAGTCGAGAGTGCAGGACGACAGGCCTAGAACCATCGCTAGGGTCACGATCGAGGCCTTCGCCATACGGCTGATGTTATGCAAATTCATGTGCTTCCTTCGTCCCGGCAGCTTGCGCCGCCTGCTGAAAATCGTGTGCCGCGTGTTGCTCGATCATTCCGCTCATCGCAGCGGCAGAGCCGGCACGGTGACCGCGCATGTGGGCAAAGCGCTGCCGCCAAAAGGAGCTCCCAGGATCTGGTCCAGGCTGCCATCCTGCGCATTCAATTGCTCGCCGGTGAGGTTGTTGCTCAGGGCGTTCGACGCATACAGATACTCCGCGTGGCTTGGATTGGCGTTGCTCGGTGCCCCGCTGACGGTCACGCAGGTTGGTCCCGTTCCCGCCTGCACGCTGGCCGCCACGGTCGACCGCACCGGCTGCCCGTTCGCGCTCAGGGTGAACCCGTCAATCGCATTCGCCGCGTACGCCACTACATAAAGATACTTGCCGCTAAGGTCGAACGCCATTCCCATCGGGGTCGCGTCGGTCTGCGTTGTGCCCACAAGAGTTGGAACGCCATTCGCCACCGAGTAGGTGAAGACCTGACTCAGCGTCTGGTCAGTGACATAAAGATGAGTCCCGGTCTTGTCCTCGAGGATGCCCGACGGGTTCGACCCCGAGGCAAAGCCGGTCGACGGTGCATTGCCCGAGTTGATGGTCACCCCGGCCATCGGTGTCAGCGCGCCGGTGGACGTATTCTCCGTGAAGCCCAGCAGATTGGCCGAACTCGCCGCATCCGCCTCGATGACGTACACATAGTTGCCCACCGTGCTGGTCGCGATGCCCACCGGGTTCCGTCCCACATTCACTGTGAACGGTGTGCCCAGCGTGTTGTCCGACTTGATTGGGAAGACGCTGATGCCGCCCGGCCCGGGATTCGCCGGCGTATATTCCTGCGACCCGTTCGGGTTGTTCTGATAGGTGAAGGTGACGTACAGGAACTTGCCCGCCGCATCGATCGCCGCTGCCGTGGGCAGACTTCCCGCGATGTTGTAGGTGTTCTCCGGATACAGCTTGCCGTCGGTTCCGATGGCGAACTCCACCACGCTGGAGTCGAAGTTGTTGACCGTATAGAGGAACAGATTGCTCGGCGCGACGACGAGGCCCACCGTATTCCGCCCGCCCGCGTCCACCGGCGAGTCCGCCAGCGGCCGCAGATATCCGGACTGGTAGTCGACCTGGTAGCTGTTGATCAGCCCGTGCGGCAGCGTCTTCGAAGTCGTCATATACACGTACGACACCGTGTAGTCATTGCTGCACGCCGTGACGCCGAGCGCCATTGCCAGGGACAACATCGAGGCCTTGATCACCCGGCCAATCGGATTCAACTTCATGCGATTCAATAGCTCCGGGGCAATTCGTTTCCCGCCCTCATCCCGTCCGGAACAAGGCCAGCAGCGCCTTGGTTCCGACCGTCTCAATCCTGAAACTTCCCGTTGCATCCTGCCCGCGCAACTGGTGCTTCCGCGGCTGGAACGGCTCCACAGCCGGCGTATCCGGCAATGGAAGACCGTGGGTGGCTTTCCTGCAACGAACACCACGCTCCCCAATGGTCCGAAGGCCACCGACCCTGTGAAGCGGCTCTAATCAACATTTCCGCTTACGGCAAGGCACGTCGCAAGACCCGAGGCCGCGAACACCGAGCCACGCGACAGGTTCGAGAGTTGGCCGGTGTTCGAGTTGATGAACTTGCCCGTCACGCTCCCATCGTTGTAGTTGGACGTGTACACATACTGGTTGGATGGATCTTCCACCATGCACATGGGTCCGTTGCCTACCGGATAAGGATTGCTGGGATCCGAGATCGGCACCAGCGCGCCCGTCGATTCGATTACAAACGCCGAGATCGTGCTGTTCGCGTTGTTCGGGTTGGGGTTGCCGTGATTCAACACATACAGAAACTTGTTCTTCGAATCGGTCATGCTGTAGACGGGATTCGCCGTCAGCGGCAGATTCGATACCAGGCCGCCAACCTGCGTGCTGAGGCTGCAACCCCCACCCGTCGTGTAGGGCAGAATCTGGTTCGTGCCCGCATCCGTGAGATAGATGTTGTTCCCGCTCACGTTCATCGACGTGATGTTGGTGCCGTTGGTGTGAAGCAGCGAGTTGGGTTCGACCGTCAACTGTCCCGAGCCGCCGACGCCATACGAGTAGATCGTCTGGTCGCCCGAATCGAGCGTGTACACGCAGGAGCCGCCGGCACGAAGCATCGTGGGCGCGTTGCCAACTTCAAAATAGTTCAACTGCTGGCCCTGGGCATTCTTGATCAACTGGTTCGGCACCAACTGCAACCGGCCGGTGCTGCCGTCGACTGCGAAGACCGTAATGTCCCCGTTGAGGTCGGTGACCCCATTGGTGACCGTTCCATAAGCAGGGGATTGCGCGTCGAGAACGTACAGAAAGCTTCCCGTTCCATCTGACGCCGCCCATACCGGCGAATTGCCAGCCGTGGGGTAGCTCGCCTGGAACGTCAGGATGCCATCCTCGCCAACGGCGAACACGGATACATTGCCGTCGCCCTTGCCGGTTCCCTTGTTCACCACGAACACGAAGTTCCCGCCAATGCGGACCGCGATCGATACCGGGTTCGCGCCCCCCGACGCATACGGAGAGTTCACCATGTTGGTGAGGTTCCCCGTATAGTCGTCGATCTTGAAGCCGGAAATCTGGTTATACTGCGTGCCCAGAACCCACATGAAACCGACCGTGTAGCCACCGCACGCCGACATGCCCAGCACTACCGCCATGGATACTACGAAGGCCCTCGATATCCGGCCAATCCTGCTCAACGTCATGCGTTTCCTTAATCCTCGCCGGCGGCCTCACTGCGACACGCCATCTGCTGCGAGCAACTCTGTGGAGATACGAATCCTACCGCTTATTGTAGAAGCTGCGGCGACTTTGCGCCACTTTCGGGAAAAGTTGTCAGTTGCAGGGTGCAGGATGTCAGTTGAATTGCTCACTTGCGTTCAAGCCAACGTTCTGCGTTCGACCGGAGTAGCAGCGGGCTTTAGCCCGCTGCTACTCCCAACTGACAACCTGCAACCTGCAACTGCCCTACCACACCCGGCATGCGTTGACCGGCATCATCGGCTGCCCTACCTTGCAGCCAAACGCCTTGCCAAACTCGGGGAAATTCTCGACCGCGCCCTTGATCCGCCATTCGCCGGAGCTGTGAGAATCGGTCTTTGCGAGGACGCGCGCATTGGCCTCGCGCACGTTCTCGCACCACACCTGCGCAAACCCCAGAAAATAACGCTGCTCGGGAGTGTATCCGTCGCGCTTTCCGTCGACATATCCAGGCTCGGCGGCGGCGCCATCTCTGGCGAGCGTCTCCTCGAGGGCCCGGAACGCGATCCGCAGACCTCCATTGTCCGCAGTATTCTCGCCAAGTGTCAGGCGTCCATTGAGGTTCTGCCCGGACGCCACCTGGAAGCCGGAGTACTCGTCCGCAATGCACTTGGTGCGGTCGTTGAACTGCGCGAGGTCGGCCGGGGTGAACCAGTTGTGAATGTTGCCGTGGAGGTCGAACTTGGCGCCCTGGTCGTCGAAACCGTGCGTCATCTCGTGCCCGATGACCACGCCGATGCCGCCGAAGTTCACCGCCGGATCCACCTTGACGTCATAGAAGGGCGGCTGCAGAATCCCGGCCGGGAAGTTGATGTTCACCTGCTGGCCGCCGTAGTACGCGTTCACGGTGGGCGGCGTCATGTCCCACTCCGTCTTGTCGACGGGCTTGCCCAGTTTGGCGAGGCTGCGCTGTCTTTCGAATCGTGCGGCCCGCTGCGCATTGCCCAAAGCGTCGTCGCGTTTGACGGCGAGGGCGCTGTAGTCGCGCCAGGTATCCGGGTAGCCGATCTTGCGCTGCATGGCCTGCAGCTTGGCTTCCGCTTCCTTCTTGGTGGCATCGCTCATCCAGGGCAGCGCCTGAATATCCTCTCCCAGCGCCGTGTCCAGCGCGGTGACGAGCTTGTCCATGTTCGCCTTGGCGGTGGGTGGAAAGTTCTGCTTCACCCAGTCCTGGCCCACGGCTTCGCCCAGCGCGGAGTCGGCGGAACGAGTGCAGCGCTTCCAGCGTGGGGTCTGCTGGAGTTGACCGCTGAGCGTGGCCTGGAAGAAGTTGAAGTTCTCGACGGCGAAGGCGTCCGAGAGCAGCGGCGCAGCGCCATGGAGAGTGTGCCAGCGCATCAGGTGTTTGATGGCGTCGAGCGGCTCCTTCTCGATCGCCGCATTGACCGCCTTGACGAAGCCGGGCGAGATGACGTCCAGCGTGGGCACGGACGCGAATCCCTGGCCCTCGAGAAACTGCTTCCAGTTGTAGCCGGGCGCGAGGGTCTGGAGCTCGTCGACCTTCAAGATGTGGTAGCGAAGCGCCGGATCGCGCATCTCAACCCGGCTCAGGGAGCCCTGGGCCAAAGCGGTCTCAATGCGCAACACATCGGCAGCCTCCGCGGCGGCCTGCTCGGGCGAGTCGTGCAGCAGCTCGAACATCTTGATCATGTGGGCGACATACTGCTCGCGAATCTTCTTGCTGCGGTCGTCGTCGTTCAGATAGTAGTCGCGATCCGGGAGAGTGAGCCCGCCCTGACCCGTGGCGAGAATCTGCTTGCTCGCATCCACCTGGTCCTGGAGGACATCGATGTGGAAGAGGAGCGGCCCGGCGAACCGGCGGTTGGTCTCCAGGTCCAGCGCGGCAAGCTGCTTCTTGTCGGCAAGCGCGGCGATGGCGTCGAGTTCCGGCTGGATCGCCTTTGGGCCAAGCTGATTCGCCAGATCGGCGTTCATGCAGGCGGCGAAGTAGTCGCCGTATTTGGCCTGCAGGGCTGTCTTCGGCGCCTCGGCCGCGGCCTTCAGCTCAAGATACAGAAGGTAGTCGTTGCGATCGCGCAGCTCGTCGAACTGACCCCAGCGAACCTTGTCCGCCGGAATAGGGTTGGCCTTCTTCCAGCCGCCGCAGGCGTACTGGGCAAAGTCCACGCAGGGATCCACCGAGAGGTCAATGGACGTGGGGTCGAAACTAACCTGCTGCTTGGGCGTTGAGGGTACTCCCGAGTTGTCTTCGAGGACGATCGATTGGGCGTGGCAGACACAACTTGAAAGCAAGAGACAGAAGACAAAACCCGAATGGCGCATGATTCTCCCAGGACGTGAGACCCAAGACTACAGCCTGCCAGAGAACCCGCCTAGAAAATCTTCATGTGGATG
>PKWK01000004.1 GCA_003133205.1 Granulicella sp. | reverse complement strand
TGATCGGGGGAGGCGAGTACCGTGTCATTGGATATGAAAGGCTTGCCATGATTCCTCCTGACTAGGAGAGTATACACTCCTGATATGCTGGTGGTCTAGAAAAACTCAGGGAAGTGCAGCCGTGCACTGGCCCTGCTGCGGTTTGTTCTGCTACGCGGCGACTTCAAGCTCGTCCTCATCTATCACAGATGCAGAGAGTAGATCTTTGATGCCGTAGGAAGGCCAGATGACAGGGCCTGCAGCTTCGGGGAGAAATAGAAACTTCTCCGCAACCTGCAATCCAATCCACTGCAACAACTCCTCGCGCGTGATGGTCACCGTGACAGGGGAGCAATTGAATCCGATGATCTCCCGAATCTTCTCGGTATTCCGCAACATCTGGACGCCGGGGCCAGCCCACTCGGGCAGGGCGGGCAGCCCAAGAAACGAAATGACTGTTGCCCAAATGAGGGTATCGTCATTGTGGAGGACCGTGACTGATCCGTTTGTGCCGTTCTGCATGAGTGCCTCTGAGAAGCACAGGATGTGCCTCACGGGACGCAAGCGGCCGGGGATCGAGAGGTGGCCGCGGTACGTGGTTGGCTTCAGGCCCATGAAAAGCTCCAGCTTCGAGCCATCCGGGAGCTTGGCATTGAGACGTGAGTTAGTCGAGATCGCACCCGAAACAGCGGCCATCTCAGAATCATTGCCGAAAATCGAAAGCATGTGGGTGGTGGTGTCCTCGGTGGCCAGGCGATCGCACCAAACTTCCACGCGAGTAGACCAATTCTTGGACTGGACGGAGTATTCGACCTGGGTAAGTCGTAGGTGGGCGTTCTTCATGATAATTCTCCTTGGGGAGGGAAGAACGCTCTGATCCTCTACGGGAGTAGCGTTTCTTCGGTGAGATTGAGTTGAATGATGTCGCCGGGGATGGGCGAGCTCCTGTGTATGTTGCTGGTTGACAAAGTTAAATGCCGAATCCACCGATGCCAAAGCTCTCCCAAACCCGGCGTGCGCCAGGTGGGGGAGGGAATTGGGGCATCAGCGGGGAGAAAATCAGTATTCGGTCGGCAATAGGACGTTGGTGCTGGAACGATCGTGCTCGGTGATGATCCACACCCGGCCATCGGGTGATTCGGGCACATCGTAGCTGGAGAAGATACGAGCGCCGCCCTTCTTCACTGCACGGTTGTTGGAGTCGATGTCTTCCTTGTCTGAATCACCCCACTCGCCACGCTTGTAGCGCGCCAGTAGTTGCCCCAGGTCGAAGCCATCCACGACGAGAGCTTGGATCCCTCGCGTCATGGTGAGACGTCCGAGTTGAAACAACTTGCATGATCCGGGTGAATTCAGCCGTGAAACCTCGACCGAACCATCATCCGCTTCAACATCGCCATCATCCGCGTCCTCGTCATCAACGTCGTCGTCTTCACCTTCCTCGAACTCCGCTGCCGCGTCCTCTGGAGTCTCAGAATCCTCAGCACCCTCACCCTCTTCAACCATTGGTTCGTCTTGTTTGGTCTCGGTGAGTATTTGGGTCCTACCGTCGACAAAGACGATGGCGAGTTCGTTGGAGAATCGTTCCCTGGTGCGGGTGATTTCCATGTTGTCTTCGATCTCCACCGTTGTCGTCGTGTGTTTGATCGGTCTCCAGTGAGCCAAGTGTGCCTGCTCACTCTCTCCAAACTTGCCATTCAGCATGCCGGCTGTTGCCAGCAGACCAACATGGCCACCATGAAGGGGAGTGATTGGACTTCCGCCAGCAACTTCCTGCTTCGGAAGCAAGAGCGGCACTGCGGCCTTCCAAGCATTACTGGTGATGAGACGATCCTCGATCTCATCGAGCGGTAGCCCGACGTGGTAGATCTCGACGTTGCCGCTGGGCGGAACGCTATACATCCGATCTGCTTCTGGCGTGAGCACTGGTAGCTGCTTGGGGTAGTACATCATCCGCGAGATGCTTTGGCGCAACAGAATGGTTTCGTGACCATTGTTGTTGTGCCGAACACCGAAGATGGCGCACTGATCGTACTTTTCCGACTCCTCACCGACCAGGCGGTAGATGGCGATGTCCTTGAACCGCGTGGACAGCGTATCTGACACGTCATGGACAGCTTTGCAGGGAATGACCATCAGCAGTATGCCCTTGGGTTTGAGCCACGCATAGGTATGGCCGAGAAACAGCTTCTCCATACGCTCATTGGAGCGCGGTCCCACCTCGAAGTCGTAGGGCGGGTTGAGGTAGAGGAAGGAAAACCGTTCGACCCGGGCACGCACGTCGAAGACGTTGCCCTGGATGGTCTGGATGCCGCTCTCTTTGGCGCTGACTGCACGGTTGGCGTCGAGTTCTACGCCATAGAGCGTGGTGTTCGAACCACCTGTCAGAGCGTGGAGTGCGGCCCCGGTGCCACAGCACGGATCGAGCGCGGAGGTGGGTGCTTCGGGAAAGGCAAGTCGAGCCCGCAACATGGGACCTTGCTCAACGGGGAGGGGGTAGTATCCGAGTTTCAGCCTGGCGACGATTCTCATTTTTGCGGTCCTTTTAACTGCTGGCGGGGAGGAGCAAAATAACCCATAATTTGGCCAAATGGCCAGCTTATGGGTTATTTTTCAGAGGAGGTTTCAAATCAGGCGGTCGGTCGCAGGGGTATGCGATCTCTTTTGCTGTTGAAGGAAATTCGTCGAGGTAGTCATCCCTCAGAGTAGGGCGAGACCGAGAATTTGTAGTGCCTCGCCCAAGTCACGATCATCTGGGAATATGGTCGGTTCGGACTGTTTTTCATCGAGCTTGAAGGGTTCAAAGAGAGCCCAGTTTTCAAGATCATGGCCGTACCGTGAACGATAGTAGATCCCGTCGAAGCCGCGCTCGTAGATATTGCGAGATGCTTTCTGAGTAATGATGCGGGGCACAGCCTGCTGCAGAACGGAAGCATCTACATCCTGTAAGCCAACCTGCAGTGCATCGTCTGCCAATTCGATGCGCAGGCTGGAAACCCACTTACTTGCATAGATGTCCGCATAATTGCCGGACAGCCTGGCTTTTCCCATGGAGCGGGAAGAGAGCCAATCGCGCGGCACCATGCCGATGGGAACAAAATCATTCTCGCCCTCAATCTCGGAAAGTTCAGTGAAGAGTGAGAGGTCCGGACGAAAACGCGCCAGCGTTTCAATGAAGCAGGACAGGCGTTGTGAGGAAGCGTAGAGGACCCGGTAATAGCCTGAAGGATCATCGAAGCGGTTCCCGAATGTTCCATCTTCGCTGGCCCAAAACCAATCGGGCGGCTGCCACGGTGAAGGCAACCGCCCAAATCGAAATACTGGAGAATTTGGTGTGCAGACCTCAAAGCGGTCTGCGGTAAAAGACGTAAGCAAACCTAACCCCCTGCTGAAAATGCTCTGGCCGCACTCAGAACGAGCGGCGCCACTTGATCGAGGTCGTTTTCCTTGAGAAGACGTATCGGCACGCGATCACCCAGTTCGGGATTGACACCCATGAGCCATGCCTGAACGACTGCCGGAGAATCATGGGCAGTCAGAGTCATGACAACATGATAGGTAAATCGCAGGCGTTGCTCCGCCTCACTGTAAGACTTCTTTCCTTCAATCCAGCGGTCGATAGCCCTGGTGTCTTTGACGCCGGCCACAAAGGCGGTCAGCTTTTTCCCAATAATTGACGCCAGCACACGTACAAGTTTCGGCATCGGGAGCATCAGAGACTCCCGGTGGGCGGCAAGATCGGGTCTTGGGAGAGAGAGGGATGCCATATGAAACCTCCTACACCTTTAAATCTAGTCCCAAACGGCAGAATGTCAAGACAATTACATGCAAATAGCAGAAGAATTGCATCTCGTGTATATTGCGATTTACTCTGCAAGTCTTTCACGGCAATCGGCTTCGGGATCGCCATTTGACCAGAGTCGCAGTGCG
>PKWK01000405.1:51347-79152 GCA_003133205.1 Granulicella sp. | reverse complement strand
GTCCGAGGCACAGCCTTCACTGCGCTTTCGTCCACCGGCGTATCGTTTGCGGTATTCAGCAGGGCACCGGCGGGGACCAGGGTCGTCGTTACGGTTCTGGCATCGTCCGTGCCGGTGTAGACCGTGATGCGCGATGCATCGATCCCCTTATCCGTGACCAGGTAGTCCTTGGTGTTGACTGCGCGTTGCGCTGCGTAGTTCGGCTTCTTCTTACCCTTGGTGGCCGACTCTTTGCTCTCCGTGTTGCCGACCAGGGCAAGCCTAGCGTCGGAGGAGCGCTGCAGAGCAAGGGCAACGTCGTCCAGGCAGGCCTTGGCTTCGTTGTCGACGCGGGTCGGACGCTTCGCATCGCGCTCGAAGCTGACCGAGCAGAGGCTGGACGTCATGGGCGCGGCCGGCGCGGTCGGCAAAGCAGGCGCGAGCACGCTGACACTTGTCGTCGACGAGGCGGTGTTGCCCTTGTCGTCGACCACGTTGCAGGTCACCGCAATCGGACCCGGAGATGCACCCGCGGTGGTAAGCGTTGCCGAGGAGGTGGTGCCGCTCACCGAGCCAGCCGTTGCGCTATAGCTGTAAGTGAGAGGACGATTCTGGGGGCTGGTTGCGATGGCCGTAATCGTCGAGGAATCGCCGGGGTTGACCGACGAAGGATTCGCCGAGCAGCTGATGGTTGGCGGCTGGAAGGCGTTGATCGTGAACTGCGCGGTGCAGTCGGCGGACTGGCCCGGCTTGGCGCCCTCGGTCACATGGCCTGTCACCGTATATGTGCCCGGCGCCGCGGTCGTGGTGGCGATGTTTGCCGTGCTCGACGTCCCCGAGATGGTGCCACCGGTTGAGATCCATGTGTAGGTCGGCGTCTTCTTCGGGTTCAGATTCATGGCCGCGCCTGTCACTGTGATCGGGTCGCCCGGGTAGCCGCTGGCCGGAGTGACCGAGCAGCTATACGTGACCGGCGGCAGAGGAGGAACCCCGCCGAAGCCGAAGACGAGTCCGGACGAAAGGCGGATGTCGTTCTGCGTGTCCCTTTCGCCAGTGCTGAGATCGGCAAATCGGGTCATCATGTACTCGGCCTGGACGAGGCGAAGGGCGACGTGGCGGCTGAGTTTGAGGTCGATTCCGCCTCCGGCCGTCATGGCAAACGCATTCTCCATGGGCAGGGGCGTGCAGAGAGCGCCGGCACAATTGGATAGGGTCACCTCACTCGCGTGAATGCCTCCGAACAGCACTTGTGCGAAGGGCGTGATCCGCTCGTATTTGCGCAAGGAGAGGCGCGGACCGGCCATGAAGGTGAAGGCAGTTCCGCTTGCGTCGGACACGCGAGCTGGGTTCGCTCCGGCGCCTGTGAGCTGAAGTTCCGAGGCGTTGAAGCCGCCCACATCGGCCACCAGCCCAAGGTAGCGGTTCAGGTTGAAGGCAATATTCGCGCTGCCACCGTTCAGTGAGACCATCCGGTTGCCGGGGCTCAACGTCGGCACGCCCCGCAGATACGAGTAGCCAAGAAAGAGCTCGACCTTGGGGTAGCTAACGTAAGCGCGTCCCGTCGTGGGCGCGGGTGCTGCGGCCTGGGCTGCCGACGTCGAGTCTTCCGCAGCAAATAACAAGGTAGGTGCAAGCAACGCAACAGCCGCCATAGTGGTAAACATCCGCGCCGTAAATCTCATAGTCTTTCTCCTGAATTGCCTGGCTCGCGATGATCATCCAATCTCACGGTCGTGTTCGGCCCGAATACATCTGGCTGGAGTTCGAGGCAATTGAGCCTCTCTTAGCAGCTACCAAGCTTTGCTTGCTGATTGCAGATCCAAACATGCAGGCTACGTACCGGTGTGGAGACCGCCCCCAGGGGACGGTCTCCGCGTAGCTCTACGGAGCCGGCACATTGATGACGGTGTTTACGATCGTGACCGACGCGCCCAGCGACAGCGCCCTGCCGTTGATCGTGGTGATTTGGGCGACTCCAGCGGTTGAGACCGAGACTCCGGCCTGGGCGATGATGGTTCCCTGCATCGTCCCGCCTCCCAGAATTCCGTTGATGGTCGCGGAACTTCCAACCTGCCAGAAGACGTTCTTGGCCTGCGCGCCGTTGACCAGGAGGACACTCTGATTTGATGTCGGCGTGCCTACGGTGAGCGATGTGGCCATCTGGAATACCCAGAAGGCATTGGGGTCTCCCTTAGCGTCGAGAGTGAGAGGCCCGAGCGAGATGGCGTAACTGCCCGGCGCGGATTTGTAGATGCCGGGAGCCAGTGTTCGATTGCCCAGCTCGCCCGCGCCGCCGCCCAGCGTCGACACATCGATGCCGTTCGGGAAGGCAACCAGGGCGTTGTAAGCGTTGAGAGCGTCCAGCGCAGCCTTGGCTGCTATGGCCGACGTCACCGCGGTTCCTTCATTCGGGCATGCAGCCGTCGGGATCGATGTCCCTGGAGCCGTGTCGATGCTTCCATTGACCAGTCCGCCCGTGTCGATTGGAGTTTCTGAATACGAACACATATAGACTCCGCCTACGACTACAGTGGTGTCGTGGAAATCGACTACGCCAGTCGAGACCGCCGTGGTCCCGATATTTCCATTGATGACCGTGAGAGTCCCCGAATTAGTCATTCCGGCAGTGCCGCCGAAGTCTCCGAAGAGCGCGGCCGTTCCCAGAGCCACCGGCTGTTGAGCCGCTGTTGCGCCAGTCGTGAATGTCCACGGATTCGGTACGACCCCAGGTCCAATCGGATTGCCTGAAAGGTCGGCAGCTCCGGTGGTGATGTTGGCTGTGTACACGGTGTTGGCCGTGAGATTGGCTGACGGTGTCAACGTCGCGATAAAGTTGATCGCGTCATAAGCAACCGTTCCAGTTACAGACGCTCCACCGGAACCAGTCAGCGTAAAGGTTGTGGTGTTGATCGTCAGCGGGTCCATCGCATGGCTGAAGGTCGCACTGACGGCCTGATTGATCGCCACACCAGTGGCCCCGTTGGCAGGGGTTGTGGCGGTGAGCGTCGGCTTTGTGGTGCCTAGAGCGGTACCGGTTGTAAAGGTCCAGACAAAGTTGCTGGTCAGCGGATTGCCCGCCAGGCCCTTTGCTCCGGTTGTGATGGTGGCCGTAAACAGCGTGCTGGGCGCGAGGTTGGCGGTTGGAGTGAAGGTCGCCGTGTTGCCGACGCCAGCGTAAGTGACCAGCCCGGCGACGGCAGTTGCGCCGGGTCCGGTCAGCGTGAAGGTTGTCCCGTTGATGGTGAGCGGGTTCATCGCCTTGCTGAACGTCGCACTCAACGCTTGGTTGATCGGCACGCCAGTGGCCGCGTTCGCAGGCACCGTGGAGATCACGGTCGGGTTCGTATTATCCGCAGCCGCGCCCGTCGTAAACGTCCAGACAAAGTTGCTCGCCAGCGCATTGCCTGCGAGATCCTGCGCGCCGGTCGTGATCGTGGCCGTGAACAGGGTGTTCGCCGCAAGAGCAGCAGTTGGAGTGAAGATCGCGGCTGAGCCCGAGACCGCATAGGCTACCGTTCCCGCTACCGCAGTCGCGCCGGGCCCTGTCAGCGTAAAGGTTGTCGCGCCGATCGTGGCAGGATTCATCGCCTCGCTGAAGGTCGCGGCGAGTATCTGGTTCGTCGGCACACCCGTCGCGCCATTGACTGGGTTCGTGGAAATCACCGAAGGGACGCTGGTGGCGGAGCCTGTTCTGAAGGTCCACACCGCGTTGACTGCGAGGCCTACGCCTTGCAGGTCCGTGGCCCCGGTCGTGATCGTGGCCGTGTACAAGGTGTTGGCCGCAAGCAGGCTGGATGGCGTAAAGATCGCGCCATTGCCGGTGCAGCTAACCGTTCCCGCGATAACTGCGCCGCCCGGACCGGTCAACGTAAAGGTTTTTGCGGGAGAGTAGATCGTCGCACAGTTCATCGTCTTGCTGAACGTCGCGGCGATGCTCTGGTTCAGCAGAACGCCAGTGGCTCCATTCGCAGGGAGAGTCGCAACCACGATGGGTGCGGTATCCGTCGTAAACGTCCACGCATAAGCGCCTGCCAGGCCAATACCAGCTACGTCCTGGACCGCTGTCGTAAGCGTGGCCGTGTAGGTGGTGTTTGACGCCAGAAGCCCGGTTGGCGTGAACGTCGCGGTTGCGCCAGCGCACGAGACCGTTCCAGCGACGGAGCCGGCAGCACTTGTAACCGTAAATGTTGTTCCCGCGATGACGGTCGAGCAGTTCAACGCCGCGCCGGCGCTGTCTGGATCTTGCGCTGGGAGTTGCAGGAACGTGGCACTGATTGTCTGATTGAATGCCACACCGCTCGCAGTATTAGTAGGAGTGGTGGACGCCACAGAGGGTCCTGCAACCACTTCAAAGTTCCAGGTATCGGCTTGCACCATGGCATTGCCTGCCAGGTCCTTGACCCCAGTCGAAATCGCAGCCGTATAGAGGGTGTGCAATACGAAAGGACTGGTGGGGGTAAAGGTCGCGGTGGAGCCGGAACATGTAACGGTTCCAGTCACAGCCGCCCCGCCGAGCGGGGTCACGGTAAAGGTTCCCGTGGTGAGGGTCGAGCAGGTGACCGGCTCGCTGAAGGTCGCGCTCAGCGGCGCGTTCAAGGCCACGCCAGCAGCGCCTAGAGCGGGAATTGTGGAGACCACGTAAGGAGCGGTGGTATCTGAGATGTTGATTGTTTCGCGACCACAGCCCGCGATAGAAACGACAAGCAGTGTCAAGGCCGACAAGAACCACGCGCCATACTTCCTGCGCTGATCGATATAATACATAGTTGTTCCCTCTACAACTGTGGTGCACAGTTGTCCATTGCGGTCTTGCCGGGAACTCCATGTAAGGCGGATCGGTTGCAAATGTGGGACAAGGGATGTCCCACGCTTGCCTCGCGTGCCGTTGCTCTGGAGTTATCGATGCACGGTACGTGGGATGCAAAGAGGCCGCACCAGGTTGTACCAACGAATAATTGTTGTACCAACGAATAATTCGAGGAGTTGAGAGTGGGTTATGGGGTCTTCTTCGTCTCTGGAGTAGCGTACGGACGACACCACACCCACCGTCTCTGAGAACACCGTCGTACGAGGATTATTGGATATCAACCGGAAGCCCGATCACCGCGAGCGCCTCCACAACCTGCCCGTAATCACCCCAAACAAGAACCCGCCGATGTGTGCCAGGTAGGCTACCCCGCCCCCCTGCACGTTCTGCGTCACCGCCCCTGCGCTGAACAGTTGCATCACGAACCAGAACCCGATTAGCAGCGACGCCGGCACAAACGCGATGCGCACAAAGATCAAAAAGAACAGCGCTGTCTTGATCCGGTCGCGCGGATACGTCACCAGGAATGCGCCCATCACCGCGGCAATCGCGCCGCTCGCGCCCAGGTTTGGCACCGTGGAGGCCGGCATGGCCGCGACCTGCGCCAGCATCGCGATCAGCCCGCCCAGCAGGTAGAAGATCAGGAAGCGGAATCGGCCCATCGCGTCCTCGATCTCAGGCCCGAAGGCCCAGAAGAAGATCATGTTGCCCAGGATGTGCAGCCAGCCGGAATGCATGAACATCGCCGTTAGAATCGTGATCCACTCGTGCCCCGACACGATGTTGGCCGGGATCACCGACCACTGGTAGACGAAGACCTCGCCGTACATCAGCTCGCGCGTAAAGACATACACATTCACCGCGATGAGCAGCACCGTGATGATCGGCCACCGCCCTGGCCGCCGCGACGCATCCCCCAGCGGGATCATGCCACCCATGTGGTTGCCCTCATTCCTCAGTCTAAGTGCCGAACCTTGGACCCCGAACCTGGCAAGTCCCTTATTCACAACCTCAACTCAACTTCAAGCGTGCCCTCGCCGTGCCGGCTATTCGGCGTTCAGTGACGCTAATCACAGCGCGTTCCGGGTGCCGATAATCGGCTTCCCGAGGAATGATTTATCGCCCCCTGCCACTCAATACGCATCCTACAAGTTGAGATATGTGTGAGGTAAGACCATGAAGCACGTTGAAGTTAGCACCGCATTTCTGGTGTTTGCGCTCTTGGGAGCTACCACGTTGGCCTATGCGCAACCGGGCCATGATAAGCAGGAGCAGCGAGGCCAGCCACAGCAGCAAGCTCAGCCTCAGCAACAGGCCAAGCAAGCTCAGCCGCAGCAGCAAACCAAGCAAGCCCAACCGCAGCAGCAGGCCAAGCAGGCCCAGCCGCAGCAGCAGGCACGGCAAGCTCAGCCGCAACAGCAGGCCCGGCAAGCCCAGCCACAGCAGCAAACCAGGCAGGCGGCTCAGCCGCAGCAACAGGCCCGGCAAGCCCAGCCACAGCAGCAAACCCGGCAAGCCCAGCCACAGCAGCAAACCAGGCAAGCCCAGCCACAGCAGCAAGCCCGGCAAGCTCAACCGCAGCAGCAAACCAGGCAAGCCCAGCCACAGAACCAGAACAGGCAAGCCCAGCCACAGAACCAGAACAGGCAGCCGCAGCAGCAAGTCGCTCGTCAGCAACAGCGCTCACCGCAGCAGCAGCAGGTCCAGCAAGGCCAGCAGCGCAATGTCTGGCAGCAGCACCGCGCAACCAACTGGGACTCCCAACGGCGTACCTGGCAACAACGCGGCGGGTACAACGGCTACCGCATTCCCGACACCTATTTCCATAGCTACTACGGGTCGAATCACTTCTTTAACATCTACAGCCTCCCGTTCATGGTGGTCGGTGGCTATCCGCGCTTCCAGTACGGCGGCTATTGGTTCTCCTTCATGGATCCATATCCCGAGTATTGGGGACCCAACTGGTATGAGACGGACGATGTCTATGTCGACTACTACGGCGATGGCTACTACCTGTTCAACCGCAGGTATCCCGGTCGTCCCGGCATAGCGATCAGCATCTCCATGTAAGCGATTGGGCAGGCGATCCGGCACGGGGAAACCTGTGCCGGACTTCCAGTCGCATATTCACTGCCGCAGTTCGACTTCGGTCGCGCCCTGGCCGCCTTGGTTGTGCGGCGGTTCGGTGACGTTGACGACCTGCGGATGATTGCGCAGGAACTCGCGCAGCGTGCGGCGCAGCACGCCCATGCCGGTTCCGTGGACGATGCGGATGTGCGGCAGCCCGGCCATAAACGCGCGATCGAGGAAGCGCGCGACCTCGTCGTGGGCCTCGTCGGCGGTGCGGCCGATGACATTGATCTCCATCGGAACCGAGTCGCTGTCCGAGCTGGTTTGGATGGTGATGCCTCCGCGTCGGCGCGCGGCCTCAATGTTGGACTGGCCCGGCGTGACGGCGACCACCGGCGTGACCTCCGCGATGTCGCTCTGCGCGACGCGCATCTTCATCGTTCCCACCGACACTTCGAAGTTCTTGCCGTCAATCACACGCTCGACGCGCGCGTCGCGGCGCAGACTCTTCAGCTTGACGAGGTCGCCGACCTTGATGCCTTCCGGCAAATGCGGCTGCGCGGCAGGATCGTTCTTGTCCGCGCCAGTAGTGTGCGCGACGACGGTGGAATTGAACTGCTCGGAGAACTCGCGCTTCAGGCGCGCAATGCGTGCCGACGAATCCCTCGCGATCTTCTGCGCCACCGTCTTGTCGTCGATCGCTTTGACCGTCTCGCGGAGTTGATATTCGAAATCCCCAATCAGCGAGTTGAGCTTGGCCTCCAGCTCCTTCGTGCGAGCCTTCTGCTCGGCGCGGCCTTCGAGTTCAAGCTGCATGCGTGCCCGCGCAAGCTCCTTCTCGCGAATCTGCATCGCCGCGCGCTCGTCCGCCGCCTGCGTGAGCTGCGCGTGGAGTTGATCGAGCAGCGCGCCGATATCGGCCGCCTGCGTCGTAAGTTGCGCGCGCGCCGCCGCAACAATCTCCGCCGAGAGTCCGAGGCGCTCCGCGATGTTCAGTCCCGCCGAAGCTCCCGGAACGCCGAGGCGAAGTTGGTACGTCGGCGAAAGCGTCGCCTGATCGAAGCCGACCGCGGCATTCAGCACGCCGGCACGATTCGCCGCGTAGACCTTCAGCGACGTGAGGTGCGTGCTGATGCAGGTCCATGCGCGCCGCGCGAGAAAATGGGCGGCGATGGCCACAGCGAGCGCCGCACCTTCTTCAGGATCGGTGGCCGAGCCGAGTTCGTCGAGCAGCACCAGCGAATCCTCATTCGCCTCGCGCGCGATGCGGTCCACGTTGACGATGTGCGCGGAGAAGCTGGAGAGATTCGTTTCAATCGACTGCGCGTCGCCGATGTCCGCGTAGATCGCATGAAACAGCGGCAGCGTCGCCGCCTCCGCGGGTACGGGCAGACCAGCCTGCGCCATCAGCGCGAGCAGGCCGGTGGTCTTGAGCGCGACCGTCTTGCCGCCCGTGTTGGGGCCGCTGATGATCAACTCGCGCGCATCGGACTCGAGCGCAAGCGTCAGCGGAACTGCAGACGAGCCGGAGCGTCGCAGCCGGAGTTCGAGCAGCGGATGCCGCGCTGCCATCAGGCTTAATCCTCCCAATGTCCCGCCGACCTGCTGACTCGCTGACTCGCTCAATCCTGGCCGGACGCACCCTAGCTCATTGGCGAACCGCGCCCGAGCGAAGTGCGATTCGATCTCCGCGAGGATCGAAGTCCCCAGCAGAATCGCGTCGGCCTGCGCGCCGATGGCGTGGGTCATGGCGACGAGAATGCGGTGAATCTCGCGCTGCTCTTCGTCGAGCAGGCGCTGCAGCTCGTTGTTCTGCTCGATGGTCTCGAGCGGCTCGATAAACACCGTCTGCCCTGAGGAAGACGATCCGTGAATCACGCCGGGAACCTTGCGGCGAAACTCAGCCTTGACCGGGATGACGAAGCGCTCGCCGCGCACGGTGATCAGTTCTTCCTGCGTCGAACCTTCCGCCGAAAGTGCCCGGAGCGACTTGCGCAGGCTCTCCTCAATGGCGCGATGCTGGCGTTCCATCGCTCGCCGGATGCGGCGAAGTTCGTGCGAGGCGTCGTCAGAGAGCGAGCCGTCGGGCTCGATCTTGCCGCGCAGCGTGTTCAGCAGCGGCGCGAAGTCGTGCTCGAGCAGCGCCGTGGACAGCCCGGCGATTCCTGGCCAACTGCGCCCGCGGCCGGCAGGCGAGAGCAGCAGCGCGCGCCACGCCGCAACCCGCTCGATGACCGTGAGCAGCGCATTGATCTGCGTGCCTTCGAGCGCGGCGCCTTCGAGGCGCGACTGATCGAGCAGATCCGTCGGGTCGAAGAGTCCGTGGAAGTCGAACGCGCCGCCGCCAGTCAGCAGATCGCGGATTTCCGCGGTGCGCCGCTGCTGGGCGTCGATCCACGCGGCGTCCGCGCAGGGTTCGAGCGCGAGTACCCAGGCGCGTCCGAGCGGCGAGGCAGCGTAGCCGGCGATGTGCTCGCGCAGGCGAGGCCACTCCAGCGCGGCGGCGCTCGATTCGAGCAGAGGCGAGGGGATTTGAGGCAGTAGCGGCACACCTTATTATCAACCCCCTCGGCGCTACTGCGTGCTACTCTCGACCCATGGCGCCCATCCGCATCGCTCTTCTTTTCATGCTGGCCGCGCTGTCTTCCGGCGCATTCGCGCAGCCGGCACCTCCAAGGCTCGTGCTCATCGATCAGGATGGGTCGGGGCCGGCCGGATCGGCGCCGCGCAGTATGTGGCGAAGTACACGCGCGAGTACTACTACCTTTGGGATGAACTGGCTGCAGCGGCGCTGCTCGATCCGGGCATCATCACCAAGCAGCAGATTCTGTACGTCGACGTCGACACGGCGCGCGGGCCGAACTACGGCGACACGCTGAGCTGGACGGCGGCGAACCGGCCAAAGTACGCGCTGCAGCCGGTGCATGTGCAGGTGGATCTGGACAGCGCCCGTTTCGACAAAATGTTGGTGGAACTCATGAAGGCGCCGCCGCTTAAGCCGTAGAATCGTCGCGTCTCCGGAACCGATCGTGCGCGCGTCGCGTATCAGTTCCTGGGCCCGGGAGTTGGGGAGGTTAGCGATGGTCTGTCAGTCATGTGGCAATCAAGTGGAAGGCGCGTTCTGTTCGCGCTGTGGAGCGCAGGTTCAGGCCGCTCCTCCGGTGTCGAGCGTTCCGCCGCCGATGATGTACATCCCGAGAGTGCAGCAGCACGTGCAGACACTGGGCATTCTGTGGTGCGTGTACGGCGTATATCGGGCAGTGGCGGGGATATTCGCGGCGCTGTTTCTGCTGGGAATGTCGAGGCCTGGTTTCTTCGGCGATTGGGGCGCGCACGGCGACTTTCCGATGTTGCCCCACGTTCCCTGGATGGGCGGCCTGGCGGCGTTTGTCGCAGTGGTCACGCTGGTCTTCGCTACGCTATCGTTCCTCGTCGGCTTCTCGCTGATGACCCGCAAACCCTGGGGCAGGACGCTGGCGATCGTCGTGGCGATTCTGCAACTCATCAAGATTCCGTTCGGCACGGCGCTGGGAATCTATACGCTGTGGGTGCTGGCTCCGGCGACTTCGGGCGCGGAATATGACGCCATCGCGGACCGTAGTTGAGGCGTTTGTATGCGCTCGACGGCTCGCCCGACGTAGACTAGACGCATGAATTTTCCAGCTACACGACTGCGGCGGCTGCGTCGCACCGAGGCCATGCGGTCGCTGGTGCGCGAGACGCATCTGCATCCCGGCGCGCTCATCTATCCGCTGTTCCTGTGCCCCGGCGAGGGCGTTCGCAAGGAAGTCAGCTCCATGTCCGGCGTCTTCAACCTATCTATAGATGAGGCCGTGAAGGAGGCTGCGGCGTGCGCGGCGCTCGGGCTCGGCGGGCTGCTGCTGTTCGGGCTGCCGGACAAGAAGGATGAGCAGGCGACCGGCGCGTGGGCGGCGGACGGAATCGTGCAGCAGGGTTTGCGGGCGCTGAAGCGGGAGCGCGCGCTGGATTCGCTGGTGGTGATCGCCGACGTTTGCCTGTGCGAGTACACGTCGCACGGACACTGCGGTATTGTCGCTCGCGAGGGCGACCACTACGAGGTCCAGAATGATGCGAGCCTGGTGCTGCTGGCGAAGACTGCGGTGTCGCTCGCGCAGGCGGGCGCGGACATCGTCGCGCCGAGCGACATGATGGACGGCCGCGTGGAGGCGATGCGCGGCGCGATGGACGCGGCAGGGTGCGAGAACACGCCGATCATGAGCTACGCGTCGAAGTTCGCCAGCGCGTTCTACGGGCCGTTTCGCGAGGCGGCGGATTCGGCGCCACAGTTCGGCGACCGGAGGAGCTACCAGATGGACGGGGCTAACATCCGTGAAGCCATGCGCGAGATCGACCAGGACATCGCCGAGGGCGCGGACATGGTGCTGATGAAGCCGGCGATGCCGTATCTCGACGTGATTCGCGCGGCGCGGGAGCGCTACGACGTTCCGCTGGGCGCGTACCAGGTCTCGGGCGAGTACTCGATGCTGCACGCTGCGTTCCAGCGCGGCTGGCTGGAACCGGAGCGCGCGATGATGGAGTCGCTGCTCTCGATCCGCCGCGCCGGCGCAGACTTCATCGTGACCTACTTCGCGAAGGAAGCCGGCCGCGTGCTGGGGTAGGGTGCCCCCCTCCCCCGGTATATACCAATGATTCATTCATAATAAATAGGTTACAGTTTGGTATATACCGATTGATATATACTTTGCGAGATTTCCAAGGACCAGGTTCCAGGTAGATCCGGGTTAAATGCGAAAAGGCTGCGGGGTTTGCGCGTGGGCGCTCGCCTTGCAGCCTTTTGATCTTTACTAACTACCTTAATTATAGCAGGTTGAGGGTAACTAATCGGCAAGTATTTGTGGTTGGTTAGTGGTTTGGTTTGAGTTAGTTGCGGTACATTTTGTGAGCGTGGGGGCTTGACAACAATTCGAGGCGGTTGGGGGTCGGGCAGGCGACATTTGGGTCGTTCCGGCTGCGTCTCCACTCCGGCCTTCGGCAGAGCGGAAGCGCCTTCGGCGCGGTCGTTATTGGCACGCGTGAACGCGTGCCCTTCCGGACTTTGGCGGAGATGGGCGGGGTTGTGGGCGTCACGGTCTATCGGACGGCGGAGGCGGTTTTGCGGGGTCGCGCGGCGGGACGGGCGGAGCGGGTGGCGATCTTCTCGAGGCCGCGCAGGACTTCGTTGACGGACTCGGAGTCGGGGAAGGTGTCGAGCAGGTCGGGCGCGATGAGGACGATGTTGGTGCCGGCCTGCATACGGTCGTAGTATTTGCCGCGCACCGCTTTGCTGAGGTCGAGGTTGGGGCGCGGGGCGAGCGGATCGAGTTCTCGAACCTTCTTCATGAGGGGCATTCTAGCGCCGGCGGGAGCGGCGAGCGCGTACGCGCGATGCCCACATCTCAGAATCGAGATATGGGGCACCCAATTTTGAGGTGGTTGTCAGATGCGGCCGCCCGCTGGTAGCCCGAAATGGATGAATGGCCGACCTGCCATCCATCTTTAGGCGGCAAGATCGCTTAAGAGGAATCGGTAAACGGCTTTTTCACGCAGAGGCTGGCTGTTTGTCCCGGTGCTCTTAAGTCGGGCTTTTGCGGCGCTGATATCAACGATTGACACCGCTGAGTGGAAACTTGTGGGTGTGACTGCGAGCAGATTCTGTGCGCGTCCAGCGTCTCCTGCCATGGCATACGCGCCGCTCAATAAGTACAGAACATCGGTTCTTCGGGATTGATCGTTGTCCGAAAGGCCAATTTCCAGCTGTTTTATTGCTTCCACAGGTCTTCCCTGTTTCGTAAGGGCATACCCCAAAGAATCGGACAACATTCTCTTCACCCGCTGCCAAGGAACCATCGACAGTCCTTTTTCTAGCCTCTCAATTGATTCGTCAGTTCGGCCAGACTTCAGTATCGAAAGGCACAGGGTGTGATATGCAACCCAGTCGATTTCCGATTCTGGCTCTATGTCTGTCAGAAGTTGGGCGGCCTCGCTCTCACGATCCATCAAAATCAGAGTGGAAGCCTTTCCTCTCTGTGCGGGACGGTGCGATGTAAACCTTTTCAGCGCAGCAGAGTACGCCGAGAGGCTCTCATCGAGTCGATTCTCACTTCGAAGAATTTCACCTTGGATCAGATAAGGCAGGGGAATATCGGGGAAGGAGGCTTGGAATTTGGCGCATCTTGTCAAAGCTTCATTAATTCTTCCAGACAGTCTAAGTGACTTAATGTGGCCATACCATGTTCCTGGTTCGTGATCAAATTTCTTCAAAGCCTCTGCAAAGACCGCGACGGATTACCGGCAATATCGGATTCAGCAACCTGAAAGGCGTGGACAACGGCCGGCATGTGTCACTTGGCGGCTCGGGGACCTATAACCTGTCGCAATTGGTTGGCGTCGGGTTCGAATACAACTTCCAGATGATGGGTTCGCAGACCATCAGCGGAATTACCGGATCGGAGCATCTGCAAATGTACGGGCCGGTGGCTCGCTTCGCTCTGGCCAGGTCGACCCGCGTGGTTCCCTACGTGCTGGTGGCAGCGGGAGGCGTCTCAGACCGCGCGGCTGTTTCGGCCGGAAATGTCAGCATGAGCGCCAGCCAGAGAGGGTTCTATTTCGGCTTTGGCGGCGGGGCGAATATCTATGCCGGGAACAACTGGGGCATTCGGCCCGAGTTCCGCTACGAGCGGCAGCACTTCAACTCGACGGCGATCGGCACCTCAACGGTCGGATCGTATGGGCAGAATTACGCGCAGGGCACGGTGGCGATCTTCTACCAGTTTGGCGGGAGACGGTCGCAGAGGAACTAGCGCAGGGCTTAGTGGCGACGGCATGGCGAGGAGGGGGACAATTGTCCCCCTCCTTGGTGTCGGAGTGAGCAACCCCACGATAACCTCCGGGCTGAAGCCCTTCGTTGATCATGGGGCACCCAATTGGGGGTTGGCGGTAAACGGGTGTGATGTATGCTGGGCGGGAATTAGTTTGGAGTTCGGCGAGGGAGTTGAGCGAATGGATCCGACGGTATTGCTGGTAGCTTTGGGAGTGCTGGCGCTGATTGCGCTGGTGCTGGTGCTGAAGACGCTGTATACGGTGCGGACCTATACCGCGGGCGTGGTGGAACGGTTTGGCAAGTTCAACCGGATTGTGCAGCCGGGGTTGCGCGTGCTGGTTCCGTTTGCGGAGAGCGTGTACTTCGTCGACCTGCAGGTGAAGCAGGCGCAGTTTTCGGTGGAGACGAAGACGCGGGACAACGTGTTTGTGCAGATTCCGGTGAGCGTGCAGTACCAGATTCTGCCAGACAAGATTTATGACGCCTTCTATAAATTGAGCGCGCCGCAGAAGCAGATTGAGAGCTTCGTGTTCAATTCGATCCTGGGGCACGTGCCGAAGCTGTCGCTGGACGAGACGTTCGAGCAGCAGTCCGGCATCAGCGTGAATGTGAAGACGGAGCTGGATGCGATTATGAGTGGCTTTGGCTTCAGCATTCTGAAGGCGCTGGTGACGGACATTATTCCGGACAGCAAGGTCAAGGACGCGATGAACGACATCAATGCGGCGCAGCGGGCGCAGGTGGCGGCGCAGGCTCGGGGCGAGGCGGAGAAGATTCTGAAGGTGAAGCAGGCGGAGGCGGAGGCGGAATCGAAGGCTCTGCAGGGCAAGGGTATCGCGGCGGAGCGGCAGGCGATCATCGATGGGCTGCGGGCTTCGATTGAGAACTTCCGGGAGTCGGTGCCGGGCGCGACCGCGGAAGACGTGATGGCGCTGGTGCTGCTGACGCAGTACTTCGACACGCTGAAGGATATTGGGACCAAGGCGGGGAACAATACGATCTTCCTGCCGAATAATCCAGGCGCGGCGAATGATTTCATGGTGCAGATTCTGGGCGGGCTGCGGGGGAGTATGAACTCGGGCGCGGGCTCGGGGGGAGTCGGGCTGCCGGTGGTGAATCCGCTGGCTCCGCCGCCGCCGCCGAAGAGCTAGGGGCTACATGGGAGAGCGTTCGGGACAGGTGTATGGGGCGGGCGCAGAGAGAAGGCCCGGGGCTAAAGCCCCTTCGACAGCGGTTCGATGGCACAACTCTCCGGCGTGGAAATCTCGGGGATCATCGGGTTTCCGACGCTGCGCGAACTGGTGATCTCGATCGACTACCGCGACAACCGGGTGCACGTGGTGTACGACCCGAAGAAGGGCTACCACGCGCATTGAGGTGCGGCGTCGTAGTCCGAATGCAGATGGATTCGCCTACGCGCTGATGGCGTCGCGTTCCAGCGGTTCGACTTCGCGCTGGATGGCGCGGCCGGATTCGCAGCGGATCTTCGAGAGGTTGTGCGCGGCCTGAAGGTTGAGCCAGAATTCAGCCGAGGTGCCGAAGAAGCGGGCCAGGCGCAGGGCAGTGTCCGGCGAAACGGCGCGGCGCTCGTGGAGGATTTCGCCGATGCGGGTGGCGGGCATGCGCGTGCGCAGTGCGAGCTGGTGGGCGGTGATTCCCATGGGGATGAGGAAGTCTTCGCGCAGGATGGCGCCGGGGTGCGTGGTGACGCCTTGAATGGGCCAGCCTGCTGCGGGTTTCTTGATGGTCTTGGTCGGCATGGTCTCGACTCCTTTATGCGGACTCAGAGGTAGTCCACAATTTCGACATGGTGTGCTCCCTCGGGTGTCCAAAGGAAGCAGATGCGCCATTGATCGTTGATGCGAATGCTATGCTGCCCTTTGCGTGATCCCTTGAGAAGCTCGAGCCGGTTTCCCTGGGGAACTGCGATGTCGGTCAATCCAGCGGCTGCGTTCAGTTGGTCCAGCTTGCGAAGGGCGATGGACAAAAGGTTGTTCCACTTCCTGCTCTTCCTCGTGATGAACAGGCTGTGTGTCTCCGCGCATTGGAACGACTGTATGATAACGCAGAGGATATAACGTATGACGTTATACGTCAACAGGGATGCGTGGCAAACCTTTTGTGGTGCAAACTGGACTACATGGGCAGCGTAGAACAGGAGACGATTGTGGCGGTCTCGACGCCGGTGGGGCGGGGCGGGATTGGCGTGGTGCGGCTGAGTGGCGCGCGGGCGCGGGAGATTGTTGCGCCGCTGGTAAGGCTGCGGCATGAGATGACGGCGGGGCGGGCGCGGTTTGGGGTGGTGGTGGATGTTGCGAGCGGTCAAGAAGCAAAAGCAGATCCCTACAGGATGACAAACAAAACCGCCTCGGGCGATGTATTGGACGAGGGCGTGGTGACTTACTTTGCGGGGCCGCACAGCTATACGGGCGAGGATGTGGTGGAGATTGCGGCGCATGGTTCGCCGGTGCTGCTGGAATATCTTGTGCGGCAGTGCTGCGCGGGGGGTGCGCGGCTCGCCGAGCCGGGCGAGTTTACGCAGCGGGCATTTCTGGCGGGGCGGATCGATCTGACGCAGGCGGAGGCGGTGGGCGATCTGATCGGGTCGTCGACGCTGGAGCAGGCGCGGGTGGCGGCGCGGCAGTTGGGTGGGGCGCTGGCCAAGGTGGTGGCTCCGGTGAAGGAAGAGTTGGTGGGGCTGATCGCGGGGATGGAGGCGGGGATCGACTTTGCCGAGGATGATATCGACGTGATGCCGGCGGAGCGGATTCTTGCGAAGATTGGTGAAGTGCGGGCGCCGCTGGAGGCTTTGGAGCGGAGCTTCGCGTATGGGCGCGTGGTGCGGGATGGGTTTCGGTTGGCGATTGTGGGGCGGCCGAATGCGGGAAAGTCAAGCCTGTTCAACCGGCTGGTGGAGAGGGAGCGGGCGATCGTTACGGCGAGTCCGGGGACGACGCGCGATCTTGTAACGGAACGGGTGTCAATTGAGGGGATACCGGTTGAGTTGATCGATACCGCCGGGTTGCGCGAGGGTGCGGATGAGGCGGAGCGGATGGGGATCGCGAAGTCGCATGAAGCGATGGCGGACGCGGACGTGGTGCTGCTGGTGGTGGATGGGACGATTGGGATTTCGGATGAGGATCGCGCGGTGTTGGAGCGGGGCGCGTTGGTGGCCTGGAATAAGAGTGATCTGGTGGGGGCCAGGGAAGGCGGTCGGGCGTTGTCCGATAACCCACCCTTCGCAGAAAACGCGAAGGATGGGCCACCCAGTTTAGTGGCCGAGCGAGAAGCAGATTCCTCCGCTGCGCTGCGGAATGACAAACAAAATGATGCGGTGGTGCGGACTTCGGCGGTTACGGGCGAAGGGATTGCGGAGCTGCGAGCGGCGATTGTGGCGGCGGTTGCCGGTGACAGTGGCGGCTTGCGCGAGGCGGGGATGCTGACGAATCTGCGGCAGCATCAGGCGGTGGAGCAGGCGCTACGCGGGCTCGACTCAGCGCGGGCCGCGGTGGATGTGGGGATTCCCCACGAGATGGTGATGCTGGATTTGTACGAGGCGCTGCGCGGGCTGGATGCGCTGACCGGAGTGACGACCACCGAGGACGTGTTGCGGCTGATCTTTTCGAAATTCTGCATTGGCAAGTAATTCGATGCGCTCTTATAGAGCGGGCCTTCAGCCCTTGGATTGGATGGCTGGCGGTACATGGGGCTTCGCCCCATGCTGGTATAGAGCGCGTCTTCGACGCTTGGACCATCGCCGGTGGAGCGTGCTTATTCAAAGAGAACGGAACGGGTGGAATTAAAAAAAAGTGCAGCAAGGCCGTGGCAGATCCACCTTGCTGCACGCATGGGAAGAACACCTTTGCCTGGCCAGTTGACCGCTGGCCTGACGGAGCATTCCCCGGCTTTGAAATCGAGCGGGCTAGAGGGCGACGTCGCCGCGCTGTTGATTGCGGATGCGGATGGCGTCCTCGGCTTTGTAGAGGAAGATTTTGCCGTCGCCGGTCTCGCCTGTGTTGGCGCTCTTGATGATGGCTTCGATGACCGCTTCGACGCGATCGTCTGTCACGACCGTCTCTAACTTCAGTTTGGGCAGCAGGCTGATGTCGTATTCGCGGCCGCGATAGTTTTCCGTTTGGCCTTTTTGACGGCCGTGGCCGCGGACTTCGGATACGGTCATGCCTTCGACGCCGAGTGTGGCCAGCGCCTCTTTCACTTGTTCAAACCGATTTGGTCTGATGATCGCTTCTACCTTCGTCATGGGACGCTCCTTGATCTTTCGGTTAGATCTCTCGATTAGCATGCAGCGCGGAAAGTCGAATTCATCACTCGCGTCAGGGTACGTCTGCGGAGATGGCGTCGGCTACCAGCGACGATCGCCATCTCCGCGGCGTGTTTATTTGTCCACCGGCAGCCCGGCCGGCGAGCCGAGTGTCGTGATCACGTACTCGGGGTAAGCAGAGATGCCGTGCTCGTGGAGATCGAGTCCGTGCAGTTCGCCTTCTCTCGAGACACGCAGCAGGCCCATTGCGTTGACCGCGTACATCAGCACCAGGGACACGCCGAAGGTGGAGAGCGTGACGATTGCGCTGCCGATGAACTGGGCCTTGAACAGCGTGAGGCCGCCGCCGTAGAAGAGGCCGGTCAGCGCGGCGCTGTTGTCCGGACCGGTCGGGCCGGTGGCGCCGTACTTGCCGACTGCGAAGAGACCGAGCGACAGTGTGCCCCAGATTCCGCAGATGCCGTGGACCGGTACAGCGCCGATGGGATCGTCGATGCGGAGCCATTCGAGCAACTCAACACCGGCGACTACGATGACCCCGGCAACGCCGCCAAGAATGATGGAGCCCGTCGGGCTGACCCAGTAGCAGGGGCAGGTGATGGCGACCAGGCCGGCGAGGAATCCGTTGACCGTGAAGCTGACGTCCCAGGTCTTGTTGAGGATGTACGCGGCAAACATTGCAGTCAGCCCCGCCGCGCAAGCAGCCAGCGTAGTGTTCGCCGAGATGCGGCCGATGCCCTCGAAGTCCATCGCGGAGAGCGTGCTGCCCGGGTTGAATCCGTACCAGCCGAACCACAGCAGCAGTCCGCCGGATGCAGCGATGGTGAGATCGTGCGGCATCATCGGACCGCCGCCATCGCGCTTGAACTTGCGTCCGAGTCTCGGACCAAGAACGATTGCGCCCGCGAGAGCGACCATGCCGCCGATGGTGTGTACGACGGTGGAGCCGGCGAAGTCGTGGAAGCTCTGACCGAGGGTTGGCAGGAAGAAGCCGGTGGCGCCCATGGTGGCGAGGAAGCCGTCCGGACCCCATGCCCAGTGGCCGATGATGGGATAGATGAAGCCGGAGACGCCGACCGAGTAGATGAGGTCGCCGACGAAGCCGGTGCGTCCGATCATGGCGCCGGAGGTGATGGTGGAGCAGGTGTCGGCGAAGGCGAACTGGAAGATCCAGAGCGCGAGGAATGCGACGCCGCTGGTCTCGTACGTTGCGGGCACGCCCTGCAGGAAGAACCAGTGGTAGCCGATGAAGCCGTTGCCGTGGCTGAACATGAAGGAGAAGCCGATGGCGTAGAAGAGGATTCCGCAAAGGCAGGTGTCGACGATGCACTCCATCAGTACGTTGACGGTTTCACGCGATCGGCAGAAGCCCGCCTCCAGCATGGTGAAGCCGACCTGCATTCCGAATACGAGAAACGCGGCGACCAGTGTCCATGCGGTGTTGACGGGGTTGACGATGTCGTTGCCCTTGAGCACCGCGTCGGCCGCGAAGACCTTGTGGCCGAAGAGGCCGGGGTTGAAGTAGTAGACGACACCGGCGAGCAGCGCCAGGCCGGCGAACTTTCCTGCGAAGAGAACTACTCCGTAGCGGCGCCACTCCGGGGTGCGCAGCCGCTGCATCCAGCGCGACAGCCTGCCGCCGGCGGGCGCGAGGACCTCACGCTTTTGCACAATGAATCGTCGCATGGTCAGGGCGATGAAACTGACCGCTGCCATACAGAGAAATAAGGTTGTGGTGGCACTCATGCTCATAGTTCGTCTCCTTGAGATTGTGGTGAACGCCTGAGATCCCTTGGTACTGCCCGGTTATGCAGCTGAACTAACAGCTCGCGTGAACTCCACTCGACCCCATCCTCTCCAGCACACCGCCATCCAGGGAGAATCGAAATCCATACAATTTGGCCCGCATGACCAGGGACGCGACTCGCGGCAAGACCTCGGTCTCGCGGAGGACTGCGCCGGTCATTACGAGTTCATGAATCGCGGCCTCGGAATCGCACTCGCGATAGACCTTGAGCTCCGCGCGCTGAACCTGGGGGAAGCCGCGAAAGATCAACTCACGAATCTTCAAGCCATCGAGCAGGGCTTGTTGCGTGAGGTGTTCCTCGCGCTGGCGAGTGGGGAGATGAACGTCCCAGGGATCGGGCGGGCGCATGAACCAATCGCATTCCGCGGAGTCGGCCTTGATCTCGAAGTGCTGGAGACGAATTGACAGCCGCGAGAATTCTCCGAATCGCATTTGGTTACGAATCGCTTGAAAGAATCCGATGGTGTCGAGGATCTCTCTCATCGGCGGGTGGCCGCCTTCTTTGCGAGCGTGGAAGCAGGGCGTGCGAGGAGGGCTACCGGCGAAAGAAGTACCCCGAGTTGAGCGGCGAACAAAAGCAAGTGAAAATTCACAGACGCCTCCTCTATCGCGTTGAGCAAATCTATGCTGCAACACGTTCGCATTGAAACAGTGATTGATTCCAGCCGCTGGAGGTACAGAATCGCTGGCCCCTCACCAAGCGGCAATATTGTGGATATAGAACTTCTTTGAAAGATGCTCGAGCGAGCGACGTCGCGGTACGTGCGGCGAATGGACTGGAGGATGAGGTCAGGGATTTGACCGCAGGGCCAGCCGTTGGATGCTAGTACAGAAACAAGATCGGTGCGTTGCGTTGCAGAGATTCAGGTGTCAGCGTGCGACTGTATTGGGTGATAGTAGGGCGCGGGGTGGCAGAAAACAACCTATACCTTGGTATAGGTATGCGGCTGCGCGATGTCGCGTGTGGGCTTGAGGAGCAGGATTCTATTGTCTGGGCTGGGCGGTGCGAATCTTTTCCGTCATCTTGACCAGGTCTGCTAACGAGTCGGCCTGCATCTTTTCGAGGACGTGGCGGCGGTGCAGCTTGACGGTGATTTCGCTGAGGCCGAGTTCGGCGGCGATCTGTTTGTTCAGCAGTCCGGCGGTGACCAGCGCCATCACTTCGCGTTCGCGCGGGGTTAGCGAATCGATTGAGGCTCGTATCGAGTTCAATTCGGTTTGCTCCTTGCGGCGAGCGCGGTCATTGGCAAGAGCGTACTCGATCGCATGCAGCAGTTCCTGAGCCTCGAAGGGCTTGGTGAGGAACTCGACCGCGCCGGCCCTCATCACCTTGCGCACCATGGGAATGTCTCCGTGCGCGGTCATGAAGATGATGGGAATCTCGATGCCGGACTGCCGCATCTTTTCCTGGAACTCGACGCCGGTCATTCCCGGCAGGCGGACATCGAGCACGAGGCATCCCGGCCGCGCGCTGCTCCAGTGCGCGAGAAAATCTTCGGCGGAGAGATAGTGCTCCGCGTTCAGGCCGACCGATTCGAGCAGATTTGACAGGCCCTCGCCGATGGATGCGTCGTCATCGACGATGAAGACGGTCTCGTGCTGGGGATTCGCGGTTGCGGCTTGCGTGCTCATGATTGCACCCGAATGGTGAAGTGAAACGCAGCGCCGCCGCCCGCGGACTCCGACGCCCAGATGCGCCCGTCGTGCGCTTCGACGATGCTGCGGCAGATCGCCAATCCCATTCCGGTGCCTTGCGGCTTGGTGCTGAAGAACGGCTCGAACATGCGCGTCGGCGCGTCGGCGGTGAGGCCCACGCCGCGATCTTCCACGGTTACACATATCTCGTTGTCGGCCTGGCGCTCCGAACGAATGGTCAACTCGCGCGGCTCGCTTGCATCCGCCATCGCATCCATTCCGTTGATGGCGAGGTTGAGCAGCACCTGCTGAATCTGCACCTGGTCGAGATCGACCTGGGGCAGGTCCGGCGCGAGCGCAAGCTTGATGGAGACGTTACGCCGGATCGCATCGTCGCGCAACACTCGGGCAAGATCCATGATGAGGAGATTGAGATCGGTGGACTCGCGAACCGTATCGTTCTTGCGAAATAGCGCGCGCACGCGGGCCACAACCGCCGCGGCGCGAGTGCTCTCCTGCACGATCTTGTCGGCGGTGGCGACGGCGCGCTCAAGATTCGCGGGCTCGGCGCTGAGCCACTTGCGGCAGGCATAGGCGTGCGTGACGACTGCGGTGAGGGGCTGGTTCAATTCGTGCGCGATCGATGCGGCCAGCTCTCCCATGCTCAAGGTGCGCGACAGGCGCGACAGTTCGTCGTGCGCCACTGTCAATCCCTGCTGGGCGCGATACTGTTGCTCGATGTCGATGTGGATGCCATACCAGTGCGCGATTCTTGCGTCGATGGAATGCTGGGGAACGCTGCGGATCAGGAACCAGCGATACGTGCCATCGGCGCCGCGGACACGCGTCTCCACCTCGAATTTCTTTCCGGCGTCGAGTGCCGAGCGCCAGACCTGGCGGAAGAGCCGCTCATCCAGCGGATGCAGATGGCGGAAGAAGGCCTCGCCGACCAGGCCCTCCATCGGGCTGCCGATATAGTCGATGAGATGTTGATTGCAGTACTCGATGTTGCCGTCGGCATCGGTGCTCCACATCTGCTGCGGAATGGCGTTGGTCAACATGCGCAACCTGCGCCAACTCTCCTCCAACTCAAGGTTCGACTGCCGCAGCTCGGCAGTTCGCTCCTGCACCTTCGTCTCCAGTTGATCGCGGGCGTCGCGCACTGCGACCTGGCTGCGCCGCTGCGCCGAACTGACCAGCGTCATGGCGATGGCGCAGATGACAAAGGCTCCCAGGTAGGTCTGCGATGGCGGCGCCACGGACATGGAAAAGAATGGGGGAACGAAGAAATAGTCGACGAGCAGCGAGGACAGGCCGACCGCAACAAAGCCGGAGATGATGCCGCCAAACCATGCGCTTCCCATCACCGCTCCAATGAAAAGAAACAGAAATGGGTACGCAATGGCGTGCTGGAACAGCAGCGTCCACAGGAAGGCCACGAGCACGAAAAAGCCGGCGATGGCGCAGGGCTTCACGCAATACTGCATGGTCCATTGCGAGAGCCGGTCCGCTGTTATGGCTGCCATGATGGCATGATAACGGACTGAGGTTCAGGGGAGTCCGGGGCTGGAGACTGTCTTCGCAATGAGCCCACGCAACTCGCGCGGTGGAGCGCTGGTGTAGCGGATGGCCGTGCGTTCGCCGGCGTGCAGCAATTCATCTCGCACCTTGAACGACCCAACCAGCTGATTCAGGTCCGCCGCCAGCGAAGACAGCCGGTCGCAGGCGTCGACGGCGCGCACGGAACTGGTGGTCGTGAATTCGATGATTCGCGAAATCTCATTGACGTTGTCATTGACCTACTGGGTCACATAGGACTGCTGCGCGGATGCGGCGGCGATCTGCGTAACCATCCGTTGCAGCGCCTCCGAGCCTTGAATGATATTCGCGAGCGCATCTCCGGCGGACCGCGCCGAGCCGACGCCACTCTCCACGTGAAGCATGCTGGAGCGCATGGCCTCGACCACTTCGGAGGTTCCGGCCTGAATCGCGTGAACCGTCAGGTCGATTTCGCGGGTGGCGAGGCTGGTGCGTTCGGCGAGCCGTCTGACCTCGGCTGCGACGACCGCGAATCCGCGGCCATGATCGCCGGCGCGGGCCGCCTCAATGCTGGCGTTGAGCGCGAGCAGGTTGGTCTGGTTGGCAATGTCGTCGATGACGCCGGTGATTCTGCCGATGCCGTCGCTGGCGTGGCCAAGTTCTCCTATTTTGATCGCGGTGGCCTGGTTGGCCACCAGCAGTTGCTGAATCGTCGCCACGGTGGAGCGCACAGTATCGCCGCCGGCGTGGGCATTTTCCTCAGCCTTGCGCGCGTCGCGTGCCGCGCTGTTCGTGGTCGCGCTGATCTGTTGCACGGCAACAGAGATTTCGCCCATGCTTGCCGTGATGTCCATTGCCTGATCGCGTTGGGTGGCCGATTGCGAGGCGTTCTGATTCGCGATTTCCGCCAGGCCGGCGGCGGCGTCGCCCACGGCGCGTGCGCTCTCGGTCACCCGCAGGACGATCTGCTCGATGCGTTCGATGAAGACGTTGAACCAGCGTCCGACTTCATCCAGTTCGCTGTGCCCGCGCACTTCCACGCGGCCGGTCAAGTCGCCGTCGCCCTGGGCGATGTCCTGCATGCGGCGGCCGAGGCGATCGAGCGGCAGAATGACCTTGTACTGCAGCATCCACCAGGTGCAGGTGAATCCGATCAGCCCAAACAGCAGCATGGTCCAGCCCGCGGCACGCGAGCGGCTCGACCAGAGGTCGGTTGCGCGGAACTCTTCGCGGCTTTGTTCGGCCAGGGATGCATCGAGGTCCTGCATGGTGGCGGTCAGGCGCTGATTGTCCATCGCCAGCGCGGCGACCTTTGCTTGCAGGTTATCGGCCACGTTGACTTTGCTGGCAAGCAGGGCGCTGTAGGCCTCGCGCGAGCGGGAGCGGACGCTGGAGAATTGCGTCGTGATGTCTTCCACCCGAGCGGCGAGGTCCGGCGATCCCGCGGCCGTGGCGCTCAGGCTGCGGAGCGCGGCCGCAACCGCGTCGGCGTCCTTGTCCGCATCGGCCAGCGCGGTGGGTTCTTCGAGCAGGACCGCTTCCTTGTAGCGCTTCTTCATCTGTTCAAAGGAGGCTTCCGTTTGAACCAATTGCATTGCGGCGGGAAACACCGTCGAGGACAAGCGGTCCATGTGCCCGTGCGTAGCCGCTGCCGTGAACTCGACCATTGCCAGCAGCAGCAGGCAACTTGCGCCCATCATCGCGAGGATGGCGAGGATGCGTGCCCGGATACTGTGCTTCATTTTGCGCGTCGGCGTCATGATGCTTGCCTCACGGCCAGAATCTTCACGCCGTCATGGTTGGTCGTTTTTCCGATGTATCCGATCGCACCCGGAGTGTGCGCCACGTACTCCACCACGGCTGCGTCCGAATCGAGCGACTTTGGCATGATGCCCTGGCCGGAGAAAAGGACGCTGCGCCAACCCGCGCGAAATGCAGAGTCGGACTTGCCGATGTAGAGGCTGAGAAATTCGTCGTGCACCGCACCCTGCTTCAGGAGCACCGGTGTGACCTGCGCGCCTCCGCTGAGGCTGGATGAGGCGCCGGTGAAGACGTCGCGCAGTTCACCCCTGGAGACGCTGGTCGCGGCCACGCTGGAGTTTGCGATCACCACGAGTTGCGCGTGCGTGCAGAGCAGCGGGATGAGCGAGCCGAAGAGGAGAATGGAAATCCGTTTCACGAGATGGTCTCCGTTCGTTTTCATCAGAAGCTCACGCCCAGCTTGAGCAACGTCATGCGCATATTCGGCCGCAGGTCGGGATTGTCGGAGTCGAGGCCGATGGCTGTACCGTCGACGAAGTGCTGTTCGAGCTTGAGGTAGAGGTATGGGTTGAAGTCGTAGCGGCCGGCAAGCGCCCAGTCCTTCTGATAGCGAGCGCTGGAGACGGGAAGTTGCGGGTTCATGAAGCTGCTGTAATACGCTCCGGCGGTAAGCTTCTCGGCAAGCTTGTAACTTGCCATGACATAGAAGGTGCGGTTGTCGGTGTGGGTATCGGCCGGCGGAGCGCCAGGAAACTGGACCGTCGAGACCGCGGCAATTCGGCTGTACTCGCCGGCCAGCATGACCTTGTTCCGCTCATACCTGGCAAAGAAGTAAGACGCGTAGACCGGCCGCGTGGAGAATGTTCCCACGTAAGGGCCGGCGGCTATGCTGCCGCTGGGATGTTCGGAATCGACACTGGCGCCCGCCGTCAACCCTTCGAGCGGTGTGTTCCAGCGCAAGTACCCGCCAAAGACGCGGCCCGTGATCCCGTTCGGCAGAGTCAGACCCTGTTCTCGGAAGGGCTGGAAGTATCCATCGTCCCCGCCCAGTACACGCTGCCCACCGAAGGCGCGATAAGCCAGCTTGCCGAGGGATTCGCCGAGGGGGATTGCGCCATACACTACACCTCCGTAGTGATCGAGTTGGGCGGAGCGGCTGGCGAGGGGATAGACGGATTGAGGCAGCAGAACCCAGAGATGGGCGGGGTCGATATCCTGCGTTTCGTTCAGCAGCCCGGACGGGGTCTTCACCTTGCCCACGCGAAAGCCTATCTTCTCGTTGACCTTGAAGTCTGCCTGCGCCCAGTCGAGGACGATCTTGTCGCCGTAGGTGCCGAGCAGATAGTAGCGGGCCTGGATACCGATGCGCAGCTTTGGCTGCGGCTGCACCGAGAGGTTGACCACCGCTTCGGACCAAGCCGCGCTGCCGTCGGTGGAGTTGGTGGTGTCCCAGTTATTGTTGGTGCTGTAAACGTAGCCCTGGGTGGCGTAGCCGTGGACCTGGAGGTTGAGGTCGTCCATGCTCTGCGCCGAAGAGCGCGCCGCGCCGAAGATGGGCAAGATGCTGAGTACGGTGATTGCGATTAGACGATTCTTCACGAAGCGCTCCTCGGTCGCGGCAATCGGGTCCGGCTGACGCCCACTGCAAGCGGACCCGCTGGATGCCGACAGATGCTCTATCGGCAGAGGCCAGCGAGGGGGTTAGCGTTCGTTGTGTGCTGGTCGGGACCGGAGGCGTGACACCGCGCCTGGCGCAGGAGTTTCGCGCTGAAAAAAGGCAGTGCGTGTGGAGTTACACGCACTGCCTTCGCATGGCGCAGCGTCGTTGCTTTAGAAGATGACCTTCAGCGCGAGTTGTCCGATGCGCGGATCCTGCGCGCCGAGGATCTTGCCGAAGTTGGCCGAGTTGGCCGCCGCCGTTGGGTTGTTGTAGTTGGTGTGGTTGAGGACGTTGAAGAACTCAGCATGGAACTGGAGACGGAGGCGATCCTCCGGCATCAGCGCAAAGTTCTTCAGGGCGCCGACGTCCCAGCCGATAAACGCTGGGCCATTGAAGGCATTCTTGCCGGTGTTGCCGTAGGTCCCGAGAGGATAGCTGGTCGCCGTGTAGACGGTGACAAACGCGGCGGGATTGAGATAGCTGACGCAGGTAATGGTGGCGCCGCATGCGCTGCCACCGTAGGGGTTGGCGCCGGTCAGCATGGCGCGGTCGGTGTTGAGTCCGGTCTGCGAGCGATCGGAGCCGGCGGTGGCGGTGAAGCCCTGGCCGGACTGCCGGCGCATCACTCCGGTGAGTTGCCATCCGCCTGCGACCTCACGCATCAGGAGATTGCTGTTGGCGAAGGTGGGCAGATCCCACACGTACGAGATGGTTGCGATGTGGGCTCGATCGAAGTCCGAGCGGCCGTAGTCGACCTTGTGTCGCAGCGGATTCGTCACTGGCAGCGTTGACAGACTCTGAGCGGCGACGCCGGCGTTGCCCTGTCCGTTGGGTACGTCGTCGAGCGCTTTCGAGAAGGTGTAGTTGGCGAGCAGCGTGAGCGTCTTCATGCGGCGCTGCGCGGTCAGTTGCAGCGAGTTGTAGTTGCCGTTGAGGTCCTGCGTGCCCTGTCCGATCGAGCCGTAGAGCGTGCGCGCATTCGTCGTCGTCGGAACCGTGCCGAGCGGCAGGCCGTTGAAGGCGCGGCGCTGGTCGGTGCTGGCAGTGTTGCCGGGATAGTAGATTGCGGGATTGAGTTCGGCTGTCTCGGTCTGGTGGCGCGACTGCGAGCCGACGTAGGCGACGCGTCCAAGGAAGCCCTGGGCGAACTGGTGCTCGACGGTGAGGTTGTAGTTATAGGTGACTGGCGCGTCCATCCGCGAGTTGGCGCGCGGGTCATACGTGACCACCAGGATCGGTGTGGGGAAGACGAAGCTGGGAGACGGAACCGCCGGCGGCGGGAAGGGATTCGTCATACCCAGATATGGATTGGAGAGCAGGCCGGCCGGCGTGGTGACGGCGACCTGCACGCTGAAGGGCGAGACATCGACGAAGCGATTGTTTTCGATGCCGACCTGCTGCGAGTCGAAGAAGACGCCAAATCC
>PKWK01000405.1:0-51335 GCA_003133205.1 Granulicella sp. | reverse complement strand
GCAGGCCCGCATCGCCCGGGAAGAGCAGCCCGGCCGGAGCGTTGGGGAACTGCGTGGAGACGATGCCGTTGGCGTAGTTGGCGGCGCGGAACTGCTCGACGCGGCCCTTGGTCTCGTACCACGGAATGAACGGCTCGTAACGCAGGCCGAGGTTGAGCGTGAGGTTGTGCGAGACGTGGAAGTCGTCCTGCGCATAGAAGGTGTAGTAGTAGTTGCGGTTATCTTTGAACTCGCCCGCGCCCTGCTGGAAGGTGCGCATGCTGCCGAGTAGGAAGCTGGAGAGCGCGTTGCCGGTGTTATCCGCGGTGAAGGAGAAGACGCCGCCGTAGAGGTACGCATCCCGCAGTAGCACCTGGCCACGCGCAACGGAGCCCCCTAAGGTGAAGTTGTGGCGGCCGTGCGTCCAGTTCAGGTCGTCGGAGAGCGTGTACGCCATGCGGTTCATGATGGACGGCGGGAACGAGCTGATGTTGAAGTAGCCGGAGACGTTCATGCCGTCCAGCGCCTTGGCAAATTGCGTGGGCTGATAGACGGGGATGTTCAGGTCGGCCGCGGAGATCGAGGTGGACGGCGGCCGGCGTTGGTGGTCACACGCGAAAACGAGAGCCGCAAATCGTTCAGCAGGTTGGGCGAGAAGACATGGCTCTCGCCGAGGATCGCGTTGTGCGAGAAGATCTGCGTGGCGCTGACGGTGGTGAGGTAGTTCGATGCAGTGAGGAACGGATTGTTGTTGTACTTGTCGAGATAGTAGCGGGCGAAGAGATGATCGCCGGCCCCCAGCACCTGGTCGCCGCGCACGATGTATTCATTGAAGCTCTGCGACAGCGGCAGGGCATAGGTAATCGAGCCGTTCGCTACGGTAGAAATAGGCAGGTACTTGGTCGCGAACAGCACGGCCGCCGGATCGAACGTCCCTTTGGGAATCTGATTGCCCGTGTACGGAACCTTGGTCACCGGGTTAAAGAGCTGCGCCGGAATCGCGGAAAAGTCGCCGTTCAACTCGGCCTGGGTGGCGACCAGCGCGTTGAGGCCGTTCTGAATGTTGCGGATCTGCGTCTGCTGATAGCCGAAGAAGACGAACGTGTGATCACGATAGATGGGGCCGCCGATGACGCCGCCAAACTGGTTGCGCTTCAACTGGTCGCGGGTCTTGACGCCGTTCAGATAGCCGAAATGGTTCGCACCGTTGAAGATGGCGTTGCGGTTGAACTCAAACAAATCACCATGGAAGGAATTGGTGCCGGACTTACTGATGGCATTGACCACGGCGCCGGAGTTGCCGCCGTAGCGTGCGGTGTAGTTGCTCGTCTGGACGCTGAACTCCTGCAGGGCGTCGGGGAACGGGAACGGCTGGTTAACGTTGGTGTAGATGTCGTTGTTCGACGAGCCGTCGAGGTTGAAGCCTGTCTGATTGGCGCGTGAGCCGTTGGCCGAGACGGTGATGGAAGAGGGAATGGTCTTGTACTGGCCTTGATCGGCACCGTTGGCAGGCGCCTGGATGGTTCCCGGCACGAGCAGGGCAAGGGAGACGGGATTGCGACCGTTGAGCGGCAGGTCGACGATGCGCTTCTCCTCGACCACCTGCGAAAGCGCGGAGGTGGTGGTGTCCACCTGGATCGAATTCGATTGGACGCTGACGGTTTCAGTAATCCGACCAATCGTCATGCGGATGTCGACGGTGAGGCTCTGGTCGGCGAGCAGGGTGACGTCCTTTTGCTCGTGGGTGGCGAAGCCTGATGTGCTTGCGGTGAGGTCATACGTGGAGGGGTGCAGCGAGGGAATCACGTAGTAACCCTGGGCGTTGGCGAGCACCGAGCGCGCAGTCTGCGTGCCCTGGTCGGTCACCGTCACTTTAACTCCGGGGATGACGCTGCCGGAGGGATCGGTGATAGTTCCGACAAGCGTGCCAAAGCCCTGGGCAAAAGCCGATACCAAGCTGAAAGCAAAAAGGATAACAACGGTGGACAGAATTATTGAGTTCTTTTTGGACAGCATAGACCCTCCTCGGAAAGATTCCCAGGTTGCAGGAAATAAGGGCCGAATCATAGGAGCGCCTGAGGTCGCCTGTCAAGTGGTCGGTAGATAATAATTGGTCAGATCAATTCCCCTTGAAGTGAGGCACAAAATCCTTGATTTCAGGTATTTCCGTTTCGCAGAGCGGAATGGACCCCGTGGGCCGCCCGTTCGAAGGCGGCGGTAAGCGGCAGGGCCTGAGTCAGTGATGGCCGATGGGGAAGCTGAGGCCTACTTTGCCGTTGTAGTCGTTGCGCCAGTCGCTGTGGGGATAGAGGAAGATGTACTCGGCGGGGGCGACGGCGAGCGAAACCCACCGCTTGATCGGGATGGAGAGGCCAACGCCGCCGGCGACGAGCAGCTCGTTGGTGATGGTTCCGGCGGACGAGGCGCGAACGTCGCCGGCCTCGGCGAAGACGGTGGGTTTGAACTTCGGGTGGGTAAAGACTCCCTTGCTGACGCCCCAGGTGAAGCCGTGCGAGTTGACCGAGCCCTTGGCGTTCCTGCCGTAGTAGTTGGTGTTGGAGAAGAAGACGGAGTAGCCGCGGGGAAGGATCACGGTAGGACGGACGAACCAGCCGTTGAGGTTGGAGCGATAGTGGTTGCCCTGGTCGGCCCAGAGATAGGTCCAGCCGGTGGTGAAGGTGGCGATCGGCTTCGCGGGCTCGCTCTCGACCTCCTGACCGTGGACTGGAACCGTGAACGGAGCGAGGACGGATGCGAGGACGAGCGATGCCCACCGGAGTCTCGACAGACGCATGGGGTTTCTCCTGATCGCTGAAGGACAGATTCTACAGGAGCGAGCGGACAGCTTGTTCGAGCTGCGCGGTGAGTTGGGCGGGGTCGGTGGTGTCGTCGGCCGCGGGGATGAGTTGGCCGATGCGGACTTCGATGCGGCCGGAACGGAACCAGCGCGTGTGCGGCTTGCTCTTCAGTTCCGCGTGAATCTCGCCGAGGCCTCGGATCGCCACGGGCAGGATGGGCACGCGCGATTCCTGCGCGAGCAGGCCGATGCCGGGGCGGAACGGGTTCATCTGGCCGGTGAGCGAGCGCGTTCCTTCGGGGAAGATGAGCACGGAATAGCCGCGGTCCATCGCCTCGCCGGCGTGGGCGAAGCTGCGGCGGAAGCCTCGCGCGCGGGGCAGCGGGAAGACGTTGAACAGCGCGGTCAGGAGCCAGTAAGCGGCCGGTGCGAGCAGGTTGGCGAACCAATTCGGCTGGTTGCGCATGTTGCGATAGTCGAGCAGCATCTCGCCCGACATGGCGGCGGCAACGTGGCGGCGGAGCTTGGCCGGAAGCGCGTAGAGGACGAACGCACCGTCGTAGGAGGTGATGTGGTTGCAGATGATCAGGAGAGGTTGGGGGTTCGAGGTTGGGGGTTTGTGTGCGTTCGATGCGCCGGTGACGCGCGGCGCGGCGAGCAGCCAGATGAGCGGGCGCACGATGAGTTCGATCCAGACGACGCGGATGGCCTGGATGGGCCAGCTCCAGGGCCAGTGGGGATAGGTATGAGTGGTAAGTGGTGAGTGGTCAGTGGTCAGTGGGGAGGAGGTTGTTGGTTGGGATTCGGTGGTGGGCGCGGGAGCTGTGGGGCTCGATGGGAGAGAAGCAGATCCCTCCGCTACGCTGCGGGATGACAACAAATTGGTGTTGGCGGATGGCAAAGTGGCGCTGTGGGATGACAAGGAAGAGGTAGCGGCGAGATGTGGGGCACCCGCCTCGCTGGCGGCGTTGAGGTGCTGGTCGATGAGGGCGCGGAGATCGGCGATGGTGGAGAGGGTGGCGACCTCGTCGTCTTCGAGTTCGAGCGAGAAGCGCTGCTCCAGCGCGGACTGAAGTTGCACGCGGCCGAGCGAGTCGAGATGGAGGTCTTCGGAGAGGCGGAGTTGGTTGGCGTCGCCGGTCGCGGGGATGGGCTCGCCGGTGACTTCGGAGACGAGAGTGAGGATTGCGTCCTGTGTTGGAGCGGAGGCGGATTGCTGGCGGCCGGTGAGCGTCGCGCAGGCCCACTCGGCGACCTTGCGGCGGAGCAGTTTGCCCGTGGAGGTGTACGGGAACTGCGGCTCGGGCCAGCGCAGGACGCGGCGAATCTGCTGAAATTCGGCGAGCGTGCGGTTGGCGGCGGCGACGGCGGAGTCGAGTTGGTGGTCAGTCGAAGAAGCAGATCCCACCGCTGTGCTGCGGGATGACATCAAATCGGGTGCGGAAAGGATGACGACGGCGACAGGCTCCGGGCCCGCGGCAAGATCGCAGGGGACGATCACCGCGGCACGGATTCCGGGCTGGGCGGTGAGCGCGGATTCGAGATCGCCGGGATGGATGTTGAGCCCGGCGGAGGTGACGATGACGTCGCCCTTGCGGCCCAGGAAGCGGAGTTGTCCGGCCGCATTCTTCTCCGCGAGATCGCCGGTGGCGAGCCACTCGCCTTCGCGCTTGTGCATCGCGCCGGCCTGCCACGTTGCCTCGGTGAGCATGTCGCCGCGGACCAGGATTTCGCCCTCGTCGGTGAGCTTCACTTCTTGGCCCGGCATCGGCTTGCCGATCGAGCCCTCGACGATGTGGAACGGATGATTCAGGGTGACCAGCGCGGCGGTCTCGGTCATGCCGTAGCCCTGGATGAGGGCGAAGCCGAGGCGGTTCCAGAAGGCTTCGAGGTCTGCGGGCAGCGTGGCGCCGCCGGAGATGACGGCGAGGAACCGCCAGCCAAGCGCGCGATGGATGCGGCGGAATCGCCACCAGCGTTTCCAGATGGAAGGCGCCGGCGGCTGCTCGAGTTGCTGCGCCAGCGTGGGGAAGCGGCCGAGCAGATGGAGGCGCAGCAGATGCAGCACGCGGGGCACCACGATCAGCACGGAGATGCGCTCGCGGCGGATGAGATCGGTGATGCGTGAGGGTTCGAGCTGTTCGGCGAAGTGGACTTCGGCGGCGAGCAGGCCGGGAATCCACAGCGCCATGAACTGGCCGAAGACGTGGCTCAGCGGAAGCGAGTGCAGGAAGCGCAGCGGATGGAACCAGCGCTCGTACTTGAGGTACTTCTGCATCTCGCGCTCGATGGGCTCGAGCGTCACGAGGATGTTGCGATGCGTATGCACGACGCCGCGCGGCTCGGACGTGGTGCCGGAGGTGAAGACGATCTGAAACGGCGTGTGCGGGCGGATCGCGTCGCTCGCGGTGAAGAGCGGCTCGGCAGGCAGGTGGTCGGCGATCGTGGCGAGCGGCAATTGGTTGCTGGTTGTTGGTTGCTGGTTGCTGGTTGAGAGCTGGGTGCCCCACATCTCGCGTTTGAGATGTGGGTTGAGCGTGTTGAGCAGATGCAGATCGCCCACAATCAACTTCGGTGCCGTATCGCGGATGACGCGAGCCGCGAAGTCGGGCGCGCCGGCAGCGTCGAGCGGCACCGCAATGACCGCGCGCAGCAGGCAGCCGAAGAAGACGGCGATCCACTCGGCGGAGTTCTCGCCCCAGATCACAACGCGGTCGCCCGGCGCAACGCCGCGCCGCTCCAACTCAGCGGAGAAGCGCCCCGCAAGCGAGGCGAGTTCGCCGTACGTAGTGGCGTAGCGGCGATTGCCACGATGCGCGACGACGGCAGTTTCCGCGGCGTGCTGGCGGAAGTCTTCAACGAGCGTGGCGAGGTGCGCGCGCATGGCCTGAATAATAGATGCGCGCCGCGCAATAAGTTGTGCGCCAGAACACGCAATAAGGAGGCGCCGGGGTGGCCCATCCTTTCGGTCTCATCGAAAGGGTGGGTTATCGCGCCCCGCGCGACCCCCCTTGCTGTTCGCTGGCAAGACGCACATCATAGCCCACGTAGCCACGTGGCTGCACGCACCGCCCTTGCTTCTCGGAGTAGCGTGGGGCTTCAGCCCCACAAACAACGCTCACGCAATCAGGGGGCTTTAGCCCCGGGCCCCTCTACCCACCCGAGGTTCGCCGTCCCAGGCAGTGGGTCGTTAAACGTGACCCGCGGCCCGAGAACGCGGACCAGGTCCGGAATGTCGTACTTCAGCAGCACTCCGGGCAGAATATCCTGCGGCGCATCCAGCGGCATGGGCGCTTTCAGCAGGCTCGCGTAGCTCTCCAGCGTGTGGTCGATGGTGATGTGCTTCAGGCGCGGGTCGAGCACGGCGGCGTGCAGCAGCACGAGTCCCATGTGGCCGCTGGCGACTGCGGTGATGTTGTTGGGGTCGACGTCCGGCCGCGAGGCAAGATAGTCGACGGCATGAATCACATCATCCACACGCATGCCAAGGATCGTCTTGCCGACGAGTTCCGCCCGCAGCTCCGTCATATTAGAACGGCCCGAGGATGGGGGACTTGGTCTCCTCGCCACCCGGCGGCGATGGGCGCGGCGTCATGGCCAGAACGTAGGTATTCTTCATGGCAAGGGCCATTAACTGGGACACGTCTTCCGGACTACTTGCGTCATAAGCGGCATCAAGGTCATCTCTAAGTCGGAGGGTGACCGCGTGCTTACCAGGGGTGTTCGGGTGGTAGAGATAGGCCGGTAGATCCAAGCCAAGCGCGACGGTCAAACTAATCCGCTCTCGGGTCGTTCCGCTATCGACCTTGTCGGGAGCGGAGCCCGATTGCGCAGACGATGGCACTGCCTCCGCATGCGTCACCATCCGAACGTCCGTCTGGACCTGGAGCAGGGTAAGCGGCTTCACCGTCTGCGGTATCTTTCCCGCTGCGCGTTTCAGGTTCAGCGAGTAGACGGTCGCGCTGCCGGGATAGCTGGTCGCGACCTGGCCGGTGGACGTGACCTGCAGCGCGCCTGCGGGCACGTCGGGCGCGGCGAAGGGGCTGGCTCCGGGGGCGGGCGGCGGCGGCAGGATCGGCGCGGCGTTCGAGTGCGCGAGGTTTACCAGGAAGAAGCTGACAATCTGCCCGGTGATGGGGCGCAGGTTGCCATGGCCGCCGATTCCCGCGATGACCTGGAACGGCGCGGTCGCGGGAATGTCGTTCGACGTGTCAGGATTCAGCGTTGGCCCGGTGGGCGTGGGCGGCAGCGCCTGCGGCCCTGAGCCAGCCTTGCCGGTCGGCGTGCCTTCGGCGGTGGGATCGAAGAGCGAGTAGAAGCGGCGCGCCTCGGTGGCCGTTTTCAGGAACCCGGCCCACGGAAACATATCGCTCACCGTGCCCACCATGGCGTACGGACGCGGCGCGGCCAGCTCGATCCAATCCGGAAAATCGAAGCCGCTCGCGATGAAGTTGGGCGTGGACTGCTCGGCGTCCTGCGCGCCGATGGACGGCAGCAGCGTGTCGAAGCTGGTGAAGTAGCAGGCGGTGGCGACGGCGTGGACGCGGCGATCAGCGGCGCCGAGCAGCGCCGTCATGGCTCCGCCTCCCGAGCAGCCGAACGCGCCAATCTTGTCCGCATCGATCTCCGGCCGCGAGATGAGGTAGTCGACGGCGCGAATGCCGTCCCAGCCAAAGTAGCGGGCGACGGCATCGCCGATCAGCGTGGGCTGCAATCCAGCCTCGCCATGCTCGCCGGTCGGGCGCGTGGCCAGCGATTGGCCGGCGTGCGCGGGGTCGGGATACTGCAGCCGCTCACCCTGCCCAATCGGATCGTAGCTCAGCACCGCGAACCCGTTGCGCGCAAACGTCGCGGCCATGGCGAAGTCGCCCGCCTTGCCGCTGGCGGCGTGTCCCGGAGCCATCACAATCGCCGGCAGCTTCGCCGTCGCCCCATCCGGAATATAGAGCAGCGCGGTGACGAAGAAGTTCGGCTGCGATTCGTACAGAATCTTCTCGATGCGAAAGCCGTCGAGCTGCGTGCTGCCCAGCACCTTCGCGTTCAGCGGAGCCTTCTCGAAGTTGCCGCCCATCAGGTCGAGCAGCTTGACGCGTACTTCCTGCTGGCGCGTCTCGGCTTCCTCGCGCGTAGTGATCTTCGCGATGGTGGCGCGGCGTTCGGCCGTCTGCTGCGCGGCGATGTCGTCGAGATACTTATAGAGCGCGTTTCTCCCAGCCTGCGCGGGACTGTTGGGGTCCGCCCGGTTCAGCGGCGCAACCGCAGGACGCGCCGGTGCAGGCCCATGTGCCGGGGTCGTGGTCTGCCCAGGCAGGGAACCCGGTTCAGGACCCTGCGCGGAAGCAATGGTGAACGAGGAGGCGAGCAGCGTGGCGGCGGCGGCAAAAGGCAGGATTCGCATGGCACTGCCTTGATACGCCGTGGCGAGAAGAACGTCAAAGGGCGGGTGCCTGAGCATGGAGGCAGGGAGAGAGTGACCCCACGATAACCGCGATGACACTGCGGTGATCATGGGGCACCCCCCTCGAACCTATCTACTGTTTCACTACGTCGAAGTCCGTAGTCTTGTTTTGCAGCTTGTCCTCGACGACGGCTTTAGCAGTCTTGCCGTCGGCCGCCACCGTCAGCTTGAAGACGCTGATCTCCTTGCCGTCGCGCTTATCGGTCTCGATCAGCGTGTTCTTGCCGATCGTCTTCACCGAAACGGTGGTGATGCCGGGGTCGCCTTTCATCGGCGCGTCGGGCCCATTCAGCTTGGCGGTGTACGTCTGGCCGGTGGGAGCGGTCATCGTGATCTCGTCGCCCGTGACCTTGTACGACCAGACGATGCCGTTGTCCGACAGGCTCTCGATCTTTGCCATGCGCCACGAACCCGACACCGCGTGCGATCCTGCCGGCCCCTTCATTACCAGCGTCGACTCGCCCTTGCCGGTGACTGGAGGCCCGCCGTTGGTGTTGCTGCTGTCGCTGAACGTGAACGATGCGGTCTTGCCATCCGCCGAGATGGTGGTGGTCGAAGTCCCAACCACCTTGCCGCCTTTCTTGTCGGTCTCTTGAATCTGATGGTCGTTCACAACCTTGATTGCAATCGTGTCGACGTACGGATGGCCGGTGATGGCCTGGTCTGTGCCGTCGGCTTTGACTTTGTATGGCGGCGTGCAGGTCCTGCAGTCGTACATTCCGTTCTGCAGCACGAAGACGTCCGGCTTCTTGGAAAAATCGACCTTGTTCATATCGATCTTCCATGTGCCATTGAAGGCGCTTTGCGCCACAGCCGGCATTGCGATTAACAGGGCCCCGAGCGGTACAAGGAATAGCTTTTTCATCGTGATCCTCCCTCGGAATAAATGCGGTGCAAAATTGTAGCAGAGGGGACAAACGATTGTGTTGGGTCGCGGAGAGATATAGTCGCGGTACTCAGCAAGACGGCTTACTGGCTCGCCGCGGGCTGAAGCTTCTTCACTACCGCGTTGAGCTGATCCTGGATGCTGCTCAAAGCATCCTGCTCCTTGGTCAACCGGCTCTCCGCCTCCGCGAGATCATTCGCGCGGTCCTGTTCCTGGCTCTTCAGGCTCGCCAACTGAGACTTGATCTGGTCCTCGATCTGCGTCATCTGCTTCTTCTGCGCAGGGTCAATCGTAGCGTTGGCTCTCTCCTCGAACTGAGCGATTTGCGAAGTGGTGGCCTTCTCCTGGTTTTGCACCTGCTCCACGCTGGACTTCAGGTTGTCGCGCTTCTCCAGCGCCCGACTCACCACGGTCTGTTGCATCAGCATCTCCGCCAGCAGAATCTGGCTCGTCTGGCTCAGGCGCGCATCGTTATGCATCCCGCGTATCTCCACCAGAATGGCCTGCAACGTCTGCGAGTCCGTCTGGCTCGCCTGACCAAACGCAGGCACCACACTCACGATTCCAAGAAGCGCCAACGCAGCGAAATATTTCATCTGACCTCCAGGAACAACTCTGCGCCTATCGTATCGGAAGAAAGAATCGGGTGCCCCATGTTCGACGCTGCATCATCGCGTCGACCATGGGGTTGGCACTCTTCGCAGGTTTCCACACCCAACAACTTTCCTCACCAGGAAAATCGGTATCATCGGTGTCAATCGGTGTTAAGCCTTTCAACCAACAACTAGCAACTAACAACCAGCAACCAACATGCCGACCCACTTCACCCCCGACTCTCTCAAATTCCTCCGCGGCCTCGCCCGCAACAACGACCGCGCCTGGTTCGATCCGCGCAAGCCCATCTACGAGCGCGAGATCAAGGCGCCCATGCTCGCCGTGATCGACGAGGTGAACCACGCGCTGGCGGACTTCGCGCCGGACCACGTGCGCCAGCCGCAGAAGGCGATGATGCGCATCTATCGCGACACGCGCTTCGCCGCCGACAAGCGCCCCTACAAGACCAATGTCGCCGCGTGGTGGGTGCGCGCGGGCCTCGAGAAGACCTCGGGCGCGGGCTTCTACTTCCACGTCAGCGCGACCGAGACGGTCATCGCCGCGGGCATCTATATGCCGACCAAGGAGCAACTCCTCGCGATCCGTCGCCACCTCGCCGAGCACCACGCGGAGTTCCGCGCCATCCTCGCCAACCGCAAGCTGCGCGCTGCGATGAGCGAGCTCGAAGGGGATCAATTGAAGCGCCCGCCGCGCGGATTCTGCGCCGACTCGCCGGCGATCGATCTGCTGCTCTACCAGCAGTGGGGCGTCTCGGCCACGCTGCCCGCGGAGACCGCCACCGAGCCTTCACTGGTCAAGCAAATCGCCACGCGCTTCGCCCTGGCGGCGCCTCTCGTGCATTTCTTAAACGCGCCGATTGGGTCGGGTGGAACGCAAAAAAGCCTATAAATTCCCCTACTTGTGCCCCAAATGACACAAAAACCGAAAAAACCCGCAAAAAACCTGTGGAAACCCAATAAAACCCATTGACAATAGAACTTGAAAGGCTGATCGTGAATTGCGGTACGTTTCTCGCACCCGCATAAACACCGGCGATTTCGCAGCAGGGTATCACTCCGGGAGCCGGTCCACAACGGGGCAGAGAATCTTATCGACGCCACAACGCAGCACGCAACACAAAACGGCAACATCAATTTGGATTAAGGAGCAACAATCATGGCAAAAGGTATGACCAAGACCGTTCTCGTTCGCACAATGGCGGAGAAGCTCGAAATCACCAACAAGCAGGCGGCCGCTGGACTTGAGCTGCTCGCCGAGATGGCCGTCAAGGAAACCAAGAAGAACGGCGAGTTCACCATTCCCGGCATCGGCAAGCTGGTCAAGGCAGATCGCAAGGCCCGCCTCGGACGCAACCCACAGACCGGCGAAACCATCAAGATCAAGGCCAAAACCGTGGTCAAGTTCCGCGTCGCCAAGGCCGCCAAGGACACCATCGCTCCGCCAAAGAAGTAGCCCCATCCCCTGGGTCTGACTGAAGATGCAGGCAGAAGCAGTCCGGCCCGCCGCCCCGCGGTTTCTCCAGCGGATGCGAGCGGTCTCACTGCTCCTGTGGAGGCAAAGCAAAGGATTTCGGCACGGCCTCTCGCAAAGAGACCGCAACGCCCAAACTTGCAAAGCCACAGGAACAGTGCGATCACTCAGGCGGCGGGTCGGCCCTGCATTTAAGAATCGAGCGCGCAAGCTATATTTGTAACTAATACAGTAGCATATTCGGGCGATGCAGGGGCAACTCGCTGCTCTGTGGATCGACTAGCCTTCGCCGAGCGCTGCCAGAATCGCGTCGAAGTCCTCGACTCCCGAGTACTCGATGATGACCCGGCCCTTGCCGCTCTTGTCCTCGATTCGCACCTTCAGCCCAAGCCGCCGCTGAATCAGATCGCGCGCCTCGCGCACATTCGGATCGAGCGGCTCTATTACAGCCTTCGCCTTCTTTGCCTTCGACTCAGGATCGATCACCCCCTGCACATAGGTCTCGGTCTGCCGAACCGACATCGCCAGCGCGGTGATCTTTGCCGCCGCCTTCTCCATCCGCTCCGCCGACTCCAGCGCCAGCACTGCCCGTGCATGACCGAAGCTGAGCTGGCCAGACTCCACAAGACCCTGGATTGAAACAGGTAACTTAAACAAACGAAGGAAGTTACTAACGCTAGCTCGGTCCTTTCCCGTGCGTATCGCCATCTGTTCCTGGGTCATCTTGAACTCGCGGCTGAGCCGCTCGAACGCGCGCGCCTGCTCCATTGGGTTCAGATCTGCGCGCTGCAGGTTCTCGACGATGGTCATCTCCAGCGCCTGCTCGTCGGAGACCTGGCGCACGATGGCCGGAATGGTCGACTTACCCGCCGCCTGGGATGCGCGCCAGCGCCGCTCACCCATGATGAGCTGATAACGCCCACCTGCCAGCTCGCGCACCACCACCGGCTGCACCACTCCGGTTGCGGCGATCGACTGCGCCAGCTCGCCAAGCTGGACCTCGTCGAAACGGCTGCGGGTCTGGTTGGGATTGCGGTCGATGCGGTCAAGCGCGATCTCCAGCGGCTTGCCCGTCGCATCGGGCGCGGGAGCCATCTGCGGCCGCGGTCCAAGCAGCGATTCGATCCCTTTGCCCAGTGCTGTTCGGCGCTTCGGGTCAGCGTGGGTTGCGTTTGCTTCCATCGTATTAAACCTCTTTCTGCGTTGCGTCTATCGCTGATAGCTCATCGCTGTAAGCTGATCACTGATTCATAAAAACGTCTTCCGTGGAGATTATTTCGAATACGGCCAGAACCGGGGAACCGCCTTGATCTCTTCATGTCCATCATTCTGTTGCTTCTGCGCTTTCGGACTGGAGATTCCATTGCGGCGCAGCAGCTCGGCTGCGAGCTGGGTATATGCCTCCGCACCCTTCGAACGCGGGTCGTAGAGCTGCACGGGCTTACCGTGGCTTGGCGCCTCGGCCAGCCGGATGTTGCGTGGAATGGTTGTGGTCAGCAGTTTTTCCCCGAAGAACGCCTTCAGGTTTTCCGTAACCTGCTGCGAAAGATTGGTGCGATCGTCGTACATGGTCAGAAGCACGCCTTCCAGTGCCAGCGTTGGATTGAACGCTTGGGCCACTTGGTCGAGCGTCTGCATCAGCTCCGAGATGCCTTCCAGCGCAAAGTACTCCGCCTGCATGGGCACCAGCAGGCCATCGGCTGCGACCAGCGCGTTCAGAGTCAGCAGATCGAGTGCGGGCGGGCAGTCGAGCACAATGAATGGATAGCTGCCGCGGACCGGCGCGATGGCCTCGCGCAGGCAGAACTCGCGGCGCTCCTGCGAGACCAGTTCGAGGTTTGCGCCAATCATGTCCTTGCTTCCGGGCAACAGAACCAGCGATGCGATCTCAGTCGGCAGCAGCGCCTCCTCCAGGGTCGCCGATCCCATCAGCACATCATAGATACTCAAGCGGGATTCGCTCCGTGCCACGCCGAGTCCGCCGCTGGCATTGGACTGCGGGTCGCAGTCGATCAGCAGTGTGAGCAGCCCTTCGAGCGCCAGCGCGGCAGCCAGATTGATGGCTGTGGTGGTTTTGCCCACTCCACCCTTTTGGTTGACCACGGCGATCACCTTGGAGGGACGCAGTGCGGCGGGGTTGGGAGGCGGATTCAGATCGGAAGGTTGAGTAGACACGGTGTAGAGGAAGACTATCGGGCGAGGGGCTCCGATGGCAATGCCGCAGTCTGTGCAGAAGTTTGCATCCCTGTGGAGAAACTGTGGACGGCTCATATAATGGTTGCTACGGCTGGGGATTGCGTATAGGTGGTGTGGAAATCTTTTTTACGGCATGGGGCAAGTGGGGGAGTGTTCCACGTGAAACATTCGGGACCAAACCAACCATATCTCTCCCACGGGTCTCTCTCGCGGGATCGCAGGTGCGGAGAGTGTTCCACGTGGAACATTTAGGAATGGGAGGTCAGAACAAGCCTCTTTGATTAGCAGCGGTGGGCATTAATTGCGGTGCGCCACCCACAGCGCGCCGCCGTTCGACTCTGGCAGCGACAATGGCTCATCCATTCGAAAGTTCTCCGCAAGCCCAGGGTAGACCGACTGGCGAGTTGTCCCCATAATCAACACTCGCTCTCTGGCTCGAAGTCCAGCCTCACGCACTGCCGCGTCCATATCGTCCACCGCGCGCAGGGCTACCGCGTCAAAGCGCCGTGCCTCAGGCATCGCCTCCACCCGTCCAGCCCAGACCTCAGTCGGCAAACCCAGGCTGCGCACCACCTCATGCAGAAACGCCGCCTTCTTGCCATGCGATTCCGCCAGCGTCACCTGCACCTCCGGTCGCAATAATTGGATAGGAACCCCGGGAAAACCGGCGCCGGACCCGAAATCGAGCAGCGTCCCACACGCACCAATGTGAGCTCCGACGAACAGACTCTCGCCGAAATGGCGCCGGACGATCTCCTCTGGTGTGCGGATCGCAGTTAGGTTCATCCACGCGTTCCATTTCAGTATAAGTTCAAGATAAATAACTAGTTGTGAGTATATTTCAGGCCAGACATCCTCCTCGGTAGCTACTCCCACGGCCTGCCCGTTTGGCAAGCTGACATAGGGCTCGAGCAGTTCAGCGATCGAATCTGGAGTCAAGGGAACCCTCTAAACTACGGGTGTAGACGTTGGGCGCGGAACCCACGCCGCTGCCTCGGCGATGAATCGTGCGAACAGCGACCTGGAGAAGGAGCTATCGTCGAAGGTGCGCTCCGGGTGCCACTGGACGCCGAGCACAAATCCGCCGCCCAATCCATCCGGCGTGTTTTCAATCGCTTCGACGACGCCATCCTCGGGAGTGCGGGCGCAGACGCGCAGCCCGTCTCCGACAGTCTCGACGGCCTGATGGTGGCTCGAGTTCACTGGCAGCAGGAGGGTCCCATCGCGCTCGGTGACCTCTTCATCGGCCACCAGCTCGCCCAGCAGCGAATCCGGCGCTACCGCCGCGATGTGGGCGACGGGAACCGTGCGCCCTGCCTTGTGGTTTACAGCCTGTCCGGTCAGATGCTGCACCAGTGTTCCACCCCGCCATACATTCAACATCTGGGTCCCAAAACAGATGGTGAAGATCGGCTTGCCCATATTGTGCGCGTCCTGCAGCAGCAGTTCATCGACGTTTTCGCGGGCCTGGTCGGCCGGCGCACACTCCGCGATCGGCTCCTGCCCGTACTTCTGCGGATTGACGTCCGCGCCGCTACCCGGCAGCAATATTCCCTGGCACTCCGCAATCAGCCGGGCGGTCGTTGCGGGAGGTTCGCCCAGTGGCACCTCGACAGCCTCGCCTCCGCTGCGCTCGACGGCGCTCGCGTACTGCTGCCAGGCGCGGGTGCTGTACTCGGGATCTGTGCTGGGAACTGGAATGGCGATGCGGGGTCTGGTCATGGCGTGGTCTAGGCTCCAGGAGTCGCGCTGCGGGACTCGGCCGCGGCGCGGGAGTCAGCCGCTGGCGCTAAATCCGAGTACTGATAGTACATCTTACTGATCTCGTCATAGAGGCGCACGGTCAGCGCATCGGCGTCCCTGGTCGTCAGCCCGTCGGTGGGGATTGGGTCGCCGACGATAATCATCAATGGTCGTGGGCGAAGGCTGTATACATGGATCGGCAGCAGCTCGTAGGTCCCGATCAGCGCCAGCGGAACCAGCGGAACGCCCGCCCGAAGCGCCATGAAGGCGCAGCCCGAGTGGGCGGCCTGCATGTGCCCGTCCGGGCTTCGCGAGCCCTCGGGGAAGAGCACCAGCGGCATTCCGGCCTTCAGTGCCGCAACCCCGCGCAACAGCCCGGCAACAGCCGACCGCGAGCTTCCCGAGTCGACCGGAACCTGGCCCGACCGCCTGAGGTACCAGCCCACGAACGGCACCTTCCAAAGGCCTTGTTTGGCCAGAATCCGGAACTGGAAGGGCAGCTTGGCGAAGAGCGCAGGCGTATCCATGTAGCTCAGGTGGTTCGAGGCATACACCGCGACGGGATAATTCCTCAGCTTCTCCGCGCCCATGATCCGCACCGGCGACAAAGCGCAGCGCAGCATCACTCCGGCCCAGGCGCGCGCAACCAGGTGTTGCTGCCGGCCAGACCGGTCCCACAACCCGCATAGCAGGGAGACACTCCCAAAGCAGGCGGTCGCCACCGCCATCAGCGGCATGCATACGAACTTGGTGAGATAGCGCAGATGGGCGGGAACCCGGTGAACGGGCGGCGGCGCACCACTCGATTCTGCATCTGTTTCGATCATGCTTATGCTCTCGTTCATAGTTCCACAACCGCCTCGCGCACCGCGCCAACCAGGTAGATCGACCCGGTCGCCACGATCAGGCCGCTGGCTGCCGTCAAGCCTCTGGCCAGAGTCAGGGCTTCGCATGGATTGGCTATGGCGTGAGCCGGAATCCCCAGCGCTCGCGCGGAGCTCAGCAAATCTTCAATGCTCGCCGCCCGCGGGTTGTCGATGGGCGCGAAGACGATGTGGTCGAGCGGCCGTCCCGCGTTCGGGTCGAAGAGCGGAAACAGAATCCGCGCCATCTCGGTCAGGTCTTTATCGCGCAGGCAACTAAAGATCAGCGTACGCGGCCGCTGTTCGGCAAGCGTGGCGATGGCTGCCCGCAGCGCCCATGCGCCCGCCGGATTATGGGCCACATCGAGCAGCAGGTTGGGAGGCAGAAATTCCAGCCGGCCAGGCCACGAAGTGTTGGCAATCCCAGCTTCAATCGCGGCGTTTGTAATATTGTAACTTTTTTTGTTGCGTAATACGGCCGCCGTCGCAATGGCCAGTGCAAGGTTGCGCCGCTGGTGCTCGCCGGCCAGCGGAGAGTGTACCTGCAAGCGCTCGCCATCGAGCAAAATCTCGTAGTGGTTCGGCTGCAACAGGGCAGTTGACGCCTGTTCGGGCAAGCCGGGCGCAAAGCTGCTTCCGGAAAGAAACTCCGCCGCATCGATGACGCGCGCATCCAGCGCCATGGCTGCCTCTCCAATCGACCGGTTGGCTTCCGCGTGCTGCGCAAGCGTCACCAGCGTGCCGTGTGGCCGCAGGATCCCGGCCTTTTCGCGTGCAATCTCGGCGATCGTCTCGCCCAGATACTCCTGATGGTCAAGCGCAATATCGGTGATGACCGAAAGCAACGGATCCACAATGTTGGTCGCATCCAACCGCCCGCCGAGGCCCACCTCCAGAATCGCAATCTCCACCTTGCGTTCGGCGAAGTAAAGGAAGGCAAGCGCGGTCAGCGACTCGAAGAAGCTGGGCGCGTGCGGCAGCTCGCCGGTTGCAACCAGTCGCTGCGCCGTCTCATCGACCAGGAAGTATAGCCGCGCGAAGTCCTCTTCCGAAATCTCCCGCAACGCGAAGGCTTCCGCAGCCTCATCTTTAACCTCCGCCGGTTCAGCAGTGCGGATGCGCTCGGTCACGCGAGAGAGATGCGGCGAAGTATACAACGCCGTGCGCAGGCCGGCGGCGGCACAGATGCTCGCCAGCGTCGCCGCAGTGCTCCCTTTGCCGTTGGTTCCAGCGATCAGCACCGCGGGGAGCTGCTTCTGCGGGTCGCCCAGCGCAGCCGCCAGCGCTCGCATGTGGGCCAGGTCGAACTTCCGCCGCGGGGCCGGGGAGGCTAGCTCCTGGCCCAGGCCGTGCAGATGATCGACCGCCGCTACATAGGTCATATCGCTATTCTAGTCGGAATGGAGGAACCGGTTGCGATGCGCTGGTCGCGGAATCGGCTGTGAGCTCAACATTCACTTCGTCGGCCCGATTGCATCGGAGTGCGCGTTGCATCGCCCACAGCCCTGACCTACACTGGGGGCTGTCCCGCACGACACGGGCGGTTAGCTCAGCTGGTTAGAGCGCCTGCCTTACAAGCAGGAAGTCGGGGGTTCAAGTCCCTCACTGCCCACCATCCCCTTGTTTTGTGATATCCGATGATGTCCATGGAGTGGAATAATTCCCCAACGAACACTTTGCATTTAGTGCGTTCTCAGTCATAAATCGGCAAGTTGAAATTGACCCAATGTGCGCAGGGACTGGCGGTGACGATGCCCGGCAAGCAGTCGTGCAAGGAAGCGTTTGAACTGTAGATCAGCGGACATAAACCAAATTGAATTGGCAGGCGCCAACCGGAAATTCATGAAATTGATTAGCAGACTGTCGCTCATCGCATCCCTCTCGGCCACGTTATGCTTCACGGCGGCGGCAGGAACTGCGGTCAAGCCCTCCGCGCTCTTCAGCGACCACATGGTTTTGCAGAGCGGCACACTGGTACCGGTTTGGGGCTCGGCCACTCCGGGCGAGAAGGTCGCCGTCACGCTCAACGGCCAGACCCGCTCCGCGACCGCAGACGCACGGGCAGGCACTGTACACTTTCATCTTCAGCCCCGGTCCGGCGAGCAGCCGAAAGCAGTGCTTGATCGGGGCCTGAAGGTGCTCCACGAGTGAATCGACGAATGAGGGATACAACCGTGAGGATGAATGATGCGTAGTGCAATCAAGAAGCCACCGTTTATCGGCAAGGTGATTGGGAGCATTCCAAACCGTCTACAACTGGCAGGCGGGTGGATCGACCAACCGTTCGTCTCCCGTCTGAATTGCAAGCCTCCTGGGTCAATGGTTGTGGTTGCGATCGAGCCGACCTTCCTTGTGATGGTTCGCTCCGGTTGCGCCAGTGGAACGCGTGCGGTTGCCACGAAGCTGTGGAAGGGACGGCTGCCCAACCGTCCACGCGAAGAGCTGGTCCGCGAGCTGTACGCAGCGGAGAATGAGGGGAAGACCGAACCCAGCGGATCGCAGGACATGATCGGGCTGGTATATCCCGGCATCAACCGTCTGGACTACGATTTTGCGGCCAATGGAGGCGTCTTTCCCACCCACATCGAGACGCTGAACCGGGCTCGGCCCGCACGCTGGCTCGAGAAGGTGCTGCACCTGCTGCCGATTGAGCCGCGGCATAAGGACTATAACCCGTTGGGCGAGCAACATCTCGACCCGAAATGGATTGCCCGGCTGGGACAGACGGGCAAGGACTGTTTCGATGCGATCCGTGCGATGGATGTGGATGCCTTGGGCGCTTCGTTTAACGATTGCATGGTCTGCTGGGAGAAGCTGCTGCCGCATGTGGTTCGGCACCCGCTGATAGGTAACGACCTGATGGCGATCCTGAAGGCGTACCAGAAGCAATATCCGGGCGCGATGTTCTCCGGTTGTGGCGGCGGGTACCTTATCGTTGCGTCGAAGCAGAAGGTCCCCGGCTCGCTTCAGGTCACAGTTCGCGTCACCTCGGAGTCTTAGTGCTGCGAGTTGTGTGGGATTGGCCTCTGCGGCTGGATAATTGAAGGATGAGGAACGCTCTTCAATCCGTCATCGTCAGCGGTGCGTTCGACGACCTGCGCTCGCAGCAGATTCGCTTACTGGAAGAGGCTGCGAAACTGGGCGAGTTGACCGTTCTGCTGTGGGACGACGAAGAGATTCGGCGATTTACTGGGACGTCGCCGAAGTTCCCACTGGCCGAACGGCGGTATTTTCTGAATGCCTTGCGATATGTGGGCCGCGTGGTTGAGTCGGATGGACTGGCCAACGCAGACACGCTGCCGAGTTCGGCCTGCGCGGAGATTTGGGCGGATGTTGAGGGCGCCGCAAACTCCGCCCGCCAGAGATTTGCGGCGGAGAATAAGTTCGCCTATCGCGTGATTCGGGCGATAGAGTTGCAGGGATTTCCTGCGCCGGTTGCGTTGCCCTGCGAACCCGGCCGCAAGAAGGTTGTGGTCACCGGTTCATTCGACTGGTTCCACTCTGGGCATGTGCGCTTCTTCGAGGAGGTCAGCGGGTACGGCGATCTCACCGTCGTTGTGGGTCACGACGCGAACATCCGCCTGCTCAAAGGTGAAGGGCATCCGCTGCTCTCGCAGCAGGAGCGCCGCTACCTGGTCGGCTCCATCAAATTCGTACAGCAGACGCTGATCTCCAGCGGCGACGGCTGGCTGGATGCCGATCCGGAGATTCAATGGCTCAGCCCCGACATCTATGCGGTGAACGAGGACGGCGATACAGGCGGCAAACGAGAGTACTGCGAGCAGCGCGGCATCCAGTATCTGGTGCTGAAGCGTCTGCCCGCGGATGGCCTGCCGAAGCGATCCAGCACCGATCTGCGCGGATTTTGAGCGAAGGCTCGACTGCTAGAGCGGTTTTACCGCAGGTCTTTACAGGAGCGAAGACCGTTTGAGTGGTTTTTCCTCAAGAAAAACCACTTTAATAATTCTCGCGCGATAACCGTTGCGGTGAAACCGCTCTAGGCGGGGTTCTGTATCAGCCAGTAGTGGAAGCCGTCCACAATCGCCATCAGCGCCGCCTGGTTCAGGTCGCTGCTGACGCCCGCCGTCGTCCACGATGGATGGCCCTCGGCGTGGAAGCTCACCGTCACGCGCACATGCGCCGCCGTGTCGTGTGCCACCACGTCGATCGCGGTCACGCTGAATGTGTCCAGGCGCAGTTGCGCCACGGCCGGGTACCACTTCTCCAGTTCCTGCCGCATCGCCTTGGTCAGCGCGTCCACCGGGCCGGAGCCCTCGGCGCGCGTCGTCGTCACTTTGCCCTCGCCGATCGTCAGCGACATCGACGCCTGCACATACCGGTTGCCCGTCTCGTCGCTCTCGTCCAGCACTCGCCAGCCTTTGACGCTGAAGCTGTTGCGCAGGGTGTTGAGCACCTTCATGCACGCCAATGTGAAGGATATCTCGCTGGCTGTGTAGCCGCCGCCTTCGATCATTCCCTGGTTGCTGTCCAGCAGGGTCTGCGCCTGCGATGAGTTCAGGGCAACACCCAGCGACTTCGACAGCAGAATAATATTGGCCCTGCCCGACTGTGCGTTGACCCCGATGCGCGGGCTGGCCCCGACCTTCGCGGGATCGCACCACAGGTAAGCCCCGGGGTCTTTGCCCTCGCTGCTTCCATGCATTCCTGCCCAAGTCCCGAAGGCCCCCGGCCCAACGATGGGAACGCCGTGCGGAGCCTCCAGCGAGAAGGCCGCATAGGCCGCCTGCGCGAGCCCAGTCAGTCCCGCCAGCGCTTCGGGAGTGACAAACTCCGCCTCGCCGCGAAGCTGCATGCTGCCGACCACCGTCGTCAGGTTCACGTTGCCGCAGCGCTCGCCGGTGCCCAGCACCGTGCCCTGGATCTGCACCGCGCCTGCAAAAATTGCGGCCCGCGTGTTGGCAACTCCAAGGCCGCGGTCGGTGTGACCGTGAAATCCGAAGCGTGCTTCGGGGTACGCGCGCGTCAGGCCCGCGAAGAGCTGCGTGACCTCCTCCGGATTGGCGCCACCGGTAGTATCGCAGGCGATGATCCGGCTCACCTTCTGCTCCACGCACTGCGCCACCATCTGCTGGAAGTACTCCAGGCTGCGCTTGGCGAAATCGGCTTCGCATGCCTCGCCGTTCTCGCGCCGGCCGCACGCGGCATCCAGCGCATGCTCCAGGTCCACGATCACTTCAAGGCCACTGTTGTGCAGGTACGCAATGGTCTCGCGCGCCATCAGCAGGTTCTCTTCCGGCGTCGTCTCCAGCGACTTCGCAACGTCCAGCAGCCGCGATTTAACCACCACCACCGAGACAGGTACGCGCTCTTTGTGGCGGACCATGATCTTTGCGTCGGCCCACTCCTCAACTTTGCTGCCGCGCCCGCGCGTTCTGCCGAACAGGGCCAGCTTCATCGCCCCGGTATCGACCGAGTGAAGAGCGCTGGCGAGATCGCCCACAAACTGGTTCGCCCCGGCAAAGCCAATCTCGGCATAGCCAACGCCAAACTCGCCCATCCGCTCCAGCAGCCCCACTGCATTGGGCACCGAGATGTCGAGGTTCGGCTGCTGCAAACCGTCGCGCAGGCTGGTGTCGAACAGCTCGACTCTTCCACTTCTGGTCTTCTGCATCTGTCTCTGTTCCCGATCGTGAAATTGTCCGTCGCAGTGCATCATTCTCAAGCAGCCTGCCGAACTTTTATCATACGTGACCGAGGTCTTCCGGGGGGCTCCCAGCATGCGATGACCGCCGCCGCCGTCGAGGCTGGCAGCGTACGACCATATCTCGCCGCGCTGGAGCGAACCCGCCAGGTTTTCAGGATTCACTTTGCCTGCACGAGGACGGCGGCAACCAGCTTGTAGTGCCAGCCGTGGAAGGCCTCGCTGAGGCTGATGGTGAGCCATGTCTCGGAGGCTGGGCCGGCGAAGGTGGCGTGGGGATAGATTCCGGCGGGCATCAGGTTCAATTGCTCCAGCCAGCGCGGATCGGTGACGGCAAGGTCGTAGGTGACGTTGTGGCGGCGGAAGAGCGCGCGGTACTTTCGCTTCTCGCCTTCTTGGCGAATCCACCAGTAGATCTCCGTGGGGCAGACCAGGACGAGGGAGGATTGCAGCGGCTTGGCTTGAATCTCCTCTGTCGACATGCGGTCGCGGCAGCCTTGCAGGATGGTGGTGGATCGGTCGGCGGCGGTGATCTTTTGCAGTTGCGCGGCAGCGGCTGGGCGCTCAATGAGACGCCACGGGACGGGCGCGATCTGCCAGTCCTCGGGGTGAGCGTCCGAGGGGATTGCGTAGTGCAGTTCCACCTCGATGAGGTCGAGCAGGCGGGGTTCAGAGCCGTCGTCCAGTGCGGATTCGTGGGCGTCGAGGGAGCCGTCGGGGGCCGCGCCGCGCAGGCGGATCCAGGCGCCATCGTCGAGCCGGACACCGGCTACGCAGCGACCGCCGTGCTTGTACGAGTTGGCCAGACAGACGATGGTCTTGCGCATAGGGCTGTCCTCAAAGATGCACGATGGCGATGTCACCCCAGGCTCGTTGCAGGTACTCGAGAACCAGCCTGCGGTGGCAGTGCTCTGCCGTGTTTTCGCTACACAGGAGTGCTGTGGGCGCCGCGCGAAACGGCTCGGGCGAGAGCACCGACTCGATGCGGCGCTGGCGTATGAGCGCGAGGAACTCCTGTTCGTATGCGGACCAGTCGCCTTTGCGTTTCTTGTAGGCGTCGAGCATCTCCTGCGTGGGCGCCAGCAGCGGTTCGTGCTCGTACGCAGCCCCGCAGATCTCGCGCACAAAGAAGGCGAGGTCGTCGCGCTTGGCGAAGGCAGCCAGTTGCGAGGTATTGTTGAGGCGCACGTCGAGCAGGCGGCGGATTCCTGCGTCCTTCAACGCACCGAAGAATTGGGCTGCCGGTTTTTGGGTGAAACCGATGCTGTAGATCTCCATTTGTCCTCGTCCAGGTCGGCGAACAGAGCGGGTTGTGGGTCGGCGAGCAGCTTGCCGGAGAAGGCTGCAACCTGCGCGTCGGTCTGCAACTCGCCGTCGCCGCGGATGTGCAGCAGCTCGGCCCCGCGCTCGATCAGGACGCGGCCGATCAGCAGGCGGCGATGGCAGTTGGCCGGGTCTTCCTCGCTGCACATCAGGGCGACGCGGAACTCGTCGGCTCCGCGTTCCAGGCGAAGGATGCCTCCGAGGAAGTCGGGGCTCCCGGCGACCTTGGCGTAGCGCGCGTGACCGTCGAGGTCGTAGAAGGTCTCGTCCTTGGGGCGTCCGCCGACGACATCGCCGAGATAGAGATACTTTATCCCGGCGGCTGTAATGAGGTCGCGCAGGGACTCGCGGTCGAAGTGCGGCGTGTAGCGGGAGTAGGGAGCGGAGCGAACATCCACCAGCACTTCGATGCGGTGCCGCTGTAGCAGTTCGAGGAAGTGCTCCGGCGTGTGGGACGAGTGTCCGATGGTGTAGAGGGTTCGCAACTCGTATCCTTTCGCGTGGGAGCTTTGACTGCATGTTACCGCAGGGTGGTTCGGGAAAAGCAGATTCCTCCCCCCTTCGACCAGCTCAGGGTGCGGCTTATTTTTTCAGCAGCCAGAGAACGCAGGCGTGGGGTTCGAGGGTGAGGCCTTCGACGGACTTGACCTTGTTGAGGGTTTTTCCAGTCCAGACGTCTTTGATGCGGTAGGTGGCGGCTTCCAGGTTGTAGGCCTCGAAGCTGCTGTCGAGCACCACCTGGCTTTCGCCGGTGTTGAAGAAGGCGAGGGCGATGGAGCCATCGGGCGAATCCGGTGGCAGGTCGGCGGTCCAGACGATCATGTCTCCGTTGTGCAACACCTGCCCGCTGCGGGTCGCGGTCTGATCGATGCGGATGAGGTCTGGGTTAGTGAGCAGCTTCAGGGTTGCGTCGTTGAGCAGGGTGAGGTTGGCGCCGAGGATCAGCGGCGAACGAGCCATCGCCCACAAGGTGAGCATGGTCTGCTGCTCGGTGGGCGTGAGGCGCGTCGTGCGGGGCTGGCCGTCGCCGGGAACGGGACGGAGTTCGCCCAACGGGAGCATATCGGCGTCGGGCCAGTTGCCGGGTTTGGCGTACTGCGCCCACGCGGCAGTGGTCGCGAACTGGCTGGAGACGCTGCGCGGGAAGGGCTTGGGGTTGGCCCAGTAGTCCCAGATGTCGTTCGAGATGCGCCACATGTTGGCGGTTGCGCCGACTTCGGCGGCATTATCCAGCGAGGTGGGCCCGGGCGAGAGGCTCAGCACGATCGGACGCCCCGTCTTGTCGATGGCACGGCGGATCATGCGAATCTCATCGATCTTGTAAGGGTTGGCGGCGATGCAGTCCACCTTGATGAGATCCACGCCCCAGCCGGCGTACTGGCTGAGCAGCGAGTCGTACCAGGCCTGTCCGGCGGCGTTGTCCTTGATGCCCCAGTTGGTGGGATCCCACGGGCAGGCGTCCGTGGTGTCGGCGGCATCGGTGGCGTGGAAGGCGCTATGGGCGATGGGCAGGTTGCGCTCCACCGAAGCGCGCGGGATGCCCCGCACGATGTGGATGCCGAACTTGAGGCCCTGCGCATGCACCCAGTCGGCCAGTGGCTTGAAAGAGGTGGTCTGGAGGGTGGCGATCAGCTTGGTTGTGGAGGCATCGGGCGCGTCGGTCGGTGGAGAAGGTTGGACGCCCTGCGCGGTCTGCGCTGAGGGAAAGCGCGCCGGCACCGGCACATACCGCCCCCACTCATCGATCGCGTAGTGCAGCGTGTCGGGCTTGGGACGGTCTTCCGGGTTGAAGAAGAACCAGCCCTCGTCGATAACGGCGTACTGCCAGCCGAAGGACTTCAGCTCGTTGGTTTCAACCTTGACGTTGGCGCGGAACTGCTCCTCCGTGATGGTGAGGCCGTAGGCGTCCCAACTGTTCCAGCCCATCGGCGGCGTGCGGGCGACCTTCGCCGCAGGATGCGTCTGCGCGGTTGGCGACGGCGTCTGTGTGCGAGCCGATGGACTGGCGAGTACCGAGATCAAGAGAAGTCCTGCCAAGAAGAGTTTCATTGCTGCCCTCACGTTCGTTCTGGTTCGTTGGCGCGCGTTCGCGTGCGTGGAAATTCGTTGCATCCACGATACCGCGAGATGACATTTGATGCATGGGAGGACTCGACTGGGCAGGATTCTTCGCGTCCCCTGCTCGATGGGCCCGCCGCCGGTGCGGGAAATGCGATAGCCTCTGGTTGGATGATTATTTGCGAGAGCAGAGGGCATGGAGAAGGTCGAATGCGTGGGCGCGGAGCGCGATGTGGCGCGGCGGTTGCCGCCGGAGCCGCGCTTGCGCTGGCTCTGCTCAGTGGCTGCGCCAGCCCTGGACCGCCGCAACCGCCGTCGCTGAAGCTGCCCGAGGTCGTCACCGGGCTGACCGCGAGCCGCGTAGGCGACACGGTGAGGCTGCACTGGACGACCCCATCGCGAACCACCGACAAGCTGCTGATCGCGGGGCCGATTGAGGCGGAGATATGCCGAGAGACTCCTGCTGCCGTGGCTTCAACGACTGCGGCAAAGGCCGGACAGAGTGCTGCGTTGGGCGCTGCATCGAGCGCGAGGAAGAGTGTTGCGACGGCTCCGTGTTCTCCGGTTGTGCTGCGGCAGCGGGTGACGCCGGGCGCATCCGAGGCGGTGGATGCGCTTCCACCTGAGTTGACGGCTGAACCTGTGCGGTTGATTGCCTATCGCGTGCAACTGCGCAATGCGGCGGGACGCACAGCGGGGGCGTCGCCAGCCGTCTTCGCGGCCTCGGGACCTTCTCCGCGACCGATTGAGGAACTGCGCGCCAGAGCGACAAAGGCGGGAGTGGTATTGGAGTGGAGATCTGAGGCTGGAGGAGCGGAGGCGATCGAACTCGATCGAACGATCCTGGAGACTCCAACGGCAAATGCAACCTCAGCAACAACGACTAAGGCGGGTTCGGGCGCGGCGCGCAGGGGTGGATTGCCGGGTGCGGCGAAGCAGCCGTCGCAGTCGCGCTTCCGGACTGCTGCCGCTGGCTCCAGCGCGGTGGATGCTGGCGGGACGATCGACCGCACGGCGCAGATCGGGCACGCGTACCGCTATACAGCCGAGCGGGTGCGCACGGTGGAGCTGGGCAGCCAGACGCTGGAGTTGCGCAGCCTGGCGTCGGCTGAGGTTGTAGTGGAGATGAAGGATGTCTTTCCGCCGGAGGCCCCGGTTGGGCTGGTTGCCATTCCGGGCTTCGCAGGTGTGGAGTCCGCGGATAAGGCCAGCGATCGGAGTGCGGACCAGGTTGGCGAACAGGCGCAGCGGGCTGCGATCGATCTCTCCTGGCAGCCGGACCTGGAGCCGCGCATCGCCGGGTACAGGGTCTATCGGCGTGAGGTGGAAGGCGACGCTGCGGAGATTTGGCGACGGCTCAACCCGGAGCTCGTGCCGGTGGCGTCCTATCGCGACCCGAGCGTGGTGGCGGGGCGAAGGTACGCTTACCGCGTGACGGCGGTGGATGCGTCGGGCAACGAGTCGGCACCCAGCGATGGGGTGGAGGAGACGGCTCCGGCGCGGTGATCTGCGCGCCTGACGGAGCGGGGCAATCGCAGGAAGCGCTGTAGGCGGGCTCAGACCAGGGCAGGGGCCTTGCGGCGGACGGTCTCGATGGCGTCGTCGGGCTGCGAGGCGAAGGCCATGGTGAGTACCGGGCAGGGGGCCTCGGTGATGATGCGGTAGGCGATATGCAGATGGGTCTCGGATGCCTCGAGCGATGCCTTGCGCACGCCGAGGACGATGAGCTTGGCGTTGTGCTGGCGGGCGTAGTCCACCACGGCGCAGGAGACCTCACTGCCGTAGGTTGTGGCGCAGATGGGCGCCTCGACCACCACTCCGCTCTCGTTGGCAAGCTGCTGCAGCGCCTCGGACATGATCGCCGGTACAACCTGGCACTGAATGCATGACTCCAGCGTGCGCGGCATGACGTGCAGGCAGTGCAGCGGCGAGGCGGTCAACTGGGAGAAGCTGGCGGCAAAGCGGATGGCATGGATGGTGGTGAAGTGAAAGTCGGTGGCGAAGAGGACCGGGCCGACCGACTGCAGGGCCTTCTCGGAGTGGCTGGCGTGGGGCCCGACGGTGAGCACCGGGCAGGGCGCCTTGCGCAGCACCGCTTCGGTGGTGGAGTCGAAGACGATGCGCTCCAGGCCGTGCAGGGCACTGGTGCCCATGATGGTGAGATCGATCTTCCTGGCGGCGATGGTGGCAAGAATCGTTGCGGTGGGGTTTCCGGCGCCCAGAATGGCCTCGCACTCGACGCCCGCCTCGACGGCCTGGTTGCGCAGCTCTTCGAGCGTGGCCCGGCACTTGTCCTGGAGGGCCTTCTTCTCCGCCTCCTGCGCACCCGCCTCCTGCTTCTGCTCGCCGGCCTCATGCACAGCGGCCTCGACCGGACGAAAGACGTGCAGAATCACAAGACTGGCCCGGAGCGCGAGGCAGGTATCGATGGCCGTGCGGCAGGCCGCCTGGGACGCAACCGAGAAATCGGTTGCGACAAGCAGTCTGTCGAAGGTGGGCATCGTATCGTTCGCGGGTGTCGGCATCGGAGGCATCTCTTTTCTGACAAGCGGCTGCGGATAAAGCCAGCCGCTAGAAACTATGCAGCCTCAAACGGGATGGGAAGTCTCCAGGATCGAGCTGTCGAGGAGATTGAACGCAGAATGACAGATGGGGTTACTACAGGGATTGACCATCCGCCACCTCCTCAAACCCAAATCTTAAGAGGTCTGAAGGCTGAAATCTGTGATACGGGTCACGGCTCTCGAATGGGGAGAAGAAGTCCGAAGTTGAAGGAAATGAGTTCGATGCCCTGGCCGAGGAGGGCTTAGACCGAGATCCGTTCCAGCTTCTCGGGGGAGAGGATCAGGATCGAGACGCCGTGGATCTGGATGAGTTTTTCGCGCTTAAAGCGTCCCAACATGCGGGTCATGGTCTCGCGCGAGCAGCCGACCAGGTTGGCCAGCTCCTCATGGGTCAGCGCCATGGTGAAGCGCATCTCGGCCCTGCCGCAGGACTCTGCGCGTCCCCAGTCCAGCAGCACAGCGGCCAGGCGGCCGGCGGTTGAGCCGGAGAGCGCGAGGCGGCGCGCATCGAAGAATGCCGCCTTGTACTCCTCGCTGAGCGCCTTGGCCGCGTGCAGGCTGGCATCGCCATGCTTCTTCAGGAAGGCGAGAAACTCTTCGCGCCGTATGCTCTTGATCTCGGTGGGCTGCACGGTCTCTGCCGTCACTTCATATTTTGATCCGGAGATGACGGCGCCGAGTCCGAGGATGTCGCCCGGCATGGCGATCTTCAGGATCAGCGTGCGGCCGTCCTTAGAGGTGCAGGAGAGTTTCACCTGGCCGGTGCAGACGACATAGACGGCCTGGCTGGGCGCATTCTCCAGAAAGAGCGTGGCGCCGCGGGGAAGCGTTGTGCTGACGCCGATGAGATCGAAGTCGGCAAGCGCCTCGTCGTCCAGGCTGCAGAACATGCGCATGGAACGAAAATCGCAGTTTACGCAATGGCGCACAGGACGAATTATGGGCGTGAGAGGCATGGTGAGTCTGGCCTCCCCGCCATGACAGAAGACGGGGGGATGCGACCGTGAATATATAGGATGCGGCTGACGGGCCCCTCGATCACATCATCTGTGAAGGCGAGATACAACTGTCCCGTCTCGGATTTTAGCACACGGTCATCACCGGGCAAGTGGCCTCGGCCAGAAGGTCCGGCGTGAGGCCATGTTCCATGTGGGTCAGCCAGAACGACGCTTGGAGGCCGATGCGGTCCTACGCGGAGGCCAGCTTCGCCGAACGGGGCGCGCCGTTTGCCATGGCGCGGATCGATTCCGCGTAAGGCGCGCGCAGCACGCCGCGCTCGGTGACGATCGCCGTCACATACTTCGCCGGAGTCACATCGAAGGCCGGGTTCTCGATCCCCACGCCGGCGGGCGTCATCTGCCGGCCGTTGATGTGCGTGACTTCGCGGGGGGAGCGCTGCTCGATGGGGATGCGGTCGCCGCTGGCTGTCGCCAGATCGATCGTGGACCACGGGGCCGCGACGTAAAACGGAATGCCGTGCTCGTGGGCCAGGATTGAGACGCCGTAGGTCCCGATCTTGTTGGCCACATCGCCGTTGGCCGCAATCCTGTCCGAACCGACAATCACCGCCTGAATGCGTCCCTGGCGCATCAGCGCGGCGGCCATGTTGTCGCAGATCACGGTGGTTGGGATGTTGTCCTTCATCAGCTCCCACGCGGTCAGCCGCGCGCCTTGCAGAAACGGGCGCGTCTCGTCGGCAAAGACGCTGATCTTGTGGCCGCGCTCGATGGCCGCGCGAATGACGCCCAGCGCCGTTCCGTATCCGCATGTGGCCAGCGCGCCGGCGTTGCAGTGGGTCAGCACCGTGCCCTCCATCGGCAGCAGCGCCGCGCCGTGCGCTCCCATCCGCTTGCAGGCGGCGATGTCCTCGTCGTACATCTGCCGCGCCTTCGCCACCACTGCGGCTTTGATCTTCGGGATCGGCGTCTTGGCTGCGGCTAGCGAGTTGTAGAGACCGCGAATCTCGTCAATGCCCCAGAAGAGATTGACCGCGGTGGGCCGCGTCTCAGCCAGCGTCTTCGCAATCACCGCAACCTCGGCGGTCAACTCGTCCAGCGTCTTCGCCGAGCTGCGTTCGATGCCCAGCGCCATCCCCATCGCAGCCGCCACGCCGATGGCCGGCGCGCCGCGCACGATCATGTCGCGGATGACGGTCGCAACCTGCCGGTAGCCGGTGGCAAGGACATAGGTCTCCTCCAGTGGGAGCTTGGTCTGATCGAGGAAATTGACGCCTTGCGGCAGCCACTCAAGGGTAGGAATCATAGAGTTTCCAGTTTATCGCGGATCAGCTTAACCCAAGCAGGTTGGGTATACAATGGCGTATGAGTTCTCCGAGGTTCGATGGGGTCCTGTTTTCGGCGTATCCGAACGACCATCTACCGCGGCATGTTCACGCTTATCTCGGCAGCATTAGCGCTATCGTCGAGATTCGGCCAGACCGGACGGTTGTACTTGCGGACCGCAAGGATGCGACATCTCCCCGGAATGCAAAGCGGAGCAGCGTGAAGAAGATGCTGGATGTGGCGGCAGAGAACTTCGATGAGTTATGGGCATTATGGGAGGAGATGCATGAACACAGCCAGAGTAGCTACAACGGACGCTGAGATCGATGCGGCCATCGCGCGGGCCGCAAAACAAGACGACGGATTGCTGATTGAGGACGCGTCCTACAACCGCACGCTCGACGCGCTGGTGCTGCGCCTTCGCAATGGGCGGCGCGTGCTCTTTCCGCGGGAGGACCTGGAGGGCTTGCGTGGCGCCCCGGCGGCAAAGGTGGCGCGCGTGGAGGTGCTTGCGGGGGTTGGCCTGCATTGGGAAGAGCTGGATGTGGACCTCTACGGACCGGCGCTGCTGGATGGAATCTATGGCAGCAAGCGCTGGATGAGTGAGATCGGGCGCAAAGGGGGCGCGGCACGATCAGCAAAGAAGGCGAAGGCGGCGCGCAGAAATGGAGCCAAAGGTGGCAGACCTCAACGCGCAGTTGCTGCCTGACACAGGAGCGATAGCTTGCGGGCAATTTTATTGATCCGATGCTGTGGTCGAGTCGTCATTTTTTCGCAGCGAGTGCCAGATGCGCCTTGCGAACGTCTTTGGCGGTGAAGACGCTGAGGAAGGGCAGGTCTTCGTCGGAGGGCACCTCGGCGAGCGCGCGTTCGATGATGAGGCGGCCGCCCTGCTCGCGGTCCACCAAGCAGAGCACTCCGGCGACGATCATTCCAGCCTCTCGCGCCGCCTCGATGGCGGTGACGGTAGAGCCGCCCGTGGTGCATACGTCGTCGAGGATGACCACCTGCGCGCCGGGCTGCAGGAAGCCTTCGATGCGCCGTCCCGTGCCGTGCGTCTTCTCCGCCTTGCGCACCAGAAATCCGTGGATCAGCGTTGGCGCAGGTTCCGAATCTACCTCGTCCAACTCCAGCTCACTCGACAGATTGCGGATCTCGTTGTAGTCGGCCAGCGCCCATGCGCTTGCGCTGGCAACGTTAGAGACCAGCGGGTCGGCCCCCATCGTCAGCCCGCCCACCGCAATCGCCGACGGCATATGCTCGCGGATCAGATCGTAGAGCACAAGCCCGGCCAGCCGTCCGCCCTCCGCGTGCAGTGTGGTGGTGCGGCAGTCGACGTAGTAATCGGACTTCTGTCCGCTGGCCAGGGTAAAGTCGCCCAGCTTGAAGGAGTAGGTGGCGATAAGGTTGAGCAGCGCGCTGCGCGAGTGGGTGGTCATGGCTCAGCAATTGTAGCGGAGAACGAGCGCAGTGTACCCTGCAACTTTTCCGGCAACGCTGCGATTACTTCGTCATGCGCTCCAGATGGCGGTAGCCGCCGGTCTGGATTATCACGACGAGAAAGACAAACCCGTTGTAGGCCCCATGCACCAGGACGGACGCAGCCACCGAGCCGGTCTTGACGCGCACGAATGTCAGCACTAGCGAGATGGTGAAGAGCACCAGCATCGCGGCCCACAGATGCGCCACCTGCTGAAAATGCAGCAGCGCGAAGAAGAGGCTGGTGAGCACTGCCGAAAAGATCAACGCTGCCGGGGTCAGGGTTGTGGTGGTCTGCCAGCGGGCGCGCGCATCGCCGGTGCGCGGCAGGCTCAGCCAGTCGTACGCAATCGCGAACGCGGGCAGCAGGAACCCGCGAAAGCAGACCTCCTCGAAGATCGGCGCAACGATGGTGCCGAACAGAGTGATGAGCCATGCGTCCGTCTGCGTCAGAAAGAAGGCGTCGATGGGGCGCGATTTTGGCGGCGTGATGAAGTTGGTGGCGATCTGCACCATGACACCGAGCAGCAGGCCAAGCGCGATCAGCTTCGCGGCCTGGTTGCGCGCGGTTGCCCAGCGCCAGCTCAATCCATCGAGAAAACCGCGCTGCCACAGCAGCGGAAAGAAGAACCACGCCGCCAGCAGGGACGAGAGATATGTTGCCGCCATCGTGGCGAGCTGCATCTTCGGGTGCAGCAGCGTGGCCACGCCGCCGTGCTCAGTCCCCGGCGCTCTTCCCAGTGCCGCAAGAACAAGCTCAAGCAGAACCAGCAGCACTCCCGTAAAGCTGATAAACACGAGCGCGTGTCCGATGTGGGGAACGCGCCGCAGCGGCGCCTCGCGTTCTTCGCCGGAGGCAGGCCCGCTGCCCAGCGCGCCTTCGAGGACCGGCGTTTCATCCGGTCTGGGCGCGTCTTCGGGACCGTTTGCGCGAAAGAGACTCATGCCGATCTCTCCTTATGGATGGATTGGTTCTTCGACGCCGCCTTCGCTGTAGTGCTCTTCTTCTCCGCTATCGCAGGCACGTTCTTCGACGAGACCGGCTTCTTAGCCGCCTTTTTCACCGCTTTGGCCTCGCGTGCTGACGGCAGTCCGGTCTTCTTCTCGCGTGCGATGAACTTGCCGCGTGAGGTCTTTACGCGGTCCGGCACGGCTGCGATGTCGAGTGGCTGCGGCCCGGCATGAGTCAAGCCTCCGCCTCCGTTCGACGAGATCCGGTTGGCCCAGTTCGAACCTGTGTGGTCCGCCCCATAGTGCCGCGCCAAAAAGTTTCCGGTGTACGATCCGGCGACGGTGGCAATCTGCTCCGGCGTGCCGTGTGCGACGATGCGTCCGCCGCGCTCGCCGCCCTCGGGCCCCATGTCCAGCACGTAGTCGGCGTTGCGCACGATGTCCAGATTGTGCTCGATGATGATGACCGTGTTGCCCAGGTCGGTGAGCCGGTGGAGGACTTCGAGCAGCTTTCGCACGTCGTCGAAGTGCAGGCCGGTGGTGGGCTCGTCCAGCAGATAAAGCGTGCGCCCCGTCTGGCGTTTCGATAGCTCGCGCGCCAGCTTCATGCGCTGCGCCTCGCCGCCGGAGAGTGTGGTCGCCGACTGGCCGAGATGGATGTATCCCAGCCCCACATCGACCAGCGTCTGCAACTTCGCCGCTGCCGCCGGAATGTCCTTGAGCACCGGAAGCGCGTCGGCGATGGGCAGGTCGAGCAGGTCGGCGATGGAGTGGCCGTTGAAGCGGACGGCGAGCGTCTCCTGGTTGTAACGCCGTCCGTTACACACGTCGCAGAGCACATAAACATCGGGCAGGAAGTTCATCTCGATGCGCCGCTGGCCGTCGCCGTGGCATGCCTCGCATCGCCCGCCCTGCACATTGAAGCTGAAGCGGCCGGGCTTGTAGCCGCGCTCACGCGACTCCGGCAGCATGGCGAAGAGGTCGCGGATGGCGGTGAAGACGCCGGTGTAGGTCGCCGGGTTGGAGCGCGGCGTGCGCCCGATCGGCGACTGGTCGATCTCAATCACCTTGTCGATCTGGTCGATGCCGACGACCCGCCCATGCGCGCCGGGCTCCTCGCGCGATCCGTAGAGTTCGCGGGCCAGCGCGCGGTAGAGGATGTCCGTGACCAGCGTCGATTTGCCCGAGCCCGAGACGCCAGTCACCACCGTCATCACGCCCAGCGGGAAGTGTGCCGTCACCTGTTGCAGATTGTTCGCCGTTGCATTCTCCACCGTGATCCACTTGCCGGTCAGCGGCCTCGGCGCGGCGCGCGCCACAATCTCGATCTTCCCCGCGAGATACTGCCCAGTGAGCGAGGCGGGATTGTCCATCACCTGCTGCGGCGTTCCCGCCGCGATCAGCAACCCGCCATTCTTACCCGCGCCGGGGCCGAGGTCGAGCACATAATCCGCCTGGCGGATTGTGTCTTCGTCATGCTCCACCACCAGAACCGTGTTGCCCAGATCGCGCAGGTTGGTGAGCGCCTCGATCAGCCGCCGGTTGTCGCGTTGATGCAGCCCAATCGAAGGCTCGTCGAGCACATACAAAACTCCGCGCAACCGCGAGCCGATCTGCGTCGCCAGCCGGATGCGCTGGCCCTCGCCGCCGGAGAGCGTCGCCGCCGAGCGGTCCAGCGAGAGGTAGCCCAGGCCAACGGCGTTGAGGAACTCCAGCCGCTCGACGATCTCGCGCTGCAAGCGGTCCGCCACGATACGGTCGCGCCCGGTAAAATTCATGGCGCGCGCACCCTCCAGCGCACGTTCCAGCGAGAGCGCGGTGAACTCCGCGATGGAGCGGTCCTCGCCGCCGATTGCCACGGTCACCGCCAGCGACTCCGGCCTCAGCCGCCGGCCCTGGCAGCGCGGGCACGTCGTCGCGGACATATACTGCATCATGTACTCGCGGTATCCATCGGATTTTGTGTCTTCCAGGTTGGCGCGCAGATACGCGAAGATCCCATGGAATCCGGTGCGACCCAGCTCGTTCTTGGGCGGCCCGTATAGCAGCAGGTCCTGCTGCGGCTTGGTCAGTTCACTGAAGGGTAGCTTCAGGTCGATCTTGTACCTCTCCGCCGCCAGCTTGATCAGACGTTGCAGGTAGGCCGATCCCGAACCCGGCCCCATTGCTCCATCCAGCAGCGGCTTCGACCAGTCCGCGATCGTCTTTGCCGGGTCGAAGTCGTATGTGCTGCCCAGCCCGTTGCACTCCGTACAGGCGCCGTAGGCGGAGTTGAAGGAGAAGCTGCGCGGCTCCAGCCGCGGCACGTCGATGCCGCAATCCGGGCAGGCCATCGACGAGGAGTAGAGCGTCTCGTCCTGCGTGCGGTTCGCTCCCTGAATGCCGATCAGAACCAGTCCCCTGGCCATCTGCAGCGCCTTCGCCACCGAAGTCTCCAGCCGCCGCGTGTCGAACTTACGCGGTTCAAGGTTCGCGGTTCGAGGTTCGAGGGAAGACGAAGTAGATGCGGTCTCGTTGACGTTTTGCGCCAGCGGCTTGAGGATGATGCGATCGACCACCGCTTCGACCGTATGGTTCTTGCGCTTGTCCAGGCGCATTCCCTCGGTCAGCTCTGTCATCGCGCCGTCGATGCGCGCGCGGAATCCCTGCTGGTCCAGCGCCTCCAACTCTTCGCGGAACTCGCCCTTGCGTCCCCGCACCAGCGGCGCGTACACCGTGATGCGCTCGCCCGGTGCCTGCGCCACAATGCGCTCGACGATCTGCTCCGCCGTCTGGCGCGTGATCGGCAGCCCGCACTTCGGACAGTGCGGCTGGCCCACCGACGCGTACAGCAGCCGCAGGTAGTCGTATATCTCGGTAATCGTCCCCACCGTCGAGCGCGGAGAGCGCGATGTCGTCTTCTGCTCGATGGAGATCGCCGGCGAGAGGCCGTCGATGGCGTCCACGTCCGGCCGCTCCATCTGGTCTAAAAATTGCCGCGCGTAGGCCGAGAGCGTCTCCACATATCGCCGCTGGCCCTCCGCGTAGATGGTGTCGAAGGCAAGCGAGGACTTGCCCGATCCCGAGAGCCCCGTCACCACCGTTAGCGTATTGCGCGGGATGGAGACCGAGACGTTGCGCAGGTTGTGCTGTCGCGCGCCGCGCACCGTGATGTGAGTGATTGTCATGCGGACTGGTTTGGCCGCGCACTCCACAGGGCCGCGTGGAGGTGAAATGGCCAATCCTCAGGATACGGCATCGGGCCGCGCCAGGTCTTGCCCGCGGACGAAGCGCGGCGCGCCGGTTTGCCTTGTTTTACAGCAGGCGGGCTGGCAGCCCAAACTTTTGCCCTGTTTTTCGCGTCGATATAGATAGGAAGAGCTTGCCCCCAGGGAATGCGCCCGCGGCAGGCTGACCCACAAATGCATGAAGCCGCGACTGCGCGGCCAGCCCTTCCCAGCAAGAGCGTACCCGATTGGCTAATAAGCAATTCATCAAAGCTTCATTGCAACTGATTCAAATCTTGTAACAATGAAGCCTGTCCAGCCGCGCTTCGGGTTCTTTGCATCCAACTAAGTGGCGGGCGAAAGGTGAGGAATGATTCTGTGAGTGATTCGGTGGTACTGGTGTGTGCGGTCTTTGCGTCGTTGGCTTCGGGCGTCCTGCTGGCGTACGGCGTCTGCCAGGCTGTCTTTGCCCTCTTCAGCATGCACGCCCGCCAGTCGCCCGCGCTGTCCCATGCGCGAGTCGCGCGCCCGGCCCGCATCGTCGAAGGCTAGTTTCCCTCTTTCCTGTTCCCGCTCCAGGGCCAGATCGTTGCTGTTTAAGCACTGACTCCCGCAGGATGGGCGATAATCACTCTGGTGACTCGTCCAGCCAAATCCGTACCCACCCGCCACAGCGTTATCCCCGGCATCAGGCTCACCCTGGCCGTCACCGGCGCCAGCGGCTCGATCTTTGCCGCCGAGATGCTGCGCGCCCTCCACGCCGACGCGCGCGTCGCCAAAGTTGACTTCATTCCCTCCGAAGCATCTCTGCGCGTCTTCGCCGAAGAGATGCAGCTCAGCGGACGCAACGCACTCGCAGAAAAACTCCTCGGCCCCGATCACGCCTCGCCCTCCAAGATCACTCAGCACGCGGAGGCAGACATTGGGGCCAGCATCGCCAGCGGAAGCTACCGCTCCGACGGAATGATCGTTCTTCCCTGCACCATGGGAACGCTGGCCGGCATTGCAAATGGCCTGGCCTCGAACCTGATCGAGCGCGCCGCCGACGTCTGCCTCAAGGAACGCCGCCGCCTCATCCTCTGCGTGCGCGAGACGCCCTTCAACCGCATTCACCTGCGCAACATGCAGCTCGCCAGCGACGCCGGGGCCACCATCTTCCCAGTGATGCCCACGCTCTACAACCTGCCGCAGAACACCACCCAGATGGCCCGCCAGTTCGTCGACCGTGTGCTGGCCCACATCGGCCTGCCCCAGCCCGGCGCGTACGAATGGAAGCCCGATTAGATCGGCCCGCCCCTAGCGCGCGTCTCCCGAAAGCATCTGTTCGCCGCCCTGCATGGGAGGTTGCGCCTTGAGGAACTGGATTGTTCCGGCCAGCACGGGCTTCGCGCACTGGCTCGGCGCAAGGTGGCCGCAGCCCGCCACGCCCTCGAAGACGGAGTGCGGAATCTCCCGGTGCATCGTCTCGCCGACGGCGGGCGAAATCAAAATGTCGGCCAACCCCCACATCACCAGCGTCGGCTGCCGGATGCTTCCAAGCCGTGCGTCGAGCAGGTCGGCCCCTGTATCCATCGAGTCCATGGACTGCTGCACGATGCGACCGTTGCTCTTGAGCCTGCGCAGGGTGGCGCGCGCAACGAAGCCGGGCAGCGTGCGCGGATGCGGCATCAACAACGCCATCAGTCGCACCAGCCCGGCGGCGTCGGTCGGCACAAAGGCATCGCGCGGGAAGTTGGTATGGATGGTGAGGCCCGCGCTGTCGTAGAGGACCAGGCGGTCGAAGTATTCAGGCTTATCCAGCGCGAGTTTTGCGGCGATCCATCCGCCCATCGACCAGCCCGCGAGGTCGATCGGCTTCGGCTGGCCGGTTACTGGGTCTTGCGCGTCAAGGCCGGTTGCACGCATGAAGTTGAAGACTACGTGTTCCTCCGTCTCAACGGAACAGCACGGCCACTGCGGCTTCTCGGAGCGGCCGTAGCCCAGCAGGTCTGGCGCGTAGACGTGGAAGCCTGCGGCGGCGAGCCCGGGGATCAGCGGCGCCCAGTCCTCGCCGCGCGAGCCTAGGCCATGCAGCAACAGAAGCGGCTTGCCTGGCGTTCCGTCGGGCGGAGCGGCTTCAAAATAGTGAATGCGATCGCCGCGAACATTGACGTACTCGCTGCGCACGCCCGCGCGCCAAAGATGATAGCGAATCTGCTGATCGTTGACCCACAGCGGATTCCAGTAAAACGTGCCGCCGGCCACCAGCGCAAACAGCAGAACAACGATCCCCGCCAACCGCAGTCGAGCCTTCATCCGCGCATCTCCCCCGTTCCTCCGCGCACCTCACTTCCGCGGCTTACTTAACTTCTCGATTCTAAGAGACGCGTTCGCGAAGCCGCAATTCCGTATGGGCGCGGCTCGTTCCTCTCGAACAGATACAGCCTGTTTTCTTGAACGGGTGCGGCTTAGATGCCGACGCTGCAGTCGCCGTCGGGCAGCTCGTCGCCGGAGTGGGCGTACAGATCGTAAGGAGTGCGACGATTGAACTTGTAACGCTGGCGGATCTCGCGGCCCACGATCAGCCCGACCGCCAATGCTCCCAGCGCGGCCGAGACCCAGGCAACGGTCTTCAGCAGGTGGGACTCCTCCGCGCACTCTGGCTCGCCGCAGGCCTGCTGCTCATCCCGCGCGCCGTTGCAGTTCTCAACCGTTCCAACAGCTCCGGTCTCTTCGCAATCGTGGGACGACCTTCTGTAGCAGCCGAGTTTTGGGAGGAACCTCATGCCCACATAATAGCGCAAGCAGAGTGTGGCCCGTGTGTGAAATTCAGATCGTGTGTACCGATTGGGGAACCCGCGCGCCCGTCCGCGTTACTTGACGTCGACCTGCTCGAAGCCCAGCGAAGAGAGCAGCGCACTCACGCTGGCGCGAGCGTTTGCGCGCGCGGCGTCCAGGATGCCGTCCGCCAGCGCGGTCTGCTGCATCTGGTCCTGCGCCCTGACGCGGTTCACGGGCCCCAGGGCCTGGCCCATCGGCACCAGCAGCCCGCTTGAGCGCTCAACAAGGCGCGTGCGCTGGTCGTCCAGTTTGGTCGAGAAGAGTTGCGCGGGCGGCAGCGTGACGTGGATGCTGTGTGTGGAGGCGTCGATGCGCACGTCCTCCGGCTTGAGCTGCGCCATGTCGATGCCCGCAACCGACGCGCCGTGGACCACCAGCAGGATGCGCTCGCCGCCCGGAGCGCCGGACGCGGTGCCTGCGGAGAGACCGTCCGCAACCACCGTGTCCAGCGAGTAGACGGCGGTCGGCATGTGGCCGAGGCGCTGCATCTTCACGACCACCGCGGGCTCGGATAATTCGTGGCTCGCGCCGCGCCCGGTGATCAGCGCAACCATGCGGCCTGCCCTGCCCGTCGTGGAGTGGCGAACGAAGACGGCGAACGCCGACGCGCCCAGAACCAGCGCCAGCAGGAAGCCGAGGAACCTGCCGCCGTAGTTCGGCCCCGTATAGTATTGCGTCGTCATCGCCGCTCCAATCCCCTTCATCATAGCCCGTAGCCCCGCCCCTCGACTCGCCTGCCGCCGTCAATCGTGCCGCAGTCCAACTCGCCGCGCAGGCTCCGCACGATGACATCACCCTCCGCGCCGGAGTCTTCGATGCCGTCTCCCGCAATGCCGGCACCATCGAAATTCCACTCACTATCGGCAATAACCCTACTCGGACTAGACTGAACGCGAAGTAGTTGGCACGGAGATAAAAGAATGAACCCGATTCGCTTTGCCCGAGTCCGTACAACAACTCTCGCAACCCTGAATCTGGCCGCGCTCCTTGCGGTCTTCGCTGCCCACGCTCCAGCTCAGGCGTATAAGGACTCCGGCGCGGGGGCCGCAAAGCCGACCCTACAGCGGTCTGGCGCGCCAACAATCAAGGTATATTCGCGGGAGACAGTCGTGGATGTCACCGTAACCGACGCAAACGGCAAGCCCGTCCATGGGCTGACGCAGGCGGACTTTACCGTCGACCAGGACGGTAAACCGCAGTCCATTCACAGCTTCCAGGAGGTTGACCAATCAACCACCTCGCCCGAGCAACTCAAGCTCCCACCGAACACCTATTCCAACTTTCAGGCCGTGGCCGGCCCACTCAACATCCTGTTGCTCGATGACATCTATGGCGGAGACATAGGCCAGGTAAGGTTGGCGGCAGCGAAGTTCATTAACAACATGGCCCCCGGGACGCAGGTTGCCCTCCTAGCGATGGGCGCCAGACTGACCGTCCTGCAGGAGCCCACCACTGACCCGGCCCGGCTCCTGAAGGTAGTCAACACCATCATTGACCCGTTTTTCGTGGAGGGAGACGGTTGCACTATAGTGATCGCAAGGAACCATGCAGTCGTCGATCAGTTCAAAGAGATCGTCAATTATCTGTCTGGAATCAAAGGAAGGAAGAACCTAATCTGGATCAACGGTGGCATTCCGTTCCTCGTCTTCCCCCACATGCGTCCCGGCGGTACTCCGGGCATAATCAACACGCAAGAGGAATCCATGAACCCCCAAGCGCCCAACATCGGCGTCGACCCCCTGTGCCCCTACTTCGAAACCAACCTCCACAAGACCTACCCCCTGCTGGCGGACGCGCAAGTCACCGTATATCCGCTGGACCCAAACGGAGTGTGGGCTAATGAAATTGGACATTCGGCGATGGAGGTCGTCGCCCAAGCCACCGGCGGCGTGGCCTTGTACGGAAACAACTTTCTGGATGAGCTGATGGCTAAGGCGGTCGATGCCGGGGCCAGCTACTACACTCTCTCTTACATCCCTCCGGGCGTCCCACACGACGGCAGATACCACAAGATCGGCATCAAGGTAGACCGGCCCAACCTCCAAATGCTCTATCGCAAGGGCTACAACGCCGAGGACCCGGTGCAGATCGCCAGCGTGCCCAAGACCGTTCCTGGTCGCGCCAAGCGCGGTACACCCCCAACCGCGGCGGCGAATGACACTCTCGCCGACGCCGTGTCGCCCACAGCGCCTCCCGTGATTCAGCTCTTCTTCGATGTGCGCGTGGTGCCCATCCCCAAGCCGGAGAATCCCACCGACCCGCCGGTGATGGGATTTCTCGATCCAAAGCTCAAGAAGACGCCACGGCAACTGACACGCTACGCCATCATCTTTATGCTGCCGCAGAAGCAGATCGCCTTCGCCGACGATGGCGATGGCAACCACAACGGCGCGGTCAAGTTCGACGTGGCCGCCTTCGACTCCGATGGCAAGATGGTCACCAGCGTCAGCCGGACGCGGATGCTGCCGCTGACAAACGAACAGTATCGGATGTTCATCGCAACGCCGTTCCAGTTCAACCAGCAACTCGACCTGCCGCGGGGCAAGTTCACGCTGCGCGTAGGCATCCTCGACAGCGTCTCCAAAAAAGTGGGATCGTTGGAGATTCCCCTCACCGTAGGCAAAAAGCCGCCTTCCGTCGCGCCCGCCGCAAGAAGCGCCAACTAGAGCGGCCACTTCCAGCCGGTGATCTCCGGCCGGTCGATCCCGTTCTGGTGCGCGTAGTTCACGCTCTCCACAATCTGGTCCTTCAGCCACTCCCGCGTGTGCGCCGCCGTGTCCCGCAGCTTCGGCACGCGGTCGATCGCGTCCAGCGCCAGGTCGAAGCGGTCCGTCTGGTTCAGGATCGCCAGTTCCAGCGGCGTGTTGATGTTCCCCTTCTCCTTGTATCCGCGCACATGGATGTTCTCGTGGTTCCTGCGCCGGTAGGTCAGCTTGTGGATCAGAGACGCGTACGCATGGAAGTTGAAGATCACCGGCTTGTCCACCGTAAACAGCGCGTCGAACTCCGTGTCGCTCATGCCGTGCGGATGCTCGCTCTCCGGCATCAACCGGAACAGGTCCACAACGTTGACGAAGCGAATCTTCAGCTTCGGGCAGCGTTCGCGCAGGATGGCCACGGCGGCCAGCGACTCGGACGTTGGAATGTCGCCCGCGCAGGCCATCACCACATCCGGCTGGGCGCCATCGTCGTTCGACGCGAAGTCCCAGATGCCGATCCCCTTGGTGCAGTGATCGACGGCCTCATCCATCGTCAGGTACTGCAGGTGCAGGGCCTTGTCCGCAACAATCACGTTGACGTACTCGGTCGAGCGCAGGCAGTGGTCACCCACCGAGAGCAGGCAGTTCGCATCCGGCGGCAGATAAATCCGCGTAATCTCGGGACTCTTGTTCGTCACCACGTCCAGAAATCCCGGGTCCTGGTGGGTGAATCCGTTGTGGTCCTGCCGCCATACCAGCGATGTAATCAGCAGGTTCAGCGACGAGATCGGCTCCCGCCAGCTTAGTTCGAGCTTCGATTTCTCCAGCCACTTCGCATGTTGGTTGAACATCGAGTCGATAATGTGGACGAACGCCTCATAGCTGGAGAAGAATCCATGCCGCCCGGTCAGCACGTAGCCCTCGAACCAGCCCTCCAGCGTGTGTTCGCTCAGCATCTCCATCACGCGGCCCGAACGCGAAAGGAAGCCGCCGTCCGCATCCTCCAGCTTCAACTCCTCCATCCACGTCTTGGGACTCGCCTGATAGATAGCGTCCAATTTATTCGACGCCGTCTCATCCGGCCCGAAGACGCGGAAGCTCGTCATATTCCGCCGCATCACGTCGCGCAGCATGTGCGCCAGCACGTCGGTCGACGACACCTCAATCTGCCCCGGCTGCTCCACCTTCACCGCGTAGTCGCGGAACTCCGGCATGTCGAGAGGCTTGCGCAGAAGCCCGCCATTCGCATGTGGATTCCCCGAGATGCGGCTCTTCCCCATCGGCGCCATCGCCTTCAACTCAGGAATCAGCGCGCCCGTCTCGTCGAACAACTCTTCGGGCCGATAGCTCCGCATCCACTGCTCGACGAGTTTGAGGTGCGCGGGGTTCGTCACCGGATCGGTGATCGGCATCTGGTGCGCGCGCCACGATCCCTCCAGCTTGTGCCCGTCCAGCTCCTTCGGACAGGTCCATCCCTTCGGCGTGCGCAGGATAATCATCGGCCAGATCGGTCGCACCGGCGTCGCATCGGGATTCGCCCGCGCCGCAGCCTGAATCGCGCGAATCTCCAGAACGCAGTGCTCCATCACAGAGGCCATCTTCTGATGCATCACCGCCGGGTCGTCGCCCTCCACCACATACGGCTTGTAGCCCAGCCCCTTGAACAGCATCTCCAACTCTTCCGGCGGAATCCGCGCCAGAATCGTAGGGTTCGCAATCTTGTATCCATTCAAATGCAGGATCGGCAGCACCGCGCCATCGCGCACGGGATTCAGAAATTTATTACCGTGCCAGCTGGTCGCCAGCGGCCCCGTCTCCGATTCGCCATCGCCCACCACCACCGCGACGATCAGGTCGGGATTGTCGAACGCCGCTCCGTATCCGTGCGAAAGGCTGTAGCCCAACTCCCCGCCCTCGTGAATCGACCCCGGTGTCTCCGGCGTGCAGTGGCTGCCAATCCCGCCGGGAAACGAGAACTGCTTGAAGAACTTCTGCATCCCCGCCGCGTCCTGGCTCTTGTCGGGATAGACCTCCGAGTAGACGCCTTCGAGGTAGCTATTCGCCAGCGACGCCGGCGCGCCGTGTCCCGGCCCCGCAAGATAAATCAGGTCGAGCGAATATTTCTTGATCAGCCGGTTCAGATGCACCCAGGTAAAGTTCTGCCCAGGGTCCGATCCCCAGTGGCCCAGCAGCCGGTTCTTGATGTGCTCCACCTTCAGCGGCTCCCTCAGCAGCGGGTTCGCCTGTAGATACAGCATCCCCACGCAGCAATAGTTGCACGCGCGCCAGTACGCATCCATCCTGCGCAACTCGTCCGCGGAGAGCGGCTGCGCGGCTATAGAGTGCGTCTCCGCGCCCGTCGAAATCGTTGCCCCGGATGCCTTGCCCTGCACTGCGGAACCTTCACCCATCGCCTTACTCCTATCTACGTTCACGTCGTCATTCTGACGAAGCGCCGTTGAAGTTGTCATTCGCTACTCATTTGAGTTGTCATTCTGAGCGCNNAAGAATCCCCGCATTTCGTTCGTAGCACGACACACTACAAAGTCCGAAAAATCCTCGATAGCTCTTCATCGCTTCAGATGCCAGCTTACATACATCAGCCGTATGCTCGCATTCCAGCCAGATCAATTTACGTTGACACGCTCCTCGTCGGCGCGCGACACATCCGCGCCACATGCCGCGCGATCATGCGGTCTTCCTCGGCGGGCACAATGTAGACCGCAATCGGCGAGTCCTCGTCGCTGATCTTGCGTATCGTCTGGCTCCCAATCTGGCTCGCAATCAGCCCTGTCGCCTTCTGCTCCAACTGGTTCGCCGCAGGGTCCAGCTCTACGCCAAGCCCGCGCAGATTGCCCGCAATCTCCCCGCGCGTAGCTGCATCGTGCTCTCCAATCCCCCCAGTAAACACAATCGCATCCGCGCCATCGAGCGCGATGAATCCCGCAATCGCCTTCACCACGCTGCGACAAAAAACGCGAATCGCCAACTGCGCCCGCGCGTTTCCCTCGGCGGCCCGCTTCCTCAGCTCGCGCATATCGTTCACACCTCCCAGCGCCCTCAGCCCCGCGTCGCCATCGATCATTCGCTCCACCGAATCCGCCGTCGCGCCCGCCTGCCGCATCAGGAAGAGCACAACGCCGGGATCGAGGTCGCCCGTCCGCGTCCCCATCATCACGCCGCCGGTCGGCGTCAACCCCATCGTCGTGTCCACCGACTTGCCGTCGATGCACGCCGTCACGCTGCATCCGCTGCCCAGGTGCGCGATTGCCATCCGCCGCGGAAACGCGATCCCCTGCGCCTCGCGCAACTGCGCCACAACCGACTCGCACGATAGCCCATGAAATCCGTACCGCCGCACGCCCTGCTTGCGCACCGAGTACGGCAACGCATACACCGTCGCCTCCTCCGGCATCGTCTCGTGGAAGACCGTGTCGAAGCACGCAACATGCGGCACATCCGCGAACCGCCGCATCATCTCCTCGATCATCTCCAGCGCCTCCGGATCGTGCAGCGGAGCGAACTCGCACGCCGCGCGCAACTCGGACAGCACCTCCGGCGTCAGCCTCTGATGTCCGCGCAGATGCGCCCCCGGATGCACCACGCGATAGCCCACCGCGTCCGGTGGCGGCAGCCCGTCCAGCCCCACCGCGCGCTCCACCACGCCAAAGGCCTCCTCCATCGTTCCGATCTTCACCTCGCCCAGCCTGCTGGTCAGATCGTTTCCCTCCGCATCTCGAAACTCCAGCTTCTCCAACCTCCCGCCGATCCCGCCCAACTCGCCCTCATACAACATGCGAGGCCCCGCCGCGCCCTCGCCCACCTCATGCATGGAGAACTTGATCGACGACGACCCGGGATTCAGCACCAGAATATGCATTCGTATTGGCCACTCCGCGGCCACCACCAAGCTACCACTCCGCGCGCCTTCCAGTTCTCAAACGACCTCTTCCGTGCGCTGCTATGGTCAATACTCCCAGCGCAGCCCCAAAATAAATCCGAACAATTTCGAAAGTCGTCCGTCTTATGGATAGGTCTACAATCCTGGCAGCTTCTTCAGGCTTTGCATCTTGGGGATCCTGTGTGTGCGCACAAGAAAGGATTGTCCCAATGACGAACAATCATGCCATCCGCAAACTGAACTGTGCTAGCAGTATCCTGCTCGTTGCCGGATGCATCGCCCTCCTCGCTTCCGCCGCACTCGCTCAGCAAGCCGCACCCGCGCCCACGACCACGAAACCCCTAACTTTCGAAGTCGCGACCATCAAGCCCACCGCAACCACCGACTTCTGGCGTCTCCTGCCCACACCCGACGGCTACACCGCCACCAACGTCTCGCTGTTCAAGCTCATCGGCGAAGCCTATGGCATCGTCGATCCGAAGCTCATATCCGGCGGCCCACACTGGATCGACCGCGATAAGTTCGACCTCGAAGCCAAATTCGACGCCGCCTCCGTCCCTGGCGCTCAAAACCTCACCCACACCCAGCGCGCCGCCATGCTCCAGCCTCTCCTTGCCGACCGCTTCCACCTCAAGCTCCACCATGAGACCAAATACCTCCCCGTCTTCAACCTCGTCCTCGCCAAAGGAGACCCCAAACTACAGCCCACACCCGGAGCCCCAGACGACATGATCAGCTCCACCTGCCAGTACACTCGTGGTCCCGGCTATGCCCAGGCTGCTCGTTGTTCCATGAACAATCTGGTCGACGCACTCAGGGACATCACCGGACGCACCGTCATCGACAAGACCAGCCTCACCGGCCTCTTCAACTACACCCTCCGCTGGACCCCCGACAACGCCCCCGCACCCGCCGCGTCTGACACCCCCGCCCCAGACATCTTCACCGCCATCCAGGAGCAGCTCGGCCTCAAACTCGAACCGTCAACCGCCCCCCTCGATGTCCTCGTCATCGACTCCGCCGAAAAACCTACGCCAAATTAGCCGCACCCCCCCAAAAGTCCCATCGTCTTCAACTCACAAAATCCCGCGCGGACAATCTACACTCAATCTATGTGCGGAATCATCGGTTACATCGGCCCCAAGCCTCCCGTCCCCATCATCCTCGACGGCCTTCGCCGCCTGGAGTATCGCGGCTACGACTCTGCCGGCATCGCCGTCGCCGGCGGCCCGCAGGGCCTGGAGTTGCGTCGCGCCCCCGGCAAGCTCTGCAACCTTGAGGCCGTCATCGCCGCCAGCCCCATCTCCGGCACCTTCGGCATCGGACACACCCGCTGGGCCACGCATGGCCGCCCCACCGAGGAGAACGCCCACCCGCATCGCGACGGCTCCGGCACCCTCGTCGTCGTCCACAACGGCATCGTGGAGAACTACCTCGCCCTCAAGGCCGAACTCATCGCCAAGGGCCACCACTTCGTCTCCGAGACCGACACCGAGATCATCGCCCACCTCATCGAGAACGAGCTCGACCTCGCCGCCCAACAGGAAGACGAATCCTCCCTCGAGAACGAGCTCGACCTCGCCGCCAGTCAGGAGAACGAGGTCACCGTCGAGGCGAACGAAAGCACAGCAGTCGTTAGCTCAGCCTCACGGCGCGAAGCGCGTCTGCCCGTGCGGCAAGCACCCGTCCTCACCCTCCCCCGCCGCAAGCCCGCACTCCCCCTGGAAGAAGCCGTTCGCCGCGCCGTCAAGCGCCTCACCGGAGCCTTTGCCATCGGCGTCCTCTCGGCCAACGAGCCCAATAAACTCGTCGCCGCGCGCTTCGGCCCGCCCGCCGTCCTCGGCATCGGCGACGGCGAATACTTCCTCGCATCCGACGTCCCCGGCATCCTGCATCACACCCGCAACATCCACTTCCTCGCCGACGGCGAACTCGCCATCCTCACCCCCTCCGGCATCACGCTCACCGACTTCGACGGCGCGCCCATCCCCCTAAAGATCCAGCGCATCGCATGGGACCCCATCCAGGCCGAAAAGTCCGGCTACAAGCACTTCATGCTCAAGGAGATCAACGAGCAGCCCCGCGCCGTCCGCGACACCATCCTCGGCCGCGTCTCCGCCGACACCGGCCGCGTCTTCCTCTCCGAGATGCAGCTCACCGACGCGGATCTCCGCGCCTGCACCCAGATCACCATCGCCGCCTGCGGCACCAGTTGGCACGCGGGCCTCGCCGGCAAGTTCATGATCGAGCGCCTCGCCCGCCTGCGCACCGAAGTCGATTACGCCAGCGAGTATCGCTACCGCTCGCCCATCGCCGACCCCGCCTCCATCGGCCTGCTCATCACCCAGTCCGGCGAGACGGCAGATACCATCGCCGCCCAGCGCGAGCTCCACGCCCTCGGCTCCCGCACCATCGCCATCTGCAACGTCGTCGGCGCGGCGGTCTCCCGCGAGGCCCAGGGAACCATCACCACCAACGCCGGCCCGGAGATCGGCGTCGCCAGCACCAAGGCCTTCACCGCCCAGCTCACTGCGCTCTTCCTCCTCGCGCTCCACCTCGCCCAGGTCCGCGGCACCGTTACGGACGCCCAATCCCTCGCCCTCGTCGACGAGCTCTCTCGCATTCCCAGTAAACTTGAGGAGGTTTTGCGTTCGGTAGATGCCCAGTGCGCGCAGCTTGCCAAGGTCTTCTACGCCTCCAACGACTTCCTCTTCCTGGGCCGCGGCATCCACTACCCCATCGCCCTCGAGGGCGCGCTCAAGCTCAAGGAGATCAGCTACATCCACGCCGAGGGCTACCCCGCCGGAGAGATGAAGCACGGCCCCAACGCCCTCATCGACGAGACGCTGCCCGTCGTCTGCATCGCGACAAAAGACCCCGCCGACCCCACCTCCGTCCTCAAGTACGAGAAGACCCTCAGCAACATTCAGGAGGTCACCGCCCGCTCCGGCCGCGTCATCGCCATCGCCATCGAGGGCGACCGCCAGATCGCCTCCCAGGTCGAGCACACCATCTACATCCCTCCCGCCCCGGAGCTGCTCCTGCCAATCCTGGAGGTCGTCCCCCTCCAACTCCTCGCCTACCACATCGCCGTCCGCCGCGGCTGCGACGTAGACCAGCCCCGCAACCTAGCCAAATCCGTCACCGTGGAATAACCTCATTGAGAATTCCCAAATGAGGACTTGATGGCCAAGAGCGACGAGTCATGCACGAAGGACATACGCAATTCTGGTTTAACGATCTATGATCCCATTCCCAAGAAGTTGGCGAGCCTAAAGATTCCCGACAAGCAACTCGAAAGAATTCTCAGATCTGCGCTGCGTGGTATGAGTGTAAAACTTCCTCCGAGAAGTCGTTCAAAGGCAGTCAAGGCGAAAATCTGCGAGGCGCTCGGTTATCCGGTTCCCAAATGTTTCGAGAAGACGCAACCACGGTTTCCTGGCCAGAACTTCGACACATATGTCCAAAAGTCAAACAATCTTCAAATCTGGAATGAAGAGGTATCACCTGCCCGCAGGTACGTTCTCATTTTCGTATCCAAAGAAGACTTGATAACCCACGTCAGAGTGCTAAACGGGGAGTCGATTGCACTGTTGGACAAGACAGGTACACTGACACAAAAATATCAAGCTTCACTAATCGATCAATCCGGCGCAAGTAAACTATTTTCTGGATGTGACACCGATAATCTATCGCCCCTAATTTCGAGAGAACAGATAGATTTTTCACAACGGCGTCCGACAGATGAACCAATAGCCAATGAAATTCTGTCCATTGCTGAACTCTTTCGATTGCTTTCCAATGTCGTTGGAATGACTTTTGAGGACGCGGGGATAGGGCAAGAGCGACTCAGGGGTGGAGCGCTGCACCAATGCGTATGCGCGCGCCTCGGATATCCCACTTTTTCTGACAACGGACAGCTCCCCGATATTCTTGATCAACTTTTGGAGATCAAACTACAGTTAGCGCGCACCGTTGACCTGGGACTGGTATCACCGGACAATTGTTCTCCGGTGACGAATGTACCTGTACTCAATGGCCATGTCATAACCCACTCCGATCTTCGATACGCTGTTTTCGACGCAACAACCGATGGAAAGACGGTAACTGTGATACGCTTGACGATGGTGACGGGCCTGGATTTTTTCAAGGCGTTTAGGCGCTTTGAGGGAAATATTCTGAATCGAAAGCTTCAGATTCCTCTCCCGAAGAAACTGTTTCTCCCTGAGCTGTGAGTCCAAAACTTATAAAGACATCCTCTTCGAGTTGTTTTTGCTCAGCATGCATATCCCTGCCTGCGGCCAACCCCTCATAGATTAGCTTTACACTTTTGATCATCGCGCGAGCGATCGAACTCTTTGGATTAGGCAAGGGGAAATTTTCCACATACTGCGTCATAAATCTTCTTCTACCGGCATAGAGCTTATTGTTGAAGCGGTGATCATAGAATTTTTCGATGAAGCGCGAATTGGATACCGCTAAAAGAAGCCATAAAATTTCCGTGTCGTTATATTCCGAAACGATCCAATAGCAGTCGCCATTTACAACAGTTCCGTCTAAATCCATCCAGAAGGTTGGCTTTTCAGCTATGTCTCTAAACACGACTTTCGGTAGAACCCACATCTCAGGAGATTGCGGAACCCAAAGTTCAAACCACTGCCTCCCTGCACTCATTAAATATGTTCGTTTTTCAAGTTGAGTCCGATGCCTTTCAAGATAGCTCTTAGAAATTGGATAAAGTTCGAGATCAACTGCTTTTCGTTTCCCGTCCTCAAATATATGTGGATAAAGGATTCTGCGGGTTACGTTCGTGGAATGAAAACTTCTCGCAACGTGGTGAGTCGTGACAGGTCGCAGGAGTTCAGGCAAGTTCTCTGACCAGTCCTTCCGCAAATACACACTGTCAGCAGTAGATTTCACACCAACCCGAATTTTCCCAACATCGCTAAACAAACAGAATGTATGCCTAGATACCGTCTCCAACCAATCCTCGCTGCTCCCGTTTGAGAGTCGCCAGATACCGGTTGAGGACATTCCGTGATCCAAGGTTCCTTGCCGGACATGTAGCACGTCCCCTTCATTGGTTCTTACATAGCCCGTTTCACACAATGATTCACAAACATTCTTCACTTCTTTCGCTACATTGATCCCCAAAGTGTCCGAACGATAAACAGACTTGAAAATCGTCGCATTTGACGCATTTGAATCAGAAGGTCTATCGTTCTTTCGTAGGATGAGGATTGCCGGAAGTACCGCAGCTTCGAAGAGTCGCGTATCCCCCATGTCCCAAACTTCAAGCACATCAAAGTGATTCAGAATATATGCTCTGGTATCGCTTCCCGCCTGCACGCTCATGAACCGATTAGGAACGATCAGACCTGTGATTCCTCCCGGAGACAATGACCAGCTTATGGCCTTTACAAAAGCTTGGTAGATGTCAACGCGACCGGACAAATCGAACTTTTCGACAATTTTGCGTGCTCGGATCGCGCCCAGCGTCTGCGTCCGAACATAAGGCGGGTTGGCGATGATCATGTCAGCGGAACCGCGAAGAACATCGCAACTAAACAACGTAGGCTTGGCCGGCTTTTGAACTTGATCGAGAAAATTCGCAGCAGCTAGCTGAACGCAATCATTCGGGAGCAAGCTCTTTAGACGACTCTTGGCCCTGATCACAGCATCCGCATCTGTATCGAAACCCTCGGCAGTTGTCGCGATCCCTCGGCCAACGCAGACTCTGACTAAAGCCGTCAATAGCTCGCCATCGCCAACGGCTGGATCGACAACTTTCAATGTCGCGGGAGTACTCGGAAGATACTCGATCATCCGAGCTGCCAAATGATCCGCAAGAATCTTCGGAGTGTAGTGAATCCCGTGTGACTTCTTGTGCTGCTGTTCGAGGACTAGAGCCATAGAGATACCATAATCATCAATTGATGATTCGTCAATAGCTAAATTTCTTTTTCCAAGTTTGCCCTGGCTGATTCGGTCAACTCCACGAGCACTTTGCTCACGGAAGCTCGTCCTCCCCGCTTTCGCGCTCGGCTGAATGCGACCTCTCGCAAGAGTTCCCAGGTGCGACGTGGGAGATGAATTGCTGTAGTTAAGCTCTGCGATTTGTCGGCGGTATCGTCCTTTGACGCCTTAGTTGCCATACGATATTGAAACACCAAACGAGGCTTTACGGGCAGCTCAAAATCACAATATGGGCGAGTGGCTCACATCTGATCCCCTCTCACCCGTCGCGAACTCTCCGCAATTTATTTCTCTGCGAAACCCCCAAAAACACCAGCAAAATCGCGTGTCAAGCCCCTCGAGCCTCCTCCGCGCCTCCAACCCATGCAGCAACAGCAACTTAGCCCCAAAAAATACTTGGCATAGTA
>PKWK01000303.1 GCA_003133205.1 Granulicella sp. | reverse complement strand
GATTCCTCCGCTTCGCTGCGGAATGACAAGCAAGGGGAATGGCCAACGAATGGCGCTACGGGCAGGCGATGAGGAGGACGGTGATGTTGTCGCGGCCGCCGTGTGCGTTGGCGGCGTCGATGAGGGCCTGGCAGGCGGATTCAAGCGCGGCGGGGCTGGCAGTGCGGGCGAGCTTGGGCGTCAGGATTTGGGCGATTTCGGCGTCGGCGAGTTCGCGGGTGAGGCCGTCGGAGGCGAGCAGGTAGAGGTCGCCGCGCTGGGCGTCGTGGGCGGCGATGTCGGGCTCGACCGTGGGCTGCGAACCGATGGCTCGGGTGATGATGTTGCGGATGGGCGAACGGCCGGCCTGAACACGGCTGAGCACGCCGGCGCGGATCTGCTCCTCGACCAGCGAGTGGTCCTGAGTGAGAAGGTGGAGGGCGCCGCGGCGGAAGCGATAGCAGCGGCTGTCGCCGACGTGGGCGAGCCAGAGGGTCGAGGTGGGGCTAGCTGCGGTGGCATCTTCCAGCAGAACCGCTACGAGGGTTGTGCCCATGCCGTGGAGGCTGGGCGACTTGCGGGAGTGGCGGAAGACGGCCTGGTTGGCGGCGCGGACGGCCTCGTGGAGGCGGGAGTGGGGATGGTTTGCGGGAAGGTGCGCGGCGTCGTTGTTCGGGTTGGGACTGGGCGCGGCTTTGGGCGAGATGCGTCGGGAGGGGTTGGGGACGGGCTGGCTGAGGGCGTGCAGGAAGGCTTCGGCGGCGAGATGGCTGGCGACCTCACCGGCGGCGGCTCCTCCAATGCCATCGCAGACGACGAAGGCGCCGAGGTCGGGCAGGGCAGCGCAGGCATCCTGGTTGGCGTGGCGCACATGGCCGCGATGGGAGAGCATGGCGAAGGCGCGGAATGGCGCAGATGTGGAGGCAGGCGCAAATGGGGGAGCGACCGCGACGGCGGCGGGCGGGACTTGCGGCTTGAGAGGCTTCAGAGTCGCAGCATTTGCCATTACGGCACCGTGGATCGCCGCTTTCGGGGATCGTTGAAACAATACTCCTTGCGTCAATAGAGTCCAGTGGTTTTTCGTTCGGGGTAGTCTGGTTGCGACACACAAGGGGGTGGATTGAACCGGATCGTGCATGGAGACAACCTGGAGGCGCTGCGCCGGATGGAGACGGGGTTGGTGGCGCTGATCTATATCGATCCGCCGTTCAACACGGGACGGCGGCAGACGCGTCTGCGGATGAAGACGGTGCAGGACGACGCAGGCGACCGGGTGGGGTTCGGCGGGCGACGGTACCGGACAGAACTGGTGGATCGGGCGGAGAGGCCGGTTGATGAGATTGCGGGCTACGCGGACCGGTTCGACGACTTTTTGGGATTTCTGCGGCCGCGGCTGGTGGAGGCGCACCGGGTGCTGGCGCCGACGGGGAGTTTGTTCTTCCACATCGACTATCGCGAGGTGCATTACTGCAAGGTGATGCTGGATCAGATATTCGGACGGGAGAGTTTCCAGAACGAGATTATCTGGGCGTACGACTACGGGGCGCGGGCGACGAAGCGGTGGCCGGCGAAGCACGACACAATCCTTTGGTACACGCGCGATCCGGAGCGGTACACGTTCAACCTGGAGGCGAGCGACCGGATTCCGTACATGGCGCCGGGGTTGGTGGGCGCGGAGAAGGCGGCACGCGGCAAGACGCCGACGGACGTGTGGTGGCACACGATCGTGTCGCCGACGGGCAAGGAGAAGACGGGATACGCGACGCAGAAGCCACTGGGGATTCTGGAGCGGATTGTGCGGGTCCACTCGAACCCGGGCGATTTGGTACTGGATTTTTTTGCGGGGAGTGGGACCGCGGGCGAGGCGGCAGCGAAGAATGGCCGCGCATTCTGCCTGGTGGATGTGAGTGCAGAGGCGATCGCAGTGATGGAAAAACGGTTGCAAATGAAGGCCGAGCGGTTATGATGCCGCCATCGCGTATTACAAGGAGATTGCGGTCGCCAGGAAGTTCTCGCACGACGATGGGGTGGAGGTGTCGGGGTTTGTCGGTGCGCCGGCACTGTTCCAGGTGGTGTTGCATATCGACTACCGGGACAACCTGGTGTGGTGCGAGTACACGCCGAAGAAGTGACTTGGCGGAAGGCGCGGATCGCCGTTGGTGGGAGCGGATCCCGGGAATTAGACAGAGAGTAACCCCACGATAATCGCGATGAAGCTCGCGATGATCATGGGGCACCCGGCGCGGTGGGGCTCCGCGGGCTTAGCTCTGGGCCTGCTTCTGGGCGAAGTCGCCTATGATCGGCAGCTTGAACCACTCGCCCTTGCTGGCTTTGAGGATCGTCACAATCCACAGAATGAAGAACCCAATGCCGATCACAAACTGGAGGAGTGGAAACAGGAAGAGAATGATCCGGACACCCGGTATTAGGGCAATGACCATCGACAGCATGACCAACACAATCCACAGGGCAACCCAGACCACGGCGAGGCCGATGGACTGGAAGGAGTGAAAGCGCACCAGGGGGATCTTTTTGTAGGGGTCGACGATGAGGAAGATGATGGCCGGAATGATGGTGACGTAGGCGAGAGCCGCGGCGGAGTTGGTAGAGAGGCCGGACGACGCCTCCGCGGGTGGCGGGGCGGCGCCGGCCGGAGGTGCGGAGGCGGCAAGGGGCGCGGCGGCAGGCGCTTCGGGTGGGGCGGTTGCGGCTGCGGGAGTGGAAAGCGGGGCTCCGCAATGATTGCAGAAAGCGGCTGACTCGGACGTAACTTCGTTGTGGCATACGGGACATTGCATAACGACGTCTCCTTCAGGCCGAATGTGGAAATGACTCTGGGCGGGGCCCACGCTCAAGTTTCAGAGATCACCCAGCATACTCGCACTGCTGCGGAGGTTGACGGGATATTTTCGTTAAGGCGTCGACACGGAGCCGATGCGCCGGCCGAGGGCCATGATGGCGTTGGCGAGAGACCTGGAGGCGTTCTGGAAGGGTTCAGGGGCGTTGAGCAGGCGTTCTGCCTGGTCGAAATCTCCGGCGTTGAGGAGATTCGCGATGCGCAGCATGTGGCCATGAAACGCCGCGTGCAGGTCGAGCACGGCGCGGTGCTCCGGCGTGCCGCGGAGGTGCAGCGTGTGTTCGGAGAGAAGCCATTTGTGGATGGAGCACTCTTCTGGATGCTGGATAGAGTGGGTGGCGCGGTCGGTGAGCGGTTCCCGGATGGTGGCAGCCAGCAGGAGTGTGATCTTCCATCGCACATGGCTGGCAATGGCGTCTTGCGGGGTCAGGATTACTTTGGCGATGTAAGGTATGGCAGGCACGGGAAGACCTTTGGGTTGGAATCTCTCTTTGGTTTATCGGAGAAATCAGTCGAACAGTGAGCCTGCGCGGATATGCCGATGAATCCTCGGCAAGAACAGGTTAGGAGAGGCGCGTGGCCGACGTAAGATGGAGTGCATGAAATACCTGATTGCACTTCTTGCGGTAGCGGGCATCGTGGTGAGTTCTCTGGCGTTGCACGTGCACAACATGGATCCGGCCGCGACGCCTCCGTGTGCGGTTACGGAGCACTGGGACTGCGGCGCTGTGAACCACGGAAAATATGCGGTCTTCCCGCCGATTACCGATGATGAATTTGACGAGAACGGACAACTGCATCCCAACAAGGTGCACATTCCCGTAGCGATCATCGGGATTGTCGGATACAGCCTGATTGGGATATTCGCGATCTGGGGACGGATTCGGATCGTGCTCGAACTGGCGCGCATCGGTTTTTTCTGTGCCGCGTTTCTCAGCTACCTCGAGGCCTACGTGATTTACAAGTGGTGCATCTATTGCCTGGAGTCGATGTGTATTATTACGGCGATTCTGCTGGCGAGCGTGGCGGCGGTGCTGCTGCGGAGGCGCCGGCGCGCGGCTTCGATGGCGGCGGTGTTGGCCGAACACGTAGACTAGTGCCATGTGGCCCAAGCTGCTCTTCGACCTATTGCCCCATTTTGCGCGGCTGATGCCGATGGCGGACAAGTATCTTGCCTCCAGGAGCGCAAGCGACAAGGCGCACGAGAACGCGCTGGCGGCGCTGGCCGAGAACGTGCGCTGCCAGGTTGCCGAGGCGCACGAGGGCATTTACCGCCAGTTGGGCGAGCAGAGCGCGCAGATCGCGGACCTGGCGGTCGAAGTGACGCGCGCGCGGATGGGGGTTGAGAGCGTGGAGGCCCGGATCACGAAGTTGGAAAGGACGGTGGGGACGGCGACGAGGTTGCTCTGGGTTGTGCTGGTGCTGGTGGCGATGGTGTTTGCGATCCTTGTCGTGCGCAAGCTCTAAAGATTGCGGGGGCAGGCGTAGAATTTTTGTATGGGAATTAGTGGTGAACAGGCTCTGGATTGCTTTCGGAGCGAAGATCTGGTGGGCATTGGCATGGAGGCCGACGCGGTGCGCCGGCGGCTGCATCCTGAGGGCGTGGTCAGCTACGTGATTGGCTGCGGCGTCGACTGTACGACCGTGTTCGTGGACGGGGCGTACGACGCGATTGGCGAGTCCATCGAGATGGGCGGAACGGGTGTGCGCCTCGGGTTTGGTGGAGTTGATTGCGACGCGGTCGAAGCGGTGCTGCGCGGCGTCCGGCAGCGGTTTCCTGCGATCTGGATTGAGGGTCTGTCGGCTGCGGAACTGGTGGCGATTTCCCGGAGCTGTGGGTTGGGACTGCGGGAGACGATCGCGCGGCTGAGAGATGCGGGGCTGGATTCGATCTCAGGGGATGGTGTGGACCTGGCGGGGGAAGAAGAGTCTGGTCGCGCAGGTCGGTGCAGTGTGGCAGAGTGGGTTGAGGTGCACCGCGCGGCGCACGGACTGGGGATGCGGACGACGGCGACTATGACCTTTGGCGCGGGAGAGACTCTGGAGCAGCGGGTCGGTTTTCTGGAGGCCGTGCGGCGGTTGCAGGAGGAGACGGGCGGGTTTGCGGCGTTCGTTCCGGTGGCGGCTGAGGCGCCGGGTGGGCGGGAACTCGATGGGGTGACGGCGGTTGAGCGGCTGAAGACGCTGGCGATCTCGCGGATGTTTCTGGACAACATCGAGAATGTGCAGACGATTGGGGCTGCGCAGGGGATCAAGGTGCTGCAGATGGGGCTGCGGTTCGGGGCGAATGACGTGGGGCCGGTGACGGCGGAGAGCGATGGCGGCGGTGAGGAGGACGTGCGGCGGATTATTCGCGACGCGGGGTTTATGCCGGTGCAGCGGGATATGGTGTATCGGACGATGTTCTTGAACTGAGGTGATGGTGGAGATCCGAGACAAGTCCGGAAAGATATTGATCTCTTCCGACACCGCTGATTTCGATTCTGCCGACCTCCGAGACGGGGTTTTCTGCGATCTTGATCTTGAGGGCAAAGATTTCGCCGACGCATGCCTAATCGGCGCGGACTTCAGTCGCGCGGACTTGTATTGGGCGAATTTCTTCAGGGCTGATTGTGGCAGCGCTGTTTTTCAAGGCGCCAGCCTGCGCGGCGCCGACCTGAAGGAGGCGAATCTGCGAGACGCCGATTTCCGGAGAGCCGACTTCTCCCGCGATAATCTCAACGGGCCGACTGAACTTTGCGAAGCCGATCTGCGTGGGGCCAATTTATCCACCGCAAATCTAGATGGGGCGGAGATGCGGGGTGCGCTCTTCGACGCGCAAACTCGGTTCCCTGCCGGCTTCGATCCGCTCCGCTTAGGAATGATTGAGGAAGCGCGAAACTAGGGGTGTTGCACCAGATCGCGTTAAATCGCTTACGGGCATAGCCTTCGCGTAGAATCTTCGAGAATGGCAACCCTGCCTGCGGAGTATCTTCCTGCCAACTTTCTTCGACAACCTGCATGCTCCGCTGGCGATGTTTCTGGCCACCAAGGGCCTTGGGCATTATCTGCATACGCACTATGGGGACCACACGTTTCGCGGGTTGTATCGCTGGAACGCGTTCGATATTTCGATGCTGGTTCCGTATTTCATCGTGATGGTGATTCTGGCGTTCTATGGGATCCATCGCTACCAGTTGGTGTGGCTCTACTACCGGAACAAGAAGAATGCGGCGAAGTGGGACGAGCCGGGCGGTCGGTATGCCGAGGGTGAGCTGCCGTTCGTGACGGTGCAGTTGCCGATCTACAACGAGCAGTTTGTGATCGACCGGCTGATTGATGCGGTGTGCCGGCTCGAGTATCCGCGCGACCGGTTCGAGATCCAGTTGCTGGACGACTCTACCGACGAGACGGTGGAGGTGGCGCAGGAGATTGTCGAGCGCTATGCGCGGGGATTTGCGGGGCTGGAGCCACAGCCGATTGTGCATCTGCATCGCACGAATCGGTATGGATACAAGGCGGGCGCGCTGGACCAGGGGTTGAAGGTGGCGCGGGGCGAGTTGATCGCGATCTTCGACGCGGACTTTGTGCCGGCGCCCGACTGGCTGATGAAGGTGGTGCATCACTTTGCCGAGCCGGGGATCGGCATGGTGCAGACACGGTGGACGCATCTGAACCGGAACTACAGCTTCATGACGCAGGTGGAGGCGATCCTGCTGGACGGGCACTTTGTGCTGGAGCATGGGGGGCGCTCGCGGGCGGGCGTGTTCTTCAACTTCAACGGCACGGCGGGGGTGTGGCGGCGCAAGGCGATCTCCGACGGCGGTGGTTGGCAGCACGATACGCTGACCGAGGACACCGACCTGAGCTATCGCGTGCAGATGGTGGGCTGGAAGTTCAAGTACCTCCAGGATGTGGAGTGCCCGGCCGAACTGCCGATCGAGATGACGGCGTTCAAGACGCAGCAGGCGCGCTGGGCGAAGGGGCTGATCCAGACAGGCAAGAAGATTCTGCCGCGAGTGATGAAGAGCGACGCGCCGTGGCATACGAAGCTGGAGGCGTGGTATCACCTGACGGCGAATATCAGCTATCCGCTGATGATTGTGCTGAGCGTGCTGCTGATGCCGGCGATGATTATCCGCAGCTGGCAGGGGTACATCCAGATGCTGCTGATCGACCTGCCGCTGTTCATCGCGAGCACGATGTCGGTGTCGACGTTCTACCTGGTGAGCCAGAAGGAGTTGTTTCCGAAGACCTGGTACAAGACGTTTCTGTATGTGCCGTTCCTGATGGCGTTGGGCGTGGGGCTGACGATCACGAATACGAAGGCGGTGATGGAGGCTCTGTTCGGGTACAAGACAGCGTTTGCGCGTACGCCAAAGTACCGGGTGAAGAAGAAGGGCGAGGCGAGCCAGGCGAAGGTGTATCGCAAGCGGCTGGGGATTGTGCCGTGGATCGAGCTGGCGATCGGGACGTATTTCGCGTGGACCGTCTACTACGCGGTGACGACGGAGAACTTCTTCACGGTGCCGTTCCTGCTGCTGTTCGTGCTGGGCTACTGGTATACCGGGCTGCTGAGCCTGCTGCAGGGGCGGTTCGAGCGCGGGAGCAAAGGCGCGAGCGGGTCGGAGATGCATGAGAAGCCGTATCCGGTGGGGATATAGAGTCTCTCGTTGCGTTGCTTAGCATGGCCTTTCGGACGGCTGCTGCTATCATTTGTGCATGGCGAGCCTGACCATCGACGGCGTAGGAATCGAGTTGCAGCGAAAGCTGGCTGCGCTCGCGGCCGAGCGCGGTTCGAGCGTATCGCAGGAAGCCTTGCGCGTTATTGCCGGGGCATTGCAAGTTCCTTCAACGGACGAGGCCGGCGCGTCGAAAGCAACCGAGGCGGGCAACAAGGGTGAACGGACGGGGGCGCATTTCCTTGTTGAAATCCGGGCGCTTGTTGAGAAGTATGGGGGATGGGATGACGTCAATTTTCGGCGCGTCCGAACGAAGGCCCGGGCGCCAAAGTTCAAATGAAGGGTTCCATTGATCGTTCTTGATACGAACGTGGTCTCGGAGATGGGGAGACAGGCGCCATCGGCACGTGTGATGGATTGGCTTGATCAGTGGCAAGACTCGGACGTCTACATTACAAGCGTGACTGAGTCAGAGATTCGCTACGGTGTCGCGCTCGTTCCTGCGGGCAAGAGGCGGACGGAACTTCAGCGATTTGCCGCGGGTGTTCTCGACCGGACGTTCGGCGCCCGGAACCTGCCATTCGACAGTGACGCTGCGAAAATATACGCACGTATTGCCAGCCGGCAGCGGCTAGCGGGAATGACGGTCTCCGTGCCCGACATTCAAATTGCGGCGATTGCGGCTTCAAGAGGGTTCATGCTTGCGACGCGCAATGAGAAGCACTTTCTGCATTCCGGTGTGCGGGTCGTCAATCCTTGGACGGTCTAAACAGCGAAGCCCGGCTGGGTAGCCGGGCTTCGTGGCATTGCGACACGTTTGGGGGCGGTTAGAAGCGCAGGCCGAACGTGATGGGGATGTAAGTGGTGCGGTGGCTGTTGGCCGGGTATAGGTTGGTGTTGTTATTTGTATCTTTTGCGATGTTCGCCGAGGTATAGCCGGCGCGCGCTTGGTTCAAAACCACGACGTAGCGCCCTTCAACGTAGAACCTCTCATTGGAGAACTTCGAGAATTTATATGTGAGGCCAAAGCCGCCATTCACGCCACCCGCGTTGCTGGTGTACTTGTCGAAGTTCTGATTGACGTTGTAGCAATAGCCGTAAAAGGGGTCGCACTGCACGCTGGGCAAGGTGAAGTTCGTCACTTTGTGGTAGAAACCACCGCCGACGACCATGTAGGCGCCAAGCGAACCTTCGGTGGCGAGCGTGAATGTGGGGTCGAGGGTGAACGACCAGACGTGGTTATTGCCGTCTAGATTCCCTGTGAGACTCTGCCCGAAATAATTCTGCGTGTAGATGTTCTCTACATACTGCTGGTTTGCTAGCGTGGCGCCCTGGAGGCCGAAGTGATCGTAGTCGAATTGCAGGATGACGCCGACGGTCTTGTTGAAGTTGCGTCCGCCGCCAAGCTGGAAATCGTAGCTGGGGGTCTCGTAGACGTGAGTATCGCCTATCGGAAGGGCCAACCCGGCGCCAACCATGAAGGTCCACTTGGGGGAGCCGTCGGGGTTGGAGTGGCTGTCGGAGTAGTTGGGACGGCCGTAGCGGCGGCGCGGGGGCGGCTGGGAGCTATCGAGGGCGGCAGAACTCAGCATGAAACGGGCGTTGGAATTGGAACCCGAAGCCACGGTGGCGTCCGAGGACGACGAACTACTGCTGGAGAAAATGCTGTAGGACGGCGCTGTGGCGCCTGCCGGAGCGGATTCGGATGCCAGGAAGAGAGGCGCTTTCAGGGCCGATCCGACGGGCTGGGACTGCTGGGCCTGGAGGAGCGAGGCCGTCCCCGCCATCAGGAAGCTGAATGCCGCGACGCGGCACGCAATACCGAAGAAACTGCGGTTGGTGTTCATTTTTTGGCGACTCCCTTTATTTAGTACAAAGTTCCTTTGAGGTTCCTAACCCGAATCGGTTGCATTTGTTGTGCCGGTCATTCCGACCGAACCCCAATGGTCTCATGGCTCTATAGACGCGTCATTGGGCAATTTGGATCACATCGGAGCTGGGAATAGTTTCAGGGAATGAACACGCATCGTTGTTGGATGACATAGAGATGAGTTCCGCGATTCGTAGACAAGAGTACGCCGACGAATCGCGGATTCACCGATTTCTTTTAGTGGATGTCGAATTGCTCCGGATGCAGGCTTGGGTCGCTCTTGACCAGGATGGTTTTGCCGGCCATCTCTTCCATCTCCTGCAGCCACTTCGCGCCCGATGACTTGAGCTGCTTGACTACCTCCGGGTGCACGCGCAGCATGACGTCGCCGCGGTCGAGATGCTTGTGCATCTTGCGCATCTCGATGTAGATGTCGTTGCAGACGGTGACCGGCGATTTGACCATTCCGGTGCCGGTGCAGACGGTGCAGGTGGTGGACAGCGTGCGTTCCAGCGACTGCTTGACGCGCTTTCGGGTGATGGCGACCAAGCCAAAATCGTTGAACTGGAGCACCTTCGACGGCGCGCGGTCGGACTTCAACTCGTCTTCGAGCGCGGCCATGACGCGGTTGCGGTTCTTGCGCTCGTCCATGTCGATGAAGTCGATGATGATGATGCCGCCGAGGTCGCGCAGACGGATCTGGCGGACGATCTCGGGGATGGCGTCGAGGTTGGTCTTGACGATGGTGTCTTCGAGCCGCGCCGTCTTGCCGACGAATTTGCCGGTGTTGATGTCGATGGCGACGAGGGCCTCGGTCTGATTGATGACGATGGAGCCGCCGGACTTGAGCCAGACCTTCGAGCGGAGCGCCTTGTTGATCTCCTCGGTGATGCCGAATTGCTCGAACAGCGGCGTGTCCTTGGAGTAGAGCTTGACGCGGCGGATGAGCGACGGCTGGAAGCGTTGCAGGAAGCGCAGGACGCGCTCGTACTCGGTCTCGGTGTCGACCCAGATGGCGGAGAAGTTGTCGGTGACCTGATCGCGCAGGATGCGCTCGATGAGGTTCAGGTCGTGGTAGATCAGCGCCGGCGACTTGGACGATTCGGAGCGGTTCTTGATGTCCGCCCAGAGGTTCAGGAGGAAGCGGAGGTCGCTGCGGAGTTCCTCTTCGCTGGCGCCCTCGGCGGCGGTGCGGACGATGAATCCGCCGGTGGCCTCGCCCTTTTCGCTGAGCAGGATATCCTTCAGGCGGCGGCGTTCGCCGTCGGACTCGATCTTGCGCGAGACGCCGGTGTGGTTGACGGTTGGCATGAAGACCAGGAAGCGGCCGGGAAGCGCGATGTGCGAGGTGATGCGGGCGCCCTTCTTGGCGATGGGCTCCTTGGCGATCTGGACGAGAATCTCCTGACCGGGCTTGAGCAGATCGCTGATGGCGGGCAGGTTGGTGGACTGCATGGAGTGTCGTCCGTGGCCATTGCTGTGGCTGGGACGTCCACCGCGGCTGCGGTCGCCGCTGCGATCGCGATCGCTACGGCCACGTCGGCCATCGCGCCTTCCGCCGCGACGTTCTGATTCGCGGTTGAAGTCGCGGCCCGGGCTGGGTGCGCCGGCGGTCTGCTCTTCGCTGCGATTCTCCTCGCCGCGCTGGCCGAACTGCTGCTCGAAGAACTCGGCATCGGCGGCATTGCCGGTGCGGGCGGCCTCCCGGTGGAGGTCGTCTTCCGATTGGCTCGTCTGGCCTGAGCGGTCGTCGAGTTGGTAGCCTTCCTGGCCGTCCTCGTCTTCGTCCTCTTCGTCGTCTTCTTCTTCCTCGTCCTCCTCCAGATCATCTTCTTCGAGATCGTCTTCTTCGGTGTCGTCTTCTTCCACCTCTGGCATGGTGCGTGTGATGTGGTCGATGGACATCTCGCGAAGCATGGTGCCGAGGTCGGCCGCACCTTCCAGCGCCTCTTCCTCGAAATCGTCGATCTCCTCAATGGAGCTGGCGTGGAGGGTCGTGGGCTCGGAATCCTCTTCGTCGAGGATCTCTTCGTCGAGATTGCCGGTGCCGGGAGCGAAGCCGCCTGCAGCAGGCGCATCGAACTCCGCGTCTACTTCATGGGTCAGAATGGCGCCCTCGTGGCGGATGGGCGATGCGGGTTCCGGGGTTTCAATGGGCGCTGGGTGAGCCGCTACCTCGGGCAGCACTTCGGCGGGCTCGGAGAACATCTCACCGGTTGCGGAGATGGCGGTGATGTGGTGAGCTTCGACGACGGGTGCTTCGGCCTCGACAGCCGGAGAGGCCTCGGCGACGGGTTCGCTGACCTCATCGACGAACTCGGCTGGAGGTTCGAGGGTTGGCGCGCTCTGGCGAAACTCGATGGGCGGCACTGGGTCGACGCGGTAGGAGGCCGAAGCTTCCGCGGGCTCGTACTCGACTTCGATGTGCGGGGCTGGTTCGGGGGCGGAGACAGTGACCGCTTCGGGCGCTATGGGCGGTGCGACTTCTTGAGTTGCGGGGGCGCTGAACGCGGCGGGTTCTGGAGCGATTTCCGCGGACGGCGCAGGAGGTAGGTGCGACTCGGCTGGGGCGGCTGATTGCTCAGCGACCGGGGGATTGTTGCGGAATTCGGAGCGGTTGTCGTGGCGGGTCTCGGTGCGAGCATCGCGCCGGGATTCGCGGTCGAAATCTCGCTGTGGCCTGCGGGTTTCGGGGCCTGAGTCGGCCGGCCTACGCCTGGAAAGGGTCTCGCCGGGGAGGGTTGCGCCGCCGTCCCAGCCCTCTGCGATGGTGTAGAGGTTGGCCGGCGGGGCGAGTGTGACGGGAATCGCATGGGGAGTGGTCGGGGCGGGCTTTGGTGCGGCCTGATCTTCGCCCTTGCGGTACTTGGAGAGGGACTCGCCGGGCAGAATGATCGGTGCGGCGGCTGACTCGGAGAATTCGTCGGGGTAGGCATCCGCGATCGGGCCGGTGCCGCCGGTCTCTCCGCTGCCGGTGCCGTAGAGGTCGCGCGACGGGGTGGATCCGCGGGGAGCACGCTGGTCTGGCCGCTGGTCCTGGCGCGGGCCGCTGCGGCCCTGGTCGCGCCGTCCGCGGTCGCCAGATCGGTCGCTGCGGGGGGCACCTTCGATGCGGTCCACGGGCGCGCCGGAAGCTGGGGCGGCCGCGTCGATCTCCATATAGGACTCGCGCTCGAAGGATGATTCATCTTCGGGATAGGCGGCTGCATCGGAGTTCGCCGGTGCGGTGTTCTCCTGCGCCAGATCGCCGGGCTGACCAGGCGTGCCACGTCCGCGACGGCGTCCGCGGCGTCCGCGCCAACGGCGGTTCCCGTCTGCACCGGGAGCGCCCTCGCCTACTTCGGAGCTATCGGCGACGTCCCGGGGAGCGGTAATGCCAGGTTCGGTGGTTCCTGCGGCGGCGTGGGGCGCGTCGCTGCGATCGGATGGAGTGCGGTCGATTGGGCCACGGTCCTGATTGCGGTCGCGGTCACGGCTGCCGCGACGTCCACGGCCGCCACGTTCGGGGCTGCGTCCGCCGGATTCAGTGCGGACGGCTGTTTCGCCGGACTGGTCGCCGCCGTTAGTCAGGCGCGGGGCGCGGGGGGCGCGGTCTCCGTTCGGGGCGGTGTCGAACTCGTCCGGGTCTGGAGTTTCTTCCATGAAATCAGTGATGTAGAGGAAGGCGTCGCGCTCGAGGCCGATGTCCACAAAGCTCGACTGCATGCCGGGGAGCACGCGGGTGACGCGGCCGTTGTAGATGGAGCCGGCGAGGGTGTATTCGTTCTCGCGCTCGTAGTAGATTTCGGTGAGGGCTTCGTCTTCGACGATGGCCAGACGCGTCTCGTGAGGCGTGCTGGAGATGTAAATTTCTTTCGACATGGTCCTGCTCTTTCTGCCCGCTCCGGGTTTGAGGACCGGAGGCTGAGCGGCAGGGCAGGCGAGAGGATCGGAGGGGCTCTAGCGTGGTGCTAGGCGCCGCTCACCGAGGGTACGGACAGGGTGCGGGATCGGGAAGCTGTGTAGACCGATGGGTGCAGGCGGGAGTCGAGACTCAACGCAGACTGCGTCCAGAGGGCATCGATAAGTAATGCTAACTGGATGATAACAAAAACGATCGGAGACACGAGGGATGCTTCGAGCGAAAATGGGCGTACGGAGTTTGTGGCCGAAACAACCTCAGATCGAACTTGAGGCGGGGCCGTTCGCCATCCGGATGCAATCATTCCCTTCAAACCTGTCCGGCCAACGGACTTGATCTCTCACCTGGCCGGCCTTTTTCTAATATCTTCAAAACTCTTAGTGCCGCGAACCCGGCGCCTTGCGCCAAAGGGAGCGGGAGTTGCGCCGGCCTGGGTGTGACAGCCGGTAAATCCAGTATGCACCAAAATCGCAACGGGCGCTCGTAAACCTCGCATCGACCTTAGTTCGGTTCCGGGTTCATGGCTGAAAAGCTTCCGTTGGCGAGGCTTCTTCAGTTCACAAAGCGGCACATTCGGATGTTCATCACAATGCCGAGGGAAAGGAAGGTGAACAGAATCGATGACCCGCCGTAACTCATCAGCGGTAGCGGGATTCCGGTGACCGGCATGAGACCGACGACCATCCCGATATTGACGACGATTTGGAAGAGGATGACGGCGACCACCCCCATGACGATGAAGGTGCCGGGCATGTCGGACGCTTGTTGGGCGTTTTGAATCAGGCGCGTCAATATCAGGAAGTAGAGCAGCAGAATCCCCATGCCGCCGACGAAGCCATGCTCCTCGCAGAAGGCTGCGAAGATGAAATCGGTGTAGGGGATGGGCAGGAAATCGCCCTGGGTCTGGGTTCCTTTGTTGGTGCCTTTGCCCCAGAGGCCGCCGGATCCGACGGCGATGAGGGACTGCTTGATCTGATAGCCGGAGCCTTTGGGGTCGGCGTCGGGGTTAATGAAGCTGGTCAGGCGGGCCTGCTGGTAGGGTTTGAGACGTTTTCCGCTAAGCCATGCGCCACCCGCCAGAACCGCCAATCCGAGGATGAGGACGGCGACCTGTTTTGGCCGAATGCCGCCGAGAAACAGCCCGGCCACCAACACGGGGAAGTACGTGAGCGCCGTCCCGAGGTCGGGCTGGATCAGCACCAGTCCCATGGGTACGCAGACCAGCGCGAAGGCCTTGGTGACATCGATCCAACTCAAGTCGCGCCCGGCGAGGCCCCAGAAGTACCGGGCGACGACGAGGATCAGCACCAGCTTGACCCACTCCGAGGGCTGAAAGTGCACGCCCCCGCCGAGATTGATCCACCTGCGCGCGCCCAGCACCTTTGTCCCCACAGCCTTTACGGCGACCAGCAGAATCAGGCTGACCCCGTAGGCCCAGGGTGCGAGATCCAGGAGCCGGTGATAGTCAATAAAGGAGATGAGAAACATCAGAACGATGCCGGCCAACAGGAAGCCGATCTGCTTCTCTTCAAAGCCGTGAAACTTGGTGTGCAGCGTCGCCGACTTGATCTCGACGACGCTGATGACCGAGATCAGCAGCACCAGGGTGAGGAGGGTCCAGTCGAAGTCGCGGAAGGAGGAGAAGCGTTGCATGAACTCGGTTTCGGTCGGGTTGGTTCGGGTCAGGGCCGCGTGGAGGTGGACGCCGCAGCAGCTTTGGGCCCCGGCGTGACAGCGGAGATGGTGGTGGGAACAGTCGGGGTGGGCGGCTTCTGCGAGGCACTCGGCACGGAGGGTGCGGTTGCAGGCTTGGGGGTTTCGACCAGGCGGAGATTGCCTGCGCGCTTGCGCTGCTTGGTGACGAAAGCGTTGACAACCTGCGCGGCGAGAGGAGCGGCGGCTTCGGCTCCCCAGCCTCCATGCTCAGCCAGCACAGTGACGACGATATCGGGGTTGCGGCGCGGCGCCATGCCCACGAACCAGGCGTTGGCGCGCTCGGCTCCTTTGCCCAGGCTGGTTGCACCGGCGCTGTGATTCACAACTTGAGCGGTGCCGGTCTTGCCGGCAAAGTCGATGCCTTCCAGGTGCACCGCAGCGGCAGTTCCCGTGAGGGTGGTTGCAGCCATGGCATCGGTGATGGTTTCCCAGTTGTCAGGGGTGATCGGGATGACGCGGTCGCCGCTGCCGGGAAAGCTCGCTGCGACGGCTGACGCAATGTCAGGCGGAAGCTCGTCGGGGAAGACGACATGCGGCCGCTTGAGGGCACCGCCGGACGCGATGCCGCCGAGCGCTCGCGCTAGTTGCAGCGGCGTCACGGTGACAGCGCCCTGACCAATGCCGACCGAGATCACCTCGCCTGCATACCACTTGTCGTGGAAGTTCTTCATCTTCCAGGCGGTCGAGGGCATGGTGCCCGATGCCTCGTCGGGCAGGTCGACGCCGGTCTTCTGCGAGAGGCCGACCTCGGTCGCGTACTTGGCGATGGTGTCGATGCCCAGCCTTTCGGCGAGCGTGTAGTAGAACGTGTCGCACGACCATGGAATCGCGTGGTCGATGTCCACCATGCCGTGGTGTTTGTCGCATGCGAAGAAACGGCCGAAGAAAGTGCCGCCGCCGGCGCACATTACATGCATCGTCTGAGCAACTCCGTCTTCCAGGCCGGCGAGCGACATGATGATTTTGAAGGTCGAGCCCGGAGCGAGCTGCGCCTGGATGGTCTTGTTCATCAACGGATGGTCGGGGTCGTTGATGATCGACGACCAGTATGTCTTGGTCAGGCGCACGGCAAACTGGTTGGGGTCGTAGGTGGGACGCGAGACCATGGCGAGAATCTCGCCGGTGTGCGGGTCCATCGCGACCATGGCGCCGATGTGGCCTTCCATAGCCTGCTCGGCCACGCGCTGGAGATCGAGGTCGATGGTGAGTCGAAGGTCCTTGCCCGGTATGGCGAGGACCTGGCCAAGCTGGCCGACCTCTCTGCCGCGGCTGTCGACGATGACATCGCGCGATCCGTCGGTGCCGCGCAGCAGGCCATCGTAGGTCTCCTCGACGCCGGACTTGCCGACCATGTCGCCCGGCGAGTAGAAGTCGAACTTCGAGCTATTGAGGTCCTCTTCCGAGACTTCACCGACGTATCCGATCAGGTGGGCGGCGAAGCCGTCGCGGGGATAGAGGCGGCGTTGCTCGTCGCGCGTCTCAAGCTCTGGAAGCTCGTTGCGATGGGCCTCGATGAAGGCCTGCTCGTCCGGCGTGATGTCCTGCTTCAGCAGGATCGACTCGTACTTGGGCGAGTTGGCATAACGGCGCAGGGTTGCCTGCACCTGGTCGACCGGAAGATCGAGGCCGCGCGCGATGAGTGGGATGTCGATCTGCCTATCCTTAACCTGCTCGCGCAACAGGTAGCAGGAGACGGAAGGGTAGTTGTCGACGAGGATGCGGCCGTTGCGGTCGAATATCTTGCCACGCGGCGCGCGCACGGGGTCCTTGCGCTTGCGGTTGGCCTCGGCCAACACGCGGTAGCTGTCCGCGCCGAGAATCTGCAGGCGCCACATTCCCGCGGCGAGCACGGCGAGCACCAGCACCACCAGGTATTGCGTAGCGTGCAGCTTGCCCGCCGAGACTTTTTCATCGCGGTCGTAGTGCCGTTCGGGATTTTGAGTAGACAACATTCTGCAAGTCCTGCTAGTCCCAGTTTACGTCGTTCCGCCGCTGGGCATCATCGTTTCCGCTCGGGGCATCGGCGGGGTCACGCCCGCGACCCTACTCCTGGTGCTTGGCGCGATCGAGCAGGAGGAAGACGGGAATGGCCACCACCGTATTCACCACGGCGCGGAGCAACTCGTGCAGCCACATCAGATGGAAGCCGCGGATGCCAAGCAGGCGGCGCTCGATCAGGTAGAGAAGCGCACTCTGGAGGAGCGAGAATCCGAAGGTGAGGAGCGCGCGCGTGGCGGTGTTTTCCACGTCGATCCGGCTGCCCAGGCTTGCGGCGGCGTAGCCGATCACCGATTTCGCCATGCCATTGACGCCGATGGGCTGGCTGGTGAGCACATCCTGCAGCAGGCCGATGGTGCCGCCGGTGATGGTCCCGGCGATGGGGCTGCGGCGGCTGACGGCGAAGAACAGCGTGACGACCAACGGCAGATCGAGGATGACCAGCGCCGGAAGTAGCCTGGGCAGGAGCACCTGGAGCAGAATCGCGCCCACCGGCACGAAGACCGCCACCGGAAGGCTGAAGCTCTGTTGCTCGACCTCGCGGCGCGACATGTAGCTGCGTGTGACCATCGGCTCCTGGAACAGTGATAAGTGGTAAGTGATGGCGGGTTCTTGCCACCGGCGATTGCCCGACGATCCGCCTTCCACAGCCTAAATTGAATTCACCGCGGGCGTGCGATTTCCGTCACGGCGCAGGATCATTTCGGAGCTTCGGGTTGAGGGGAAGCCTTCGCTGGTGGAGGCTGCTGGCTGGATGGCGATTGACTGCTCTGCGGCAAGTTTGAGCCACCGGGCGTCAACTGCGCGGCGGGCGGAGTCGATCCACTGGTGAAGCGGTCGGGGTGTACGGTGGGCAGCGGGTGTGGGACCTTAATCGGAGCGGGTGCGGTGGGCGAACCCGGTGCCGCTGGCGTGGTCCCATTGGCGGGGGTGCCCGGTGCCTGGTCATCGTGGATGCCGGGGAGTCGCTCGGCGCTCAGGTCGGCTGCATGTTGCGCCTCGGCGGTGGCGAGGTCCTGCTGGGCGGCCGGCGGCAGATCGGACTGGGTGCCGGTGATGATCAGCACCTCTTCGACGCGGTCCAGATTGACGGCAGGGCGCACCAGGATTGCGGTATAGGGCTGGTGGTCGGGGTCGGGCGCGATGTTCTCGATGGTGCCCACCGGCAGGCCGCGCGGATAGACCTGGTCGCCGCCGGAGGTGAGGACCTGTTCGCCGGGCTTGATGCGCGAGTCGGCGGTGAGATTTCCGATTTGCACCCGCCCGGTGATCGTTCCGCGGAGGATGGCGCGGATGCGCGTGCTGGCGAGGATGACGCCGGCGCCCGAGGTCTGATCGTTGATCTCCAGCACGTGCGCGGTCGTGGGATCGACATCGCGAATCTTGCCCACGATGCCGTCCTGGGTGATGACTGCCATGTCGGGCTTAAGTCCGTCGCGGGAGCCTTTGTCGATAGTGAATACGCGGGACTGGTCGCTGCCGCTGGCGCCGATGACCTGCGCGGCGACGGTCGAGCCGACGTAGCGTTCGCGGAAGCCGAGCATGGCCTGCAGACGCCGGCCCTGCAGCGCGTCTTCCGCAATCGCGGCCTGTTCGATGCGCATGCGCGTGAGTTGCTGCTGGAGGTCCTGATTCTGCTGGCGGACGTGGCGGAGGTCGATGTAATCCGACCAGCCGTGGTGCATGCCGTAGCCGACGGCATGGGCGGCACGCTCAAACGGCGTCACCGTAGCCGTGGCCCACATGCGGATGAGGCGCACGCTGCGACCGTCGGGCTGGCTGGAATCGGCGGGAGCGCGCACCTGCATCGCAAGCGCGATTGCCTGCGCCAGAAGGACCAGGATGAGGAACAGCGCATTCTTGAACCGGGTGATGAATTCCATCGACTTGAACCAATTATCCGCGACATGGCGGGCAAACGGTCGATGACTTGCGCACAGGGTAGCCCGCCGGACACCCGATGCTTAGTCGATTGAAATCTTGCGCAGCAGCTTGAAGTCCGACAGCATTCTGCCGGTGCCGAGCACCACGGATGCCAGCGGATCGTCGGCGATGGAGACAGGCAGGCCGGTCTCCTCGCGGATCCGCTTGTCGAGGTTCTTGATCAGCGCGCCGCCGCCGGTGAGCACGATGCCGCGGTCGGAGATGTCGGCCGAGAGTTCGGGCGGCGTACGCTCGAGCGCGACGCGAATGGCGTTGATGATGGTGGCGATGCACTCGGAGAGCGCCTCGCGGATCTCGGAGTCCTCGATGGTGATGGTCTTAGGCACGCCCTCGATCAGGTTGCGGCCCTTGATCTCCATGGTGATCGGCTTGTCGAGCGGGAAGGCCGAGCCGAGGACCATCTTGATCTGCTCGGCAGTGCGCTCGCCGATCAACAGGTTGTACTTGCGCTTCAGGTAGGTGACGACGGCCTCATCCATCTGGTTGCCGGCCATGCGCACGGAACGCGAATAGACGATGCCGGCGAGCGAGATTACGGCAATGTCTGTCGTCCCGCCGCCGATGTCGACGACCATGTTGCCGCCCGGTTCGGTGATGGGCAGGCCTGCGCCGATGGCGGCGACCATGGCCTGCTCGACGAGATGAACTTCAGAAGCTTTGGCGCGATAGGCGGAGTCCATGACGGCGCGCTTTTCTACCTGGGTGATCTCGGATGGGACACCGATCACGATGCGCGGATGAACCATGCGTTTGCGATTGTTGTGCGCCTTCATGATGAAGTAATTCAGCATCTTCTCGGTGTGGCGGAAGTCGGCGATCACGCCGTCCTTCATCGGCTTGATGGCGATGATGTTGCCCGGCGTGCGGCCGAGCATCTCCTTGGCTTCCTTGCCGACGGCCTCGACCTCGTTGGTCTGGGTGTTGACCGCGATGATGGAGGGCTCATTGACGATGATGCCTTTGCCATGGGCATACACAAGCGTGTTGGCCGTGCCGAGATCGATGGCCAGGTCGTTTGAAAAAAGACTGAACAGAGAGCGCATGTTGTGGATGCGCGAGTACCGCATTTGATAACCGTTTGAAGACATTGGGTGAGTATTTTCCTAGTGAAAAAGATCAATTCCTATTGTACGGCTTGGCGCGGAAGGCTGCCGTGGAGCGGGGAAGACTAAACTTATCAACAGCTGAGAATTGGTAAGGTGAGGGACATGGTTATTGGTGTACCGAAGGAAGTTAAGGACCACGAGAGCCGCGTCGGCGTTACGCCGGGTGGCGTGCATGCGCTGGTGGCGGCAGGACATACCGTGCTGGTGGAGCACAATGCCGGCGAACTCTCCGCGTTGACCGACGACGAGTACCAGGCCGCCGGGGCGGAGATTGTCGGCTCCGCGCATGATGTGTGGCGGCTGGCTGAGATGGTGGTCAAGGTGAAGGAGCCGGTCGAGAAGGAGTACCGGCACTTCCGCGAGGGGCTGGTGCTGTTCACCTACCTGCATCTGGCTCCTATGACGGAGCTTACGGACGCGCTGCTGGCGAACAAGGTGACCGGCATCGCATACGAGACGGTCCGCGATCGCGCGGGGACGCTGCCGCTGTTGACCCCGATGAGCGAGGTTGCCGGGCGCATGAGCGTCCAAGTGGGCGCGGCGTATCTGGAGAAGGAGCACGGGGGCCGCGGCGTGCTGCTGGGCGGCGTGCCGGGCGTTCCTCCGGGGAATGTGGTGATCCTGGGTGGCGGCATCGTGGGCACCAACGCGGCAAAGATTGCTCTCGGGCTGGGCGCGCGGGTCACGCTGATCGATCTGAACCTGAACCGGCTGCGCGAGTTGGACGACATCTTTGGTGGGCGTCTCTATACGCTGGCTTCGAACGGCTACAACATTGGGCGAGCCGTGCGCGAGGCCGACCTGGTCATTGGCGGCGTGCTGATCCCCGGTGCGGCTGCTCCAAAGCTGGTCACCAAGGCGATGGTGGCGAAGATGAAGAAGGGCGCGGTGATCGTGGATGTGGCGATTGACCAGGGCGGATGCATCGAGACGGCGCGACCGACCACGCATTCGGATCCGTCGTATCTGGTCGATGGCGTCGTCCACTATTGCGTGACCAACATGCCGGCGGCGGTTCCGAACACGTCGACACTGGCATTGACCAACGCGACCTTTCCCTACCTGATGAAGCTGGCAAAGCTGGGGGCGAATGCGGCGATCCAGGAGGATGCGGGCATTGCCGCGGGCGTCAACACGTTCAACGGCGTTCTCACCTGCAAGCCCGTCGCCGAGTCGCAGCACCGCGAATGGCAGCCTGTGTCGGAGTTGGTGTTGCACGCGGTGGAAGGAACGTCGTAGCCCGGTGGGCTCGCCCACAAATCAGCAGGAGTCGTGCGCTCTCCTTGAGTGCTTCGCCTGAGGAAGAGGTTGCCGCAATGTATGTGGATGTGGATCGGATTGTGAGCAGTGCGCCCACTTCGCGAGTGGTGGTGATCGGCGCTGGAGCGGTCGGGCTGTATGCCGCCAGCCAACTGGCTGTACGCGGACGCGATGTTTTGGTGATCGAGGCGGGCGACTCGCACCTGGGCAACTTTGCCGCGGATTCGTATAAGTCTGTCGGGCGTGCTCACACTGGCATCAAGCTTGGGCGCAGCCGCAGTATGGGGGGCACGACCAACCTTTGGGGTGGCCAGTTGGTCGAGTTTCAGCCGATCGACTTCGAGGGCCGCTCGTGGCTGCCAGGGTCAAAGTGGCCGGTGAGCTACGACGAGATCGCGCCGTACTACAAGCCCACCTACCAGAACCTCGGAACGCCGCTGAATCTGATCGATGACGATGCGGTGTGGCGTGGCGTCTCCTGTACCCGGCCCGATCTTGGCCAGGAGTTCGAGGTGTTTTTCACGCGCTGGATGGGGACGCCAAACTTTGCAGAGCTGTTCGCCAAGCAGATTCAGAGCGACGAAAGGATGTCCGTGCTCGCCGGATTCACGGCGGTAGAATTTCGCGGAAATGACGCGCGCATCGAGGCGGTCCGCGTCGCAAACGACAAGGGGCAATCGCACTGGATCGACGCGGAGACGGTCATTCTCGCCGCGGGAACGATCGAGAACGCGCGCCTGCTGCTACATACCGCGCAGGGTTCCGAGTGGCGAGCGCCCTGGAGCGGGAATGACAACGTCGGGCGATATTTTCAGGATCACCTGGGCGGGAAGATCGCGGCGTTCGAGCCGGCAAATAAGCGGGAGTTCTTCAAGATGTTCTCGAACGTCGTCTACTCGGGACACAAATTTCAACCCAAGATTCGTATGCGGAATGAGGTCCAGACGCGGCAGCAGATCTACAACACCCAGGTATTCTTCGCGTTCGAGAGCGAGATATCCGAGCACATGGTGTACCTCAAACAGTTCATGCGGGCCGCTCTGTACAATCGCAAATTCTCCGGGATAAGAGACTTGTTCCGCAATGGTATGGGCATGGCGCGCTACCTGGTGCCGTTGATGTGGAAGTACGTGTGGGACCATCGCGTGTTTGTTCCCAGCACCGCGAAGATACTGATGCACGTGCAGTCGGAGCACGCGCCTGTGGCGGAGAGTCGCATCACGATCGACAGGGGCGCGGTCGATTCTTACGGGCTGGCGCGCGTGGTGCTGGATTGGCGCCTGGCGGGGAATGAACTTGCGTCACTGCGCGAATTTGCAACTCAAATTCGGGGTGCCTTGCAGGCTGCGGGGATTGGGCAGTTGAAGATTGATGAGGATTTGCTTGCGCTCGATCCGAACTTCCTTTCGAAGTTGGGAGATACATACCACCAGGCCGGCGGCACCAATATGGCCGCTTCGGAGCAGGACGGTGTGGTCGACAAGAATTTGCGCGTCTTCGGGACGGAGAATCTTTACGTCACGGGCGCCAGCGTCTTCCCGACCACCAGCAACGCCAACACGACGTTCACGGCGCTTGCATTCACGACCAGGTTGGTCGATTACCTTACTGGCGCCGCGCCGCTGGCGTAGCTGAATCCGGCGCGCTACCTCTTGCTCTCCAGCAGCGTGCGCAGGCCGGGCTCATCCAGCACAGGCACGCCGAGCGACTGGGCTTTATCGAGCTTCGAGCCGGCCTCTTCGCCCGCGACTACGTAGTTGGTCTTCTTGCTGACTGTGCCGGAGACGCGTCCGCCGGCGGATTCGATCATCTCTTTCGCGGCTTCGCGGGTGAGCGTTGGGAGCGTTCCAGTCAGCACGAAGGTGAAGCCTTCGAGGGTTGTGGTGGTGACGCGTTTCTCGGCGGGCATGGTGAGGCCAAGGTTCTTGAGCCGATCGACGAGGGCGCGGTTGCGAGGCTCCGCAAAGAACTCCACGATGGCCTGGGCGACCTTTGGACCGACTTCATTGACTTGCTCAAGTTCGTCGGCGGTTGCGGCCTGCAGAGCGTCCATCGATCCAAAGTGTGCGGCGAGGAGTTGCGCTGTCCGCTCGCCCACGAAGCGGATGCCAAGGCCAAGCAGCACGCGAGCCAGCCCCGCTTTCTTTGATCGCTCGATCTCATCCAGCAGCGCCTGCGCGGACTTCTCGCCGACGCGATCGAGATTGAGGAGGTCTTCTTTCTTGAGGTGATACAGGTCGGAGATAGTGTGGACGAGCACCTTCCGTCCCGGTTCCGCCAATGTGTCGGTGCTTGCCGCATCCGCGACGGCCGCGGCTTCCTCGTCCAGCGCATCGGACGCCTCGTCGACCTTCTGGCCGAGAAGTTGCGCCACCATAACGTCGCCGAGACCTTCGATATTCATGACGCCGCGCGAGCCGAAGTGGCGCAACTCTTCGCGCAGGCGCGCGGGGCAGTTGGCGTTGATGCATCGCCAGTCGACCTCGCCTTCGGCCTTCACCAACGCACTGCCGCACTCCGGGCAATGCGTCGGGAAAACGATCTCCTCGGTGCCGCGCGGATGTTTTGCGTCTTCGACTACGGAGATGATTTTGGGGATGACGTCGCCACCGCGTTCGACTTGCACGAAGTCGCCGATGCGCACGCCGAGGCGCCCAATCTCGTCCGCGTTGTGGAGCGTTGCGCGGGTGACAGTGGTGCCGCCGATGAACACCGGCGCGAGCGCTGCGACGGGAGTGAGCTTGCCGGTGCGGCCGACCTGGAAGAGCACGCGCTCAAGTTGGGTGATGCCGGCGCGCGCTGCGAATTTGTAGGCGATGGCCCAGCGCGGCGCCTTGCCGGTGAAGCCGAGGCGGCGCTGCTGCGCGGTGGCGTCAACCTTGATAACGACGCCGTCGATCTCGTAGCCGAGCGAGTCGCGCAGAGTTTCCGCCTTGGCGATGAAGGCGAGCACCTGGTCGATGGAGTCCACCGTCGTCGCATGCGTATTGACGCGGAAGCCGGCGGTGCGCAGTGCTTCCAGCCCGTCGGACTGCGTGGGCAGAAGGAACTCGCCGCGCTTGTCTGGATCGGTGTCACCGTGCAGCAGGAAGTAGGCGTAAAAATCCAGGCGCCGCTGCGCGACGATGTTGGGCTCGAGCGTGCGGATGGTGCCGGCGGCCGCGTTGCGCGGGTTGACTGCGGGGGCCAGGCCCTGCGCCACGCGTTGCTCATTCATCTTGACGAACGCGGCCTGCGGGAGCACAACTTCGCCACGGACTTCGAAGCTTCCCGGCATTCCCGCAGCCTTCAACTTCGCGGCCGACACACGCAGCGGCACGGAGCGGATCGTCCGAACATTTGTGGTTACATCTTCGCCGATGGTTCCGTCGCCGCGGGTGAGACCGCGTTGCAGGTGCGCCGAGCCATCGGGGGCGGGCTCGTAGTGCAGGGCGAGCGAGAGGCCATCCAACTTCAGTTCGCAGACGTAGCGGACCTGCTCGGTGCTGGGCAGGGCATCGCGCACGCGCTGGTCCCACGCGCGCAGTTCAGCCTCGTTGTACGCGTTGTCGAGCGAGAGCATGGGGCGCGAGTGGGGCGTCTTCACGAAGCCGTCGCGCGGCTTACCGCCTACGCGCTGGGTGGGCGAGTCGGGCGTGATGAGTTCAGGATGCTCGGCCTCGAGCGCCTTCAGGCGGTTCATGCGTGCGTCGTACTCGGCGTCGCTGATTTCAGGCGTGTCGAGGACGTAGTAGAGGTGCTCGTGGTGGCGAATATCTTCGCGCAACGCTTCGATTTGCTTGTCGGGCGAGAGATGGGACGCCATGGTCGGAATTATAGAGAGCGCGGCGCTGGATGACTCGCTTAGCCATTGATTCTTCTAAAGTACCGTATTCTGTGAGCGATGGATCCGATTACCCACCTGATGACCGGAGCGTGCCTGGCGCGGGCCGGCTTCAACCGCAAGGCCGCGTATGCAACGCTGGCGATGACGCTCGCCGCGGAGACGCCGGACGTGGACACGCTGTGGTCGGTTGATGGTCCGATCGCGATCTTCCAGCATCATCGCGGGATTACGCATACGTTTGTCGCGCTGCCGGTGGAAGGGCTCGTTGTGATTGGCGCGGTGTGGATGATGCATCGCTGGCGGGTGCGCCGGGCAGCGATCAAGGCTGCTGCGGCCCCGGATCCGGCTGATTCGAGGACCGACCAGCCGATTGTGCGGCCGCTGACCGCGGCTCCGGTGCGCTGGGGTATGCTGTACGGATTTGCGCTGATCGGGCTACTCAGCCACATCCTGCTCGACTGGCTCAATAACTACGGCGTGCGCCCGTTCTTCCCCTTCAATCCGCGATGGTACGCCGGATCGACCGTCTTCATCTTCGAGCCGGTGATGTTCGTGGCGTTGCTGGTTGCGCTGGTTACTCCCGCTCTGTTTGGGCTGATTGGCAGCGAGGTCGGTGCGCGCAGGCCGGTCTTCCGTGGGCGCGGCTGGGCCATCTTCGCGCTGGTTACGATGGTCGGACTGTGGGGCTGGCGTCAGGTGGAGCACGATGCTGCGATTGAACTCGCATCGACCGCGACCTACGGGCCGGAGGGCTCGACCGGGGCGGAGGTGCTGCGCGTGACGGCAAGTCCTTACCCCGGCAATCCGTATCGCTGGCACACGGTGGTCGAGACGCCGGACTTCTACCAGATCGCTACGGTCGACACGCTTCGTTCTACCGTCGCGACTAATCCGGAGCAGGATCTGTTCTACAAGCCTCCTACGACGGCGGCTGCGTTGGTGGCGAAGCAGAGCTGGCTTGGCCACGCGTATCTCGATTGGTCGAGCTGGCCGCTGGTGACTGACCTCGGACCGGCGGTTCCCAACGATGCTGCGCCGGGCGCGCCGGAATGGACTGCGGTCCGATTCGTCGACCTGCGCTTCCAGTACAACACTTTGTTCATGCAAGGCCGCAGCAGGCCGCCGCTTTCGGGAACGGTCTACGTCGACGCCGACCGGCGTGTCGCGCGGATGCAGTTCGGCTCGCGAGTCCAGAGATGACGGCACGACTCGTTACATTCTTTTGCTACCATCCACAGCATGACACCGCAGCCCGATTCCGATGCTGTACGCACGTTCGCGGAGACGTATCTGCAAATGAGTGAGGCAGAACTGCTGCAACTGGCGGCCTCGTACGATTCGCTCATCGAGTCGGCTCAGGAGGCGCTGCGCGCCGAGTTCGCGCGGCGTGGAATGGAGCCGCCGGTTGTCGAGGAACCCGAAGAAGTGACCAGCCAGCCGCTGGTGGTGGTGCGACGCTACCGCGACCTGTCGGAAGCGATCGTGGGGCGGGCGACGCTGGAGTCGGCGGGTATCTTTTGCTTCCTGCAAGATGAAAACTTTCTTCGTTTGGATTGGGGCGCGGCGATTGCCCTGGGCGGACTCAGACTTCAGGTGAGGCCAGAGGATGTGCAGGCTGCGGAGGAGCTGCTGAGCCAACCAATTCCAGAGTCGATTGAGTATGAGAGCCGTGCCGAGTATCTCCAGCCCCACTGCCCACGCTGCGGATCGATCGACGTTGCGGTTCCTGCGTTGTTCGAGGGACAGGCGGTTTCGTCGGGCACCGAGTCCTGGCGCTGCGATGTTTGCGGGTGCCGGTGGGAGGATGATGAGGCTGGTACTGCCATCGGCGCGGGCAGCGGAGACGGCGCATAGCTTTCGTCCACGATACGTCGCTGTCATTAGTCTTCCCTCTCAAGCCATTGGTCCCAGGCGGCGAGGGCGCGCTCGCATTGCAGGCGGTGGCGCTCCTTTTTGTCGCGGATGCGGCGGCGGAGGTCTTCTTCCAGCGGTGGGAGAAGGTCGAAGGTGATGTTGGCGGGTTGGAAGCGCTTGCTCTCGGCGTGGGTGATGTAGTGGGTGAGCGAGCCGTTGGCGGACGCGCGCGGGGCGGGAGTGGGCTGGGCTAAATCACAGCCGCGGGCGCCGCGCGCGAGCGATGCGGCGTAACGGCCGGCGAGCAGGCCGGAGGCGATGGATTCGGTGTAGCCTTCGACGCCGGAGAGTTGGCCGGCGATCATGATCGATGGGTGGGCGCGGAGTTGGAGCGTTTCAGTGAGCAGCGTGGGCGCGTTGATGTACGTGTTGCGGTGAATCTGGCCGTAGCGCAGGAATGCGGCGTTTTCGAGGCCGGGGATGAGGCGGAGGACGCGGGCCTGCTCGCCGAACTTGAGGTGGTTCTGGAAGCCGACGAGGTTGTACGAGTCGGCGCGGAGGTTTTCCTGGCGAAGTTGCACGACGGCGTAGGGCCAGCGGCCGGTCTTGGGATCGGTGAGGCCGACCGGCTTCATGGGGCCGAAGCGGAGGGTGTCGCGGCCGCGGCGGGCGGTCTCTTCGATGGGGAGGCAGCCCTCGAAGTAGTGCACGGTCTCGGTGGGGGGTGCGGGACTCGTCGATCCCACCCATGACGATGAAGCTGTCATGGATGGGGCACCCGAGCTTTCGTGGTCGGGCGGCTTCTCCCAGGATTTGGCGGGGACGGCTTCGGCGGTGGTGAGGGCGTCGAGGAAGGCGTCGTATTCCTCTTTGGTGAAGGGGCAGTTGATGTAGTCGGCGGTGCCCTTGTCGTAGCGGGCGGCGAAGTAGACCTTCGACATGTCGATGGTGGTGGCGTCGACGATGGGGGAGATGGAGTCGTAGAAGGCGAGGTGGTCGGAGCCGGTGAGGCGCTGAAGTTCGGCGGCGAGCGCGGGCGAGGTGAGCGGGCCGGTGGCGAGGACGGTGATCGTGCTGTCATCGTCGGCGTTGAGGCTGGTGACTTCTTCGCGGTGGACTGTGATGCGTGGCTCGGCGGCGATACGGGCGGCGACGCGGCGGGAGAACTCGACGCGGTCGACCGCGAGGGCGTGGCCGGCGGGGACGGCGGAGGCGTCGGCTTCGGCGAGGAGGATGGAACCGGCGCGGCGCATCTCCTGCTTGAGGAGCCAGGGAGCGGTATTCTCGGACTCGGACTTGAGCGAGTTGGAGCAGACGAGTTCGGCGAAGTCGGCGGTCTGGTGGGCCTCGGTGGAGCGGGTGGGGCGCATCTCGTAGAGCGCGACTTCGCAGCCGAGCGAGGCGGCCTGAAGGGCAGCTTCCGGGCCGGCTAAACCACCGCCTATAATATTTATTCTTCTCTGTTCAGTCATGATCATCGATGGGAACTGCGGCTGAGCGCCCCCTTGCGAAGGCCTACCCTACCCCTCCCCCCCTAAAACCTCAAAATATTCAAAACAAACGACTTAGATCTAGGCCACTTTGTATAATATTCCATCCAAAGCACTTATCCGCAAAATATTCAATCCGAAGGGTTTACGCGCAGGAGATCCTGCGAAATACTCTTCGAAGATGCGCAGATTGTAGATTGCCCCCTAAGTTCTATTTTACTAGGGGTGTCAAGCTTTTTCGGGGGTTTAGTCAGGGCAATCGCATTTGAAA
>PKWK01000311.1 GCA_003133205.1 Granulicella sp. | reverse complement strand
CCTTTTTCAACAAACTCCTAGAAGCAAATGCGGTCGCGCGATAACCCAGAGGCAACAGCGGTCGCGCGGTCGCGCGATAACCCACCCTTCGCAAAGAACGCGAAGGATGGGCCACCCGGTTTCAGGGTGGGCACCCGGTTTTGTGGTGGTCCACCCACATCTCAGGGGCGAGATGTGGGGCACCCAATTCGGCTGTTAGTGTGGAAGTAAGGGAGATTGAGATGAAGCGGTTTGAGTTTGCGCATGTGGCGGAGGGGATTGCGAGGCAGGCTGGGGCATTGCTGCGGGAGTTTTATGCCAAGGGCGTGGAGACCGAGTACAAGGGCGATGTGGACCTGGTGACCGAGGCGGATCGGGCCAGCGAGGCGCTGATTCGGGAGCGGCTGACGAAGGCGTTTCCGGCGCATGGGATCTATGGCGAAGAGGGGACGCGCGACCAGATGGAGAGCGAGTTTCGCTGGTATGTGGACCCGCTGGATGGGACTACGAACTTTGCGCATGGGTTTCCGGCGTTCTGCGTGATTCTGGGGCTGGAGCGGCGGGTGGCAGGGCTCGCGAAAGATGCGGACGGGGAGATGGTGGCGGGGGTGATCTACGATCCGTTGCGGGATGAGATGTTCTCGGCGGAGCGGGGGCGGGGCACGTGGCTGAATGGGCGGCAGGTGCACGTGTCGAAGACGAAGAAGTTGCAGGAGGCGCTGACGGCTACGGGGTTTCCTTCGCAGAAGAGGCATGTGTCGCCGAACATTCACTTCTATCAGGAGTTCACGCTGCGGTCGCATGGGGTTCGGCGGGCGGGGAGTGCGGGGCTGGATATGGCTTATGTGGCGTGCGGAAGGCTGGATGGATTTTGGGAGTTCCATCTGAATCCGTGGGATACTTCGGCGGGATATTTGCTGGTGGAGGAGGCGGGTGGGACGGTGACGCATTTTGATGGCGGGAAGTTTACGCTCGACTCGCGCGAGGTGCTGGCTACGAATGGGCTGATCGCGGGAGAGATGCGGCATTTGTTTGGGGAGATGTTCGCGGGGCGTGGGCTGGGGGCGATTCCGAGTCCGGCGGAGTTTGCGGCTCGGAGAGCGGCGGCGGAGAGGTAGGGTGCGGGCTCGGCGGACGGCGCGGGTGATGGTGTTCGATCCGGCAGGAAGGGTGTTGCTGATTCGGTGTGTGGTGATGCGGGCGGATGGGGAGTTTGTGTTCTGGCTGACTCCGGGTGGGGAGATTGAGGCGGGGGAGACTCCGCTGGAGGCGGCGAGGCGGGAGTTGCGGGAGGAGTTGGGGCTGACCATGGAGGTGGTGGGGCCTGTGTATACGGAGGCTACGCAGTTTGAGCATCAGGGGGAGATGCGGGACAACTTTGACTATGTGTTCACGGCGCGGTGTGGGGCGGAGGAGCCGGTGCTGCGGGGGGTTACAGCGGATGAGATCGCGATCATGAAGGAGATTCGGTGGTGGGGGGCGGAAGAGATTGAGGGGGCGGTGGAGCGGATTTTTCCGGTGGATCTGGCGGTACGGATGCGGGGGATGGCGCGGGAACTAGGTTAGCTGCGGGTTGTCGGCGCGCTGGAGCCTGTGCAGGAAGATACCCATGGTGCTGCCTTGTATGAGGATGGAAAAGACGACCAGGACATAGGTTGAGGTGACGATCCAACCTTCGCCGTAGGCAGCGGGGATGGAGAGGGCGAGGGCGATGGAGAGGCCGCCTCGGAGTCCGCCCCAACTGAGGACGGCGAGGGAGCTTGAGCAACTGGCGCGCAGGAGTTTGAGCAGGAGAAGCACGAGAGCCACGGACGCGACGCGGACGAGATTGACGATGATGATCTCCGACAGGCCGAGGAAGACTGCGCTGTGCTGGAAGGTAACGACGAGGAAGCCGCATCCGAGGAGGACGAAGAGGATCGAGTTCTGGATTTCGTCGAGGTTTGTCCAGAAGTGATTCAGGTCGTGACGGGCGATGGTGTGTTCCGGCAGGCGCTCGATGAAGGACCGGAGGACGAGTCCCGCGGCGACGGCTTCGAGCGGGGCGGATACCCCGAGGTGTTCGGCGAGGACATAGCCACCGAGGGCAAGGGCAAGGCTGAGGAGGATCTCGATGGAACCGCTGTTTACGGCCCGCATGAGCATAGCAACGGGGGCGGCGACGAGAGCGCCGAGCAGGAGGCCTCCGCCGGCGGCGAAGAAGATTTGCAGGATGATGTGCGAGGTAGCGGGCATGGCGCCGCGGGTGGCGGCGAGCAGTGAGATGAAGATGACGGCACCGACGCCGTCGTTGAAGAGGGATTCGCCGGCGAGCTGGGCTTCGAGGTTCTTGGGAGCGTGGACGCGGCGGAGCATTTCGAGGACGGCGATGGGGTCTGTGGGCGAGATGAGGGCGCCGAAGAGGAGACACTCGAGCAGCGGCGACTGATAGCCGAAGAGACGGACGGCGTAGTAGGTTATTCCGCCGACGGCGAGGGTGGAGAAGATGGTTGCGATGACGGAGAGCAGGGCAACGGGGAGTCTCTGCTGGCGCAGGCTGGTGAGATCGAGGAGGAACGCTCCGGCGAAGAGAAGGAGAGAGAGCATTCCGTGGAGGATGAGGCGTTCGAAGTCGATCTGGCGCAGGATGCCAAGGGCCCAGTGGTGGGGGGCGGGCCAGGCAGGAGCGAGGAGTACCAGGGCAATCGAGGTGACTGCGGTGAGGAGCATGGTGCCGATGGTGTTCGGCAGCTTCAGGACGCGGGCGCTCATCCAGCCGAAGATGGCGGCTACGCCAACGAGGACGCTGATGATGAGAAGCATGACTTAGGATACCGGAGCGGAGAGCGGTTGTGCGGCTGGGAGGTTTGCGGGGGTTGCGGCGGGGGGACGGGATTGGCCGCGATTTACTGGTATTGCCGGGAAGCGCCTTGGTACTGCTAGAATTGTGGCCTGAGAACACTCTGGAGCGGATTCTTCTAGCGGGGGCTGCTCTCTAAGAAAATTAAGGGAGATTGCAAGATGGCATATGTGATTGCGGAACCATGTATAGGAACGAAGGATACGGCGTGTGTGGACGCTTGCCCGGTGGACTGTATCCACCCGAAGAAAGATGAGGCTGGGTTCGCCGAGTCGGACCAGTTGTTCATCGATCCGGTGGAGTGCATTGATTGCGGCGCGTGCGTTCCGGTGTGCCCGGTTTCGGCGATCTATGCGGCGGACGATCTTCCCGAGAAGTGGGCGGATTTTCAGGCCAAGAACGCCGCGCACTTCGGTAGGTAAAGACAGTGGTAAGTGGGTAGTGGTAAGTGGTAAGTGAGTGCAGACGCGCGGTTCCGATTTTGGGGCTGCGCGTTTTGTTTGTGGCGGGCGACAGGAAGGCCCGGGGCTAAAGCCCTCTTTCATTGCCGCCTCAATTCGTGGGGCTGAAGCCCCACGCTAATCCGAAGTGCGAGAGTGTGGGGTTTTCCGTAGCCTGTGACGCCCTACGCTAATCCGAAGTGCGAGAGTGTGGGGTCTTCCGTAGCCTGTGACGCCCTACGCTAATCCGAAGTGCGGAGAGGGATGAGGCAGGCGGGCCGATGATTCAGCATGTGGGTGAGGCGATTGTGCTGCGGACTTGGCCCTTCCACGAGGCGGACCTGCTGGTGAGCCTGTTTACGCGGGAGCAGGGGCGGGTGAAGGGCGTGGCGCGGCATGCGATGCGGTCGCGCAAGCGGTTCGGCGGGGCTCTGGAGCCGATGACGCATGTGCGGGCTACGTATGCCGAAAAACCGAGGCAGGAATTAGTCCGGCTGGATGCGTTTGAGATTCTGTCGTCGCCGATGTCGCGGCCGGTGGATTACACGCGGACGGCGGCGCTGCAGATGGTGGCGGAGGTGCTGGAGGAGGCGCTGCCGGAGGGTGCGCCGGAGGATGCGGTGTTCCGGCTGGCGTTGGCGGTGCTGGATGAACTGCAGGTGGGGCGGGTGTGGATGCCGATTACTTACTTCGCGCTGTGGATGAACCGGCTGATGGGGTGGATGCCGGAGCTGGGGCACTGTGTCGCGTGCGGGCTGGACTTGCGCGGGGGGACGGTGTGGTATTCGGAGGCGAGCGATGGGGTGACTTGCAAGGACGATCGCAGGCCAGGGAGTATGGCGCTGTCGGCGGAGTCTGTGGCACAGGCGGGGCGGATGTTTCGCGGGACGGTGAAGGGGCTGGCGGAGGAGAGTTGGCCGAAGACGCGGGCGGCGGATTTGCGGCGGTTTGCGATTGAGGTGCTGGAGCGGCATCTGGAGGGAAGGTTGATGACGGCGCGGGTACTGGGGCGGTAGGGTTGTCAGTTGCAGGTTGCAGGTTGGCGGGTGTCAGGTTTCATATTTCAGCTATGAGCTATGAGCTATGAGCTATGAGCTATGAGCTGTGAGGTTTGAGCTTGCCGTGGGTGGCTGGTGGGGTTAGTGGGGTGGTTCGTGGGGGCGGGATGAGGGTGGGTTGTGGGCTAGACTTGGGCTGAATGGTCAGCAACGTTCAGGAATCGTCGGAGCGCGTGAACGCGGTGGCGGGTGGGCGCGTGGCGCCGCCTCGTCTATTGCGGATGTTCTGGGTGTGGTCTGCGGTGGCGTTCGTTCTGATGCTGGTGGTGTCGGGGCTGGAGTACCGGGCGGGGTTCGACTGGGGAAGGGTGAATCCGTGGGCAAGACCGTTTATGGATTTGCAGGAGTATCCGGGGACGTACAAGCTGCTGCACACGGCGGAATTTTTCAGCGATGTGCCGAGCCCGGATTATCCGGTCCCGAAGCCGGTGGCGTATGCGCCGTTTGGCGCGGTGGTGATGGCGCCGATGTATGCGGCTGCGAGCCCGGTGGGGGTGTACCTGGTGGTGTCGGTGGTGTGGATTGTGGCGGCGGTGTGGGGTGTGCGGCGAGCGTTGGTGGCGGAGGGGATCGGCGGAGTGACGGCGGCGTTGTTTCCGGCGTCGCTGGTGCTGCTGCTGTTTCCGATTTTGCGGCTGGTGATTGAGGGGAACATCGAGTTGGTGTTGTGGATCTTCGCGGCGCTGGGGACGTGGGCGTTTGTGCGCGGGCGCGACAACTGGGCGGCGGTGCTGTGGGGACTTGCGGCGGCGATGAAGCTGTATCCGATTGTGCTGCTGATCCTGCTGCTGCCGAGGAGGCAGTATCGGGCGATTGGGTTGGGCGTGGCGACCTTTGTGGGGTCGACGGTATTGTCGCTGGCGTGGCTGGGACCGACGATGGCGATTGCGTGGCGGGGGTCGCTGCAGAATGTTTTTGGCTACCAGGGAGTGCGGGTGGGCGAGTTCAGCCTGCGGGAACTGGCGGCGAACCACTCGATCTTCGGATTGGTGAAAGTGGTGGCGCTGGTGGCGCATGTGCCGCTGTCGAAGCTGACGCTGCCGTACTATGCGTGCGGGGCGGTGGTGCTGGGGCTGGCGTTCTTCGGCAAGCTGTGGAAGATGCCGGTGGCGAATCAACTGCTGGCGGTGTCGGTGTTTATGGTGTCGCTGCCGACGGTGTCTTACTTTCATACGCTGGCGAATCTGTACGCGCCGCTGGTGGTGCTGATGTTTGTTGCGATCGAGGCGGAGAAGGCGGGGGTGCGGGTTCCGGGTTTGACGGGGACGGTGATGATGTTTGTGCCGCTGTTTGCGTCGTGGACGCTGTTCACGTTTCAGCACGTGTTTGTGTTCGATGGGCTGGTGCAGGCGGTTCTGCTGGCTGGGCTGTTTCTTTGCGCGGTGGAGTATCCGTTTGCGGTGGGCGGAGAGCGGGCGGAAAGTTTTTGAAGCGGAGGGGTGGGGTGAACTTCTCCAACTGAGTGCGGAGGGGCGATGACACAGGCGTATGCGAAGACGATGTTTTCGGAGGCGGCGAAGCGGTATCAGGAGCGGCATGGGTCGCGGGCGCAGTATGAGCGGGCGGCGGAGCGGGGCGAGAGTGGGGACGCGCTGGGGCCGATGGAGTGGGAGTTTATTGCGCGGCGGGACTCGTTCTATATGGCGTCGGTGACGGAGGATGGGTGGCCGTATGTGCAGCATCGCGGCGGGCCGAAGGGGTTTCTGCGAGTGCTGGATGATCGGACGCTGGCGTTCGCGGATTTTACGGGGAACAAGCAGTACATTACAGCGGGGAATTTGGCGACGAATGATCGGGTGGCGCTGTTTTTGATGGACTATCCGTATCAGGCTCGGCTGAAGATCATTGGGCACGCGCGGGTGGTGGAGGGGGATACGGAGTTGGAGGCGAAGGTGCGAGTGGCGGGGTACAAGGCGAAGGTGGAGTGGGTGATGGTGGTGGTGGCGTTCGACTGGAACTGCTCGCAGCACATTACGCCTAGATGGACTCGGGAGGAGATTGAGGCGGTGTTGGGAGAGGGGCGTTAATCGAGACTTGGACTGCTCGACGGTGCATCGTGGTCCAGCGTTTCCAGAGGGCGAAAGCTATCGCGCCTTCGCCGCCGATGATGAGGATTGCGAGGATGTAGTTTGGCCAATGATGCCTGTACTGTGCGTAGAGGTTCCAGTAGGAATTGGCATCTTGGTGGACAAGCGTCTGGACTTGTTCGAAGCTGATAGGAATCCCCATGTCAAAGGTCTGAATGGACCGATCTCGGGTGTTGAAGCTGAAACGGAATTCTCTGGCGCCGTCAGTGAAGATTCCCAGGAAATACCCATCGTTCAGTTGGATATCGATAAGAGAACGGACATATCCTGGGCCGGTCCGCGGCGTATCCGTGTTGAATCCGGGTGCTCTGATGTAGCCGTCATAGGTATTCAGGCTGCCGAGGACGTATCCATTTGGAAGAGTGACATAGGGATCGCCGCTAAAACCGCAGTCCTGGTGCGCTAGCCTATTCGAGATTTGAACATGAATGAGGAGCGCTGCAACGATCCAGACTAGTCCGGCAAAGGGAGCCAATCCGCTTGCGGTGAGAAATGAACGGCGTCCTTCCAGTCCCCGCGGCAGACGCTTCCTTGCGATCAAGAGGAGCACGATCGAGGCGATCGTCGCTGCAATGACGCCGAAGAACGCGTACGTTAGCGTCATCGCGACTACATAGAAACCGGCCATGAGGAATAACTGTAGTGGACTCGGGCAACTTCTGAACCGGAAAATTTGAGCAGCGGTTAGAATGAGAGGATTCGAAAATCTGTGATTCTTGGAGTGGTGGTCGCGCAATGCATGCTGTCGCGGAAGAGAAGAAGGCGCTGACGTTTCAGGAGTTGTTGTTTCGGCTGCAGAAGTTCTGGGCGGACCGCGGGTGCGTGCTGCAGCAGCCGTATGACGTGGAGGTGGGCGCGGGGACGATGTCGCCGGACACNNGGCATACGCAGTTGCAGGTGATCCTGAAGCCGCCACCGGAACGGATTCAGGAGATGTACCTGGAATCGTTGGCCGCGATCGGGATCGATCTCGACGAGCACGACATCAAGTTCGAAGAGGACAACTGGGAGTGGCCGGTGGGTGGCGCGTGGGGCGTCGGGTGGCAGGTAATGCTGGATGGGCTGGAGATTACGCAGTTCACTTACTTTCAGCAGTGCGGCGGGATGGATCTCGATCCGATCTGCGGCGAGATTACGTATGGGATGGAGCGGATTGCGCAGTTCCTGCAGGATGTGGATTCGATCTATGACATCGTTTGGGCGGTTGAGCCGGACACTGGCAAGCGCGTGACGTATGGGGATATTCGGCTGGCCGAGGAGGAACAGTTTTCGGCGTACAGCTTTGATTATGCGGAGGTGGGGTCGCTGTGGAAGCACCTTGATTTGTATGAGGCGGAGTGTTTGGCGCTGCTGGAGGGGGCGAAGGGATTGTTCGGCGAGAAGAGTGTGGCGGATGAGTTGGAGTTGAAGCGGTTTCCGGTGCTGGGGGCTTATGAGTTGGCGCTGAAGTGCTCGCATGTTTTCAATTTGCTGGATGCTCGCGGGGCTATCTCGGTGACGGAGCGGGTGGGGGTTATGGCTCGGATTCGGACGCTGGTGGTGGGAGTGGCTAAGGCTTATGTGGCGCAGGGGACTGCGTTGGCTGGAGTGAGTCAGGCAGGTTGAGAGTTTTACATCCCACCCATCGCGGTGAGACTGCGATGGATGGGGCACCCGAACGTTTTGGGCGCACGAAGATTGGAAGAGGACGATGGCGGAATTTCTGTTTGAGATTGGGTTGGAAGAGGTGCCGGCGCGGATGATCGCGGGGGCGCAGGCGGAGTTGCAGCGGCGTGTGGTGGGGATGCTGGAGCGGGAGCGACTGGTGACTCCCCACGTCAGCGGCGGTGAGACTGCCGCTGACATGGGGCACCCGAATGTAGACATGGGGCACCCGGATGGGGTGGTGGTGAAGAGCTTTTCTACGCCGCGGCGGTTGGCGGTTTGGGTGGGGGAGGTTACGGCGCGGCAGTTGGATGTGAGCGAGGAGGTGCAGGGGCCTTCGGTGAAGGTGGCGTTCAAGGATGGGGTGCCGGGGCCGGCGGCGGTGGCGTTTGCGAAGAAGGCTGGTGTTGCGGTGGACGCGCTGAAGACGGTGACGACGGCGAAGGGCGAGTACCTGGCGGCGACTTTGGTGAAGGCGGGACGCTCGGCGGCGGAGGTGATTGCGGAGGAGTTGCCGAAGGAGTTGGCGGGGATTTATTGGGCGAAGAGTATGTACTGGCGCGCGGGACGGCCGGAGCGGTTTGTAAGGCCGGTGCGGTGGATGATGGCGCTGCTGGGCGATGCGGTGGTGCCGGTGAGCTTTGGCGGGTTTACGGCGGGGAATGCGACGCGCGGGCATCGCGTGCTGGCGGGGGATTCGCCGATTGAGATTGCGCGGCCGGGGGATTATGAGCAGGCGCTGATGAGCGCGCACGTGATCGTGGATGTGGAGGCGCGGCGGCAGAAGATTCGCAAGGCGCTGGATCGGGTTTGCCGGACGGTTGCAGGGGCGCGGTGGCGCGAGGACCATGCGCTGGTGGATACGGTGACGCATCTGACGGAGTGGCCGTCGGTGGTGATGGGGAGCTTTGAGCCGGAGTATCTGGCGCTGCCGGAAGAGGTGCTGGTGACGGTGATGCGGGATCACCAGAAGTATTTAGCGGTGGAGGATGCAGGGGGCAAACTCGCTCCGCATTTTCTGGCGGTGTTGAATACGGAGACGGATGCGGCGGGCGAGGCGGTGATCCGGCATGGGAATGAGCGGGTGCTGCAGGCGCGGTTTAATGATGCGCGATTCTTCTGGGAGTTCGACCAGCGAGTGCCGCTGTCGGAGCGCGTGGAGTTGCTGGCGAAGGTGACTTTTCAGAAGGACCTGGGGAGCTATGCGGCGAAGTCGGAGCGGGCGCGGGCGGTGGCGGAGAAGCTCGCTGCGCTGCTGCGGAAGCGGGAGTGCGAGATCGATCGCGCGGCGCTGGGGCATGCGGCTCGGCTGGCGAAGACGGACCTGACGACCGAGTTGGTGAAGGAGTTTACCGAGTTGCAGGGTGAGGTGGGGGGGCTGTATGCGCGGGCTCAGGGGCATGGCGAGCGCGTGGCGGTTGCGATCTACGATCAGTATCTGCCGAAGTCGATGGAGGATGCGGTGCCGCGGACGGTGGAGGGCGCGGTGCTGGCGATGGCGGATAAGGCGGACACGATTGTGGGGATGTTCGGGCTGGGACTGGAGCCGACGGGATCGAAGGATCCGTTTGCGCTGCGGCGGGCTGCGAATGGGATTGTGAAGATTCTGGCGGAGGCGGAGCCGGCTTTGCCGCTGACGCTGGGGGATGTGGTGGATGCTGCTTCGGCTAGTGAGGCCGTGCGGCTTCGCGTGGAAATTTTTTTTGCGGAGCGGTTGGAGTTTTATCTGCGCGAGGCGAAGGGGCAGGCTTACGACGTGGTGAAGGCGGTGCTGGCGGCGGGGGCGAACGATGTTCGCGATGCGGTGGCGCGGGCGGAGGCGGTGACGGCGGTTCGCGGATCGGAAGACTTCGCCGCGGTTTCAGCCGCGTTCAAGCGGATGAAGAATATTCTGGCGCAGGCGGCGGAGAAGGGGATTGCGGCTGCAGAGAGCGTGGATGCGGGTCTGCTGCGCGAGGCTTCTGAACAGGCTCTGGCGGAGCGATCGGCTGACGTGGCTGGGCGTGTGAAGGTGCTGAGCGAGTTCAGGGATTACCGCGCGGCTTTGGAGGCGGTGGCTACGCTGCGCGGGCCGGTGGATGCGTTCTTCGACGCGGTGATGGTGATGGCTCCGGAGGCGGAGGTGCGAGCGAATCGGCTGGCGCTGCTGGATCGGGTGCTGAAGGATTTTTCGGGGATTGCGGATTTTTCGGAGATTGTGACGGCGGGGTAGGAAGGCATGTCTCAGGGGCTGAAGCCCGGTTTTGAGGCGGGACATTGTGCCGGGGCTGAAGAGGGTGCTGAAANNCTCAGTGGCTAAAGCCACCTTGAAGAGAAAGCGTTTATGGCGCGACTGAAGTCGCGCCCTTTCAAATCGTCGCCTTTTTCATCATCCTCTGAAGCCCCGGCCTATCTCAGAAGCGAGTGCAAGAGCGAGCAGTTTTCGGAGCAAGTGCAAGGGCGAGCAAGTATCGGAGGTTTGACGGCGGGGTAGGGGGCGGCTTGTGTGCGGGTGAGGTTGCGTTTACGGTGGATGTAGAGAGTGGTAGAGCGGCTGTCACTTCAAATGAGGAGAGAGACCCATGCCCTTGCCGACGGATGAAAAGCTGCTTGCGTTGAGCGACGATTTGATTCAGCAGTTTGATGCGATCTTTGGGATGCATCCGGGGTTTCGGCCGGCGCATGCCAAGGGGGCGATGCTGACGGGCGTGTTTACGCCGTTGGTGGCGGCGGCGGGGCTGACGCGCGCGCCGCATATGCTGCAGGCGTCGACGCCGGTGACAGTGCGGTTCTCGAATTCGACGGGGCTGCCGCTGGTTCCGGACAATGATCCGAATGCGAATCCGCGGGGCATGGCGATCCGGTTTCATCTGGCGGAGCATAGCCACACGGATATCGTGAGCCACTCGACGGACGGGTTTCCGACGCGGACGGGCGCGGAATTTCTGGAGTTTCTGCGGGCGCTGGCGGCGAGCGATATGGCGGCGCCGTCCGATCCGGCGCATCCGAAGCCGATTGAGGTGTTTCTGGAGAGTCATCCGGCGGCGCTTGCGTTTGTGCAGGCACCGAAGCCTGCGCCGGCGAGCTTCGCGCGGGAGGCCTACTTTGGCGTGACCGCGATGGCGTTCATCAACCAGCATGGATTGCGGCAGTTTGGGCGCTACCGGATTGTTCCCGATGCCGGGGTGAAGCATCTGGACGAGGCGGCGGTGGCGGCGAAGGACGTGAACTATCTGTTCGATGAGCTGAAGGCGCGGGTGGCCAGTGGGCCGATTGGGTTCCGCGTGCTGGTGCAGCTTGCGAATCCCGGCGAGGTGGTGGACGATGCGACGATTCACTGGGCGGCGAACAGCAAGCTGATTGAGTTGGGCAGGGTGATGCTGACCGATCTGGTGGCGGATGATGCGCATGAGCAGCAGCGGATCATCTTCGATCCGATTCCGCGGGTGGATGGGATTGAGGCTTCGAATGATCCTTTGCTGGAGTTGAGGGCGGCGATTTATTTGATTAGCGGGAGACGGCGGAGGGCGGCGGCCGCGGAATAGGTGGCTTTGGTCGCCGCGAAGAAAAGGCCCTGATGTTCTTGGGCCTTATTCGTGGGGCTGAAGAGGGTGCTGAAAAAGTCGCCTACCCCACGCGGAGATTCCCTCAGTGGCTAAAGCCACCTTGAAGAGAAAGCGTTTATGGCGCGACTGAAGTCGCGCCCTTTCAAATCGTCGCCTTTTTCATCATCCTCTGAAGTCCCACGCTAATCCGAAGGGCAAGTGCTAGCTTTTCAGTACGCGCGGAAGCCCACGCTAATCCGAAGGGCAAGTGCTAGCTTTTCAGTACGCGCGGAAGCCCACGCTAATCCGAAGGGCGAAGACGCAGAAACGTGGGGCTTGTGGGTGCGTGGGGTTAGCCGAAGCGGGGGGCTAGCAGGATGTGTTGCTCGATGACGCTTTGTTCGAGGACGGATTTGTTGGGGTTGGATTGCTTGTAGCGGATCTGGACTGACTTGTCTTTCATCTGGCGGACGAAGTCGTCGGCGTCGGATTCTTTTGTGAATTCGTGGGTGTACTTGCCGGAGCGGTATTCCTCGACGAAGTAGGTGTAGGTGAGGGTGGCGAGGAAGCGGGTGGTTTTGGGGATGCGGTCGACCTTGCCGCTCAGGATGCGGCCTTCGACGGAGGGCCAGCCCTGGGCGATGCTTTCGTTGTGGCTCTTCTTCCAGCGGCGGAAGTAGACGACTCCCCAGCCGCCGAGGAAGTAGAGCGCGTACTTGATCATGTCGACCCAGACGCGAGGGTGATTAACCAGGTATCGCCACGAGTCTGGGATGCCGGAGATCATGGATGGTACGGTACCACGGGGTGGGTGCGGTGTGGGGATTCGGCGGGGCGGGAAAGCAAAAGCGGATTCCCTTTCGGGAATGACAAGCAAAAGGGCACACGCGGATTCCCTGCGGGAATGACAAACTATAGGACAGAAGCGGATTCCCTGCGGGAATGACAAACAAAGGGGTTAGTGGACGCGCTGGAGGCGGGCTATTAGTTTTTCGGCGAGGGGTTCGCCGGACTCGGTCCAGAGGAGGCGGCTGGAGATGCCGCAGTTTTTCTCGACCAGCAGGGTGAAGGCGAGGAGTTTTTCGATGTTTTGCTGGATGTGGATCTGGGCTTCTTCGTCGAGGGATTCGTCTTCGAGGGTGTGGAGGGGCACATCAGGAACCCAGGGGGTGTCGAGGCCGAAGTCGACGAGGAGGTGGCCGTTCTGCTCGTATCCTGCGACGTCGAAGTTGGGGCCGAAGCCGAGGATGCGGACGGTGTGGGTGCGGAGCTTCCAGGGGGTGTCGGGGTCCATGAGGGCGGGCTCGTCGAAGTCGGGGTCCTGGTCCGGCTGGGGTGCGTCGTCGTCCATGCCGGGGGTGGTGCCGGTGCGGCTGAAGGCGTCGTCGGGCTGCTGGGGCGCCCATAGCTGCCAGCGCATTTCGAATTCGTAGGCCATGTCGTCGTGGAGTTGTTCGGTGGCTTCGGCGACGGCGGTTTCGATGACGGAGTCGCCTGACTCGGCGTTGGGGTCGATTTCGGGGGGATTGACGGAGGCGTCGGGGCCGGGGTCGACGTAGATGCGCTGGTAGGTGGGCGGCTCAGTGAAGTTTATGGGGTATGCGGCGGCGGCGGCGACACGTTTTCCGCCGACCAGGGAGAACTGGCGGAGGACTCCTGCGAGCGCCGCGGGGAGGGTCTCGAGGCGGAAGTTGGGATACCAGAGGCTGAGGTAAAGACGGTCGGCCATGAGGGTTCATTCTAGCGCTTCGGCGGGGACCCACATCTCAAAATCGAGATGTGGGGCACCCAGTTCGCGGGGGGGCGACCCATTTGCGCGGCTGGTGAGAAGATGGATGTGGCGGACGGATGCGCAATCGGGTTGAGAGGCTGAGGATTTGGTTGGTGGGGAGCGCGGTCTTCCTGGTGGTGGTGATCGCTGCCTTCATTGGGGCTGCGCGCTATGTGAAGCACCGTTTTCTGGCGGGGCTGCCGGCCAAGCTTGGGATCAATATCAGAAGCGATGCAAGTGGGGTGACCTTCTCTCGTGCGATTGGAGGCAGGACGGTTTTGTTCGTCCATGCCGCGAAGAAGGAGGAGCACACCAACGGGAAGATCACGCTGCACGACGTGAGCATCATTCTCTACGGCAAGCAGGGGAACCGCCAGGACCACATCCAGGGAGATGAGTTTGAGTACGACACGAATGCCGGGGTGCTGCGCGCGACCGGGGTGGTGCACATCGATCTGCAGTCGGCTGCGGAGGCGGCGGGGCAGGCAGGAGACGGGCAGGCAGCGAAGGTGCTGCACGTGACGACCAGCGGCCTGGTGTATCTGGAGAAGCTTGGGGTGGCGGCGACCAGCGAGCATATCGAGTTTCAGGCGGGCGGAATGACGGGGCACGCGACGGGGGCGGATTACTCCAGTGATTCGGGCATGTTGATGCTGCACTCGGCGGTGAGCATGAACGGGGTTGCGGGCGGGCGTCCGGTGTTGTTGACAGCGGCGACGGCGGAGTTCGACGACCGCAACCAGGAGGCATTGCTGACCCATGCGAAGTACGGCTCGCCGGGGCGGACGGCGGCGGCGGAGCAGGCCACGCTGCATCGGCGGCCCGATGGAACGCTGTCGCGGGTGGAGGCGCAGGGGAATGTGACGGCCGAGGTGAACGGCGCTACGGTGGTTTCGCAGCGGGCCGATGTTGCGTTGACGGCGGCGAGTCAGCCGCAGACGGCGGTGCTGACGGGAGCGGTGAAGTACTCGCTGGACAGGCCTCTGCGGCAGGTGAGGGGACAGGCGGACGTGGCGACGATCAACTTCGATGGGCAGTCGAAGCCGCAGCCGCAACATGCGGTGTTTACCGGCGCGGTCCACATGACGGAGCGGACGCGGGCGTCGGAGGCGGCGCGGGAACCTTGGAGCACGCGCGACCTGGTTGCGGCGAAGGTTGACGCGGATCTGACGCCGGCGGGACGGGCGCCGGGGGAGGCGGGCAAGGCGCAGCTTCGGGACGCGGAGGCGACGGGCAGCCCGCACCTGACGGTGGTGAACAATGGCAGCCTGGCGAGCAATAGTGGCGAGGGAACGACGGAGTTGGCCGCGGACGATCTGAAGGCGCACCTGATTGCGACGGGCGATGCGAAGCTGCCGCCGCAGCTCGACACAATTGCGGGTCGCGGGCATACGGTGCTGCGTCAAATGAGTGTGGACGGGATCGAACAGACGAGCGTTGGAGATACGCTGGACGCGAAGTTCCGGGGGAAGAATGCGGCTGGCGGGGCGAGGACGCGCCCGGTGGCGGCGGCTGTGGCAGGGAAGGCTGGGGCGAGTCCGAGCAGTCCGGTGGCTGGTGGTGTGGGCCTGGACTCGCTGTGGAGCGCTGTGCAGCAGGGGCATGTGACGTTGACGCGTCGCGCGCCGGCTCGGGCACGGGCTGATGCAAAGACGGGGCCGGTGAGTTCGCACGACGATGTGGAGCGGGCGATGGCCGAGCGGGCGGTGTATGACGGCGATCAGGATCGCATGACGCTGACTGGCGGCGTGGAGTTGACGGATGCGGGGAGTGAACTGTGGGCGAACCAGGTTGCGCTCGACCACAAGACGGGTGACTCGCACGCGGTGGGCGGGGTGAAGGTGGATTACGTGCAGGACGCTGCGGCGCGATATCCCACTCATGACGGTGGGACGGTCATGAATGGAGCACCCAGTGGGGTGGTGCAGCCGACGCATATTCTTGCGGATCGGGCTGATATGGAGCGGGCGACCGATATTGCGACTTTTTACGGCAAGCCAGTGCGACTGTGGCAGGGCGGCGACCAGGTGCAGGCACCGGTGATTGAGTTTTCGCGTCCGCAGCAGCGGCTGATTGCGCGGGGCGAGGCGGGGACGGGGTGGTCGACCGCGACACAGGCGGCGCAGGTGCATACGGTGCTGATGAGCGCTAGAAGTTCCCCCGGCGCGGCGAAAGGCGGCGCGGCCAAGGCGGGGTCGGGAACAGCTGGGTGTGAAAATCCCGTGGCTGGGAAGGCTGGCGCGGGAACGGCAGGAGGGGATGGCGCATCGGCAAACGTGGTGCGCATCGCTAGCGGCGGGCTGATTTATTCGGGGATTCAGCGGCAGGCGGACTTCACTGGGGGTATTCGTGCGGATACTCTCGACGGAACGATCCGGGCGAACGAGGCTACGGTCTACCGGCAGCAGGTTACGGGGGGTGGCGGCGCCGGCACGGGGGCTGTGCCTGCGCTGGCGGGAGATCTGGATCGCGTGGTGGCTACGGGACACGTCCAACTGGATAAGCCGGGGCTGCGCGCCACGGGAGAACGCCTGGTGTATACGGCGAGCGATCGGGTCTTCCTGCTAACTGGAGACAGCAAGGCTCCGCCCAAGGCGGTGGACGCGCAGGGCACGACGACCGGTGCCGCTTTGCGGTTCCAGAGTTCGTGCGATGGGAGCGGCGGCGGTACTGTTGAGGCCCTGGGAGCAGCGGGGCAGGAAGTGCACACGGATGCCCGGATCGGCAATGACGGGAAAAAGGGGAAGGGAAAGCAGTGAATTCGATTTTTTCGAGACTAAGTACCAAAACGAGAGTTAACTCGAAGGATAAGGCAGACCTGCACACGGAAGAGAGGGTTGGGACGATTGTGACGGAACCGCTGCGGACGCTCGAGACGGAAGATATTGGGAAAGCCTATGCGGGGCGCCAGGTTGTCCGCGGCGTCAGCATGCAGATCGCGCAGGGCGAGGTGGTTGGGCTGCTGGGGCCGAATGGCG
>PKWK01000076.1 GCA_003133205.1 Granulicella sp. | reverse complement strand
GTGAACTTGACGTACTTCCGCTGCGCGTACGTCACCCGGACTCGCTTCCCGTCTATGCCGCTTGTCGGCATCGTCTCGCGCGAGATCGGTCACCCTTTTACACGGTTACTGGAGCCATTACGATGGATAAGAGGTCGGGCACACAGGCTTCCCGATAAAGGCACCCAGCTGCTTCGGCCGCGACGGGTTTTGAGAACAGAAAGCCCGGGAAGGCTCCAGGTCTGAGGTGTGAGCTTCGTGAGCACAGCTATCCTTTTGACGTGACTTGCATCACACCTCCTATGAATTAGTAGGCGCAAAATGCTGAGACTCCGCTACTAATTGAACCCTTTGCCTAAGAAAACTCCTAGTCCGACGTTGTTTATGGCTGCGTGATGGCCGTCACATCGTGCAATCCATAATTGGGACTAGCGTTGCACCCGATATTCATTACATTGCCCAGACAAAAATCTCGGCGACCCGCTGTTCTAAGACTTTGGCCAAACGAAATCTCGCGATTTGAGTCGTATGGCGACCAACGGTTGTTCCAGGGAAAGACCATGATTGCGCCAACAGAGTGCGACGTGGCCCGCAGGCGACTTCGATGCAACTCGAGAGGCTACCAAAATGAAAATTACGCGTGTGTTATTGCTCTTCGGGCTTCTGTTGCCCGCCGGTTTCCTAGGAGCGCAGGAGTTTACAGGGCAGGTAACAGACAATACTGGCGCCGTTATGCAGAAGGCTGCCGTAACCGCACGCAACGTCGACACCGGTGTTGAAACCGCGACGGTTACGAACAGAGCGGGAGTTTATACAATCCCCTATTTAATCGCAGGTAACTATTCCGTATCGGTTAAAGCGACCGGTTTTGAAACCGGCATCCATACTGGAATCGTTCTGCACGTGGATCAAACATCGACAGTAAACTTCAGCCTGAAAATTGGCAGTAATACCGAAACCGTCACTGTGAACGCCGACACGGTACTCGACGCCGGCAAAGCGGATATCGGCGAAGTGGTCGAAAACACGCGTGTTACTGAGCTGCCGCTGAACGGACGCGATCCCGGCATGCTGGCGGTCCTGAATTCCGGCGCACTGTGGACTGGCAGCATACAATGGCAACGGCCATTCGACGATACCCAGGCAAATCTCTCTATCAACGGCGGCGGCTCGGGCAACACCGCACTGATGCTGGATGGCGTATCGAACACCGCGTCCACCATCAACAACACCGGCAATGCAAAAATTGCTTATGTTCCGCCGGTTGACTCGGTACAGGAATTCAAGATTGTCTCCACCCCCTATGATGCGAAATTTGGCCTCATGGCCGGCGGCGTCGAAGATGTGATCCTGAAATCGGGCACCAACAAAATCCATGGCGACGTATATGAGTACGCGCGCCGGACCTGGCTTGACGCCAACACATGGCAAAACGATTGGGCCATCAGCAGGGCGACGCCCGGAACCAACCTGAAGCCCTTTTTAACCCCACCCATGAAGTGGGACCAGTACGGCGCGGAGTTGGATGGCCCGGTGGTTCTGCCCAAGGTTTACAACGGACGCGACAAAACCTTCTTCACTATGCAATACGAAAACTGGCACGAGATTGAGCCGAACACGATTGTCGAGTCGGTTCCCAGTCCCCAATGGATCAATGGAGATTTCTCGAACCTGACTTATTGGAACGGCTCTGGATACTCCCCCATCAGCATTCTCGATCCTTTGAACATTTCGCAAAACTCGGGTGGAACATGGGTCCGCGTTCCGTTTGGCCCAACTGACACCATCAACCCGACTTCGAAGGCCAATGTCATCCCTGCGTCGCGCATCAATCCGATGGCTCAAGCGATAATGAAGCTTTACCCGGCGCCTAATACGACAACCTCCAACGGTTCCAATCCCTTCGCGAGCAACTACACCGTCACTGGGCCTGATGTCAATCGATATCGAAACGTTCTTGGCAAACTCGACCATAAACTATCACCACGAGACAATTTCAGTCTCCACTACGGATATTGGGAACGGGTCGAGGTGCGCAGTTACGATGGTTTTACCGGGCCTGAACAGGAAGGCCAGTTGCCTCACGGCGAGCGCAGCCACACCTTCACGCTCGACGAAACGCACACCCTTACTCCCAGCCTGCTACTTGACTTCAAAGCCAATGTGTCCGTTCGGGCCGACTACAGCTATAACGGGCCCGCTTATGATCCGACCAATCTTGGATGGACCAGCGCACAGACGCAGGCGATGGGACCGGCCGCAATGGCTGAGTTTCCCTATCTCAATATAAGCGAGTTCGCATCTTTTGGAACCAACAGCAATGGTCAAACGGTCAGCAACTCCCTTTCGATTTTTCCAACAATGACCTGGATCAAGAGCAAACATACAATTCACGCCGGCCTTGATGGCCGCTTTCAGCAGTCTGTGAAAGACGTCATCGGCGGCGGAAACAACTTCTGGTACGATCGCACCTGGACCCAGACCAACTGCGGCAGTTGCGGCTCGTGGGATCAAGCCAGCGGCAACTCCATCGCTTCCATCCTGCTTGGCAACCCGACCTCGGGTAGCAATACAATCAACGTAAAAACCTTCTGGTCCGATCATTACTGGGCTCCTTTTGTTCAGGACGACTGGAAACTGACAACGAAATTGACTCTCAATTTAGGCCTGCGCTGGGACTTCATGCCTGCAGAGGTGGAGCGGCACAACATGGGTAACTACGCGTTCGCTGCCAACACGGTCAATCCCGTTAGCTCCTCTGTCACCGTTCCGGGCTTTACCCAGCTTCTCGGTGGAGTCACCTACCTTGGAGTGAATGGCAATCCACGTGGGGGCTATCCTATGCAATGGGGCAACATCCAGCCACGCGTCGGCTTCGCTTATGCTTTGAACGAAAGAACGGTCATTCGCGGCGGCTTCGGTGAGTCGATGAAGAGCCCGCAATTGGCTCCGAACTCGGCCGGATACAACGCCACCACCAACTATCTGGCTAACGATCCCAACTACCCCGGGAGCGTCCGTCCAAATCTTGCCAACCAGATCAATAACCCCTATTCGTCGGTTGTTCAGCCCACAGGATCCACGCTGGGGATGTTGGAACAACTCGGGCAGGGTCCCTGGTTCCTCAATCCGAATTACAGGCTGCCCAGCTTCTGGAATTACTCCGCGGGAGTTGAGCGCCAATTCCTATCAAAGGATGTCATAGACATCTCTTACATCGGAAGCCAGCTTTTCAACGGCGACAGCAGCGACGACATTAACCACCAGAACGCCGCCGCCTATCAATCTCTCAATTGCAATCCCGAAAACAACGGCGGCAGATACGAAAATTGCAGCAACGACAATATCACAAATCCGTTCAAGGGAATCAATGGATTCCAGGGATCCAGTGATTACACCTCGTCAACCCTCAACGCTCTCGTTCTAACCCAGCCGTACCCTGAGTTCGGCGGCATCACCGAGTGGCAGCAGAACGGTGCCCACACCTGGTACAACTCGCTCCAGGTTACCGGCCTGCACCAGATGAAAAACTCCTTGGTCATACACGGAACCTTCAACTTTTCCAAGCTGATGGATTCAGGCGGCTGGAGAGATACAACATATCGCATCCCCTATCGTCAGATTGACGGAAACGACCACACCTTCCGCGCCACTCTGTCCGGTGTTTACGATCTTCCGGTTGGCCGCGGGCGGGGGTTACTGCCCAACATGAACCGGATTGCGGATGCCGCCATCGGCGGTTGGGAGCTGGGCAGCTTGTACATCTTCCAGTCGGGTTCGCCCTGGATCCTTCCTGGCAATCCCAATGAGATTTACCTGCACAATGCATACGTGAAGCCTCACGTTCAGGCCGATAACGGATACATCCGCCTGGCGGCAGCCTGCGCTGAACAATACTCCGAACCCAAGGGCAGCACCGTTTATGGCCTTGTTCCACTGGCATACGACTATGACGGAACCTGCCCGAATGGAGCAAATTTCCTGCAGCAGCCGAGCTATGCGCCGTATCCCGACAACATCTACACCGGGATCCGGCTACTCAGGACTCACCAATTTGACGCTAACCTGTCGAAGAACTTCACGCTCCCGGAAACCTTAAGGCTTCAGGTGCGCTTGGAAGCCTTCAACGTTCTAAATCACCCGCTGTGGGCTCAGGGGCCGGATGGCAGCTCGAACGATACCAGCTTTGGTACGATCACGAGGGGGCCATCCGGTCAAAGCAACCTGGCCCGTCAATTGCAGCTATCCGCAAAAGTTATTTGGTAATAAACTATTTCGCTAACTTATTTGATCCCGGGGAAACTGTCGTGTAGCATGCACGGCAATTTCCCCGGCCACAATTACCGCCCACAATCTAGACACATTCAGCTTTCGGCCAAGGTGGTCTGGGTAAACAGACAAAGCTGAGAACACAACCCCGGCTGGTCTGTCGTGCAAAAACGGCAGACCGCTTCCGGAGTTCCGTTTGCGGCGATTACTTATAGTGCCTGCGAATGGGGAAAAGGGAAACACTCGATGTCAAAAGTCTCTCGCCGCGAGCTTCTTCAATCCGCCTCGCTTATCGCCGCCGGCAGCATCCTGCTCAAACCTGCCTTTGCCCATTCAGAGTTGCTTTCGGACGCGGTAGAAAAGGCTGAACACGAAGGAGTGATCCAGGGAATTCCTGAGATCGATTTGGCTCCCCGAGAGCATCTTCTGTTCGACTTCGACTGGCGATTTTTCCAAGGGCACGCCACCGATCCGGCGAAGGACCTCAACCTTGGAGCCGACCAGGGGGATTTCGCCAAGACCGGTAACTTCCGTTTTGCGCAGCCAAAGTTCGATGACTCCCAATGGCGATCTCTCAACCTGCCTCATGATTGGGCGGTAGAGTTACCTTTTGTAAACGACCCGGCACTGACGGCGCACGGCTATAAGCCGCTGGGCCGCAAATATCCAGAGACCAGTGTAGGTTGGTATCGCCGAACTTTCGATATTCCCAAGGAGGATGAGGGGCGGCGCATCTATGTAGACTTCGACGGCATATTCCGAAGCGCATTGGTATTCTGCAACGGCGTATTTATCGGTCGCAGCGATAGTGGCTATGCTCCATTCGGATTCGACCTGACAGACTTTTTGAACTACGGACACCCGAACACCATTGCCGTCCGAGTGGACGCGTCCTATGGAGATGGGTGGTTCTATGAAGGAGCCGGAATCTATCGCCACACATGGCTCACGAAGGTGGACAAACTACACGTCGGACAGTGGGATACGGTCATTCGCACCGAGGCTGAACCGGGCGGCGCAATGCTGAATCTAAGCACGTTGGTTGAGAATACTGGGAGCCTAAGAGAAACGTGCCGCGTCCACTGGCGAATACTCGACGAGACGGGAAAAGCGGTCGCAGTCGCCGAATCGCCAGATGTCGAAATTCCTGTCGACGGCAAACAGAGTTTCACCGCTAGAACCAAAATCGTTCGTCCCGCGATCTGGTCTCTGGAAACTCCGACCCTCTATTACGCTGTCGCTACAGTTGAAGCAAATGGTAAAGTTCGCGACCGCGATAAGGCCAGCTTTGGCGTGCGCACGCTGACGTGGGACCTGGAAAAAGGGTTTCTGCTCAACGGACTAAAGACGCCCATTCAAGGTACTTGCAATCACCAGGACCATGCGGGCGTAGGCGCGGCCGTGCCCGATCGTCTGCAAGCATTTCGTTTGGAAGTGCTGAAGGGAATGGGCTGCAATGCCATTCGCACATCCCACAATATTCCTACGGCGGAACTGATTGACGCTTGCGACCGAATGGGAGTCTTGGTTCTTTGCGAGACGCGGATCATGTCGTCCAGCGATGAAGGATTGGCACAATTGTCAACCATGATTCGTCGATTCCGCAATCATCCATCCATTTTTCTCTGGTCGATGGGAAATGAAGAGTGGGAGCTTCAGCAAGACTTAGCGGGGCCGCGCGTCATCCGCGCCATGCAACAGCGCACTCACGAACTAGACCCTACTCGTCTTTGCACCGCGGCAGTCAATGGATCCTACGACAAAGCCCTCGCACCTTGCCTCGACGTGATGGGCTTCAACTACAATCTTTCGCAGATCGACAACTATCGCAAGGAGCACCCAAAACAGTTTCTGATCGGCACGGAGACTGCCAGCGCATTGTTCACTCGGGGGATTTACACGAAGGACAAACTGCGCAACTGGGTAAGTTCGTACGACATCGTCTATCCAAACACCAATGTGAATGAAGGGCAGGCATGGTGGAACTTCTACAACTCCAGGCCTTGGCTCTCGGGTGGATTCGCTTGGACCGGCTTCGACTATCGTGGAGAGCCTTCTCCCTATGCGTGGCCAAGCGTGAGTTCGCAATTCGGCATCGTAGATACATGCGGGTTCCCCAAAGATGCGTATTTTCACTACAAGGCATGGTGGGATAACAAGCCGCTCCTGCACGTGTTCCCGCACTGGAACTGGCCAGGGAGAGAGGGCGAAGAAATCCTCGTGCAGGTAGAATCCAATCTCGATAGCGTTGAACTCTTCCTCAACGGGAAAAGCCTTGGCTCGCAAAAAGTCGCTCCTCAGTATCACCTGGAATGGAAAGTGAACTACACTCCTGGCGTGCTTGAGGCGCGAGGCACGAAGAACGGCAAAGTCGTGATGACAGAAACGCGGCGCACTACGGGGGCAGCAGCGCGGATTGTGCTCTCGGCAGATCGCATGGAAATTTCTGCCGACGGCGAGGACGTTGCAATCATTCGCGTGGAAGCCGTGGATAAGGATGGGCTCCATGTTCCCAATGCTGACGCCTTCGTCGCGTTCAAGGTCAAAGGTGAGGGAATCGTGATCGGTGTTGGCAATGGCGATCCCAACTGCCAAGAATCGGATAAGAAACCGGAACGCAGCCTGTTCAACGGCCTTGCCCAAGTCATCGTTCAAGCCACAAAGAGGCCGGGAACTCTGACGATCGAAGCGACCTCACGCAGGATGGAAGCAGCGACGATCACGCTTGTTACGAAAGAGGGCAAAGTTCGCCTTGCGGTCCCAAGTCCATCACGCGCATGATCCGGCAACCTCGCTTCGCGCTTCTGATAGGCCTGCGATGTCAGCGATCCTGCGGAGTGATCGACCAACCCTCGATTTCGCCCGTCCCCGCCGGGCACCCGCAGCCCCCGGACCACCCCCGGCGGCCGCCCGGTTACTACCGGTACTGCCTCCCGGGTTCCCCTTCCCAGAAGAAGCTTGCGTCGTGCACGGCTTTCTTAAGTGTATGCCGCCGCTGAGTTGCCGCAGGCGACGCCGGAAACTCGAACTTGCTCAAAACCCCGTATTTCGGGAACTTCGGGAGGGAGGGAGGTTCCAGGTCGGAAATAATAACGTCGGGTTTTCCACGAATCACTCGGGACAAGTTTGCGAAACTTCGCTGGAGTAAGCAGTTCCTGTACGTGGTCTCCGGCCTTCTGCGGCTCCGGCAATCATCGGTATCCATTAGCGATATACTTGCTTCAATCTACCTAACTAAGGGGGACACCTCTTGATTTGCAAAAACGAGTTTTCCATGTTCTTCTGACCGCTGCCCTCATTCTTTGTGCCAATATCGCTCGTGCAGACAATCGGAACTTGTTGCCAAAATACGGTTCCTTGCCAAAGACAGAGTTGCAGGAATCTGCTGACGCAAAGTTCATCTCTGCTATCGACGAGCAATAGCAAGGTGACCGGAACAAGGTCTCTACGGAGTTGGCCGCACGTGGTTGGCAATATTTAGCGGAACGAAATCTTGCGGACGCAATGCGACGCTTCAATCAAGCTTGGCTATTAAACAACAGCAACGGCACTACACTCTGGGGTATGGCGGCAATCCAGGCCAGCTCGGGAAAATTCGATGACTCCCTGAAGCTCTTTGCAGAAGCTGAAAAGTTCGTTGGCAGCGACATTAACTTTTCCGTTGACTATGCAAAAGCACTTGGAGTGGCGGGCGTTAAGCTAGGTGATGACGTCTTGCTCAAGGATGCATTCGATCGCTTCGAACGCATCTATCAGAAGGCGCCACAGAACACAAAGAATTTGCAGAATTGGGCGATCACTTTGTTCAGCAAAGGGAGATACTCCGAAGCTTGGGCAAAGGTAAAACTTGCTGAAGCCACGCCGAACAAAGATGACCTCGATCCGCGTTTCTTGGCAGCTTTACAATCGCGCATGCCGCAGCCACAAAGCTGATCAGGGATTGGACACTGAATCCCGCATACTGCCCGTTCGGCGGCAGTGGTCGTCGACATAGACCGCCGACGTTCCGCAACTCAAAGTGTTGTAAGCTTTCGTCTCGATGACGGCGAATGACCGGCTACTCGGAAGGGAATCGCAAGCGCCTGTAATGTCCGCTTAACGGTAAGTTCGCGCCTTCGGCAGAGCGTGCCTGGAAGGTAAGAAAAAGCCCACGCCGGTTGCGGCGTGGGCTTTTTCGGTGGTTAGACAGGTTTTTAGAACTGGAAACGCCCGGAGAACTGGAAGTCGCGAGGGTCTGCGCTGGCGAAGTTCAGTGTGCCGAAGTTTGCTCCGTTGTTTGGGTTGACGTTGATCTGATTGTTGCCAACGTTGTTTCCGAAGGTAGTGTGGTTGGTGAGGTTGGAGCCGTCGACTCCAAAGATGAACTTGAGACGCTCGTTGATGGGGAAGATGCGACGCAGCGCCATGCTGAGCCGGTAGTTATCCTGTCCCCGCAGGCCGAATGGGAAGCGCGGGGCGTCCCCGACCATGTAATTGCCGGAGTTGCAGAAGGGGCCGGTGGAACTGGCGCAAGCGACACCGCCAACACCGGTACCAGACGTGGTGGAGCTGAGTCCGCCTTTGAGGTAGCTGACAGATCCCAGAGTGGCAGCGGTGACACCCTGTCCCCATTTGCCGTTGGTGCGAACATCTCCCTGGAAGTTCGGGTTCACATCCGGCATGCAGGTGCCCTGTCCGACGTTCTGAGTGGAGTTGCAGGTGCCCACAATTGGGAGTGGCAGGCCAGAGCTGTATTGGAAGATCATCGAAGTCTGCCAGCCACTGAGTAGCGCGCGGCTGATGAAGTGGCTTCCTCCTAAGCTACCCTTCCCGTACGAACTGGTGTAGACCCCGTAGATGCTCAAGTTCTGCGGCTGGTCATTGATGGAGATAGAACGATCGATGCGATTCTTGGGGTAGCTGACACCCGTCGCGATAGCAGAGGCAGGAATATCGTAACCGCTGCGCTGGGTGCCTGCGTCATCGGTGTTCTGGGAGTAGGTGTAGTTGACGTTGAACGAAAGACCATGCCTCTCGCGTTGCGCGAGGGAGACTTGGAAGGAGTTGTAGTTACCGTTCGCGACGTAGTTCCCCCAGAAGTCAGACGTTCCGGAGTATTGCGGCTTCCAGACCAGCATGTGGGCGATGGTCGCGTTTGTGTTGACTGCTGCCGCGGCCGTGTATCCGGCGTAAGGTACGGGAAGGGTGAGGCCGGTAGCAGCCTGTGCCGCCGCGATGTTGGCAGCGGTGCCTGGCTTGGTCAGGTTTGCTCCCAATACCAGATATTTGGGATCGAGCTGGCCGGCATAGTATCCGCGGATGTTGCTCGCGCCGGAGATGAAGTGACTCTGGCTGCCGGAGTAGTCAGCTGAGATGGTGAGATTATTGGTGATCTGCCGCTGCATACCGAAGTTGTAGAAGGAGAACTGGGGAGCGCGGCCGCCGATGTAGGGATCCGCATAGTTGATGCCACTGCCGTTGCCGCCCGAGGCTCCGGAGGTGGTGACGTAGAAACCGGTGCCCAGGGTTTGCGAAGCGGCTGAGATCGGCGAGGTGCCGGGAAGAACGTACCCGGCGCCACCGTACCTGGTGTTCTGAGCGGAAAAGCTGGGATTATTGTTGAGGTAGAAGGCCGGTCCTGTCGTGCTGTCGGTAAACGAGAGCGGTGTGCTGAAGCCGGTCTGGCCCGTCCCGGTACCGCTGCCCGCCGCGCCGCCGGTGCCACCGCCATGCGAGAAAGTGAGACTGTAGCCGCCACGGAAGACCGTCTTCTCGTCAACTGCATACGCGAACCCGATACGGGGTTCAAAGTTCTTCCAATACGTGTGGACCGGAGTGGTGCACTGGCAACTGAGGCCGGTGCCACGATTTCCAGCGAACTGCAGGGCTCCGGCGCTGCCCGTAATGGAGTTGGTCAGGTCGGGGTTGAGGAAGGACCAACGATCGAGTGTCTCGTGAAACGGCGGGATGTAGTCCCAACGAATTCCGCCGTTGATCGTGAGCTTGGTCGTTAGTTTGAAGTCGTCCTGGAAGTACAAGGCAGCGGGACGGAAGCGGCCGCCGACTACGCTGAACGCCTGTTGCGTGGTTCCAGAGTTGCCGACCGCTCCAAGCAGGAAGCTCGCATAGGAGTAGCCGGAGTTAGTGACATAGGTGGAACCGGTGAGGTTGGCTGTTTCGTTGGTGCTCCACGTGAGCGTCGTGGGCGTGGACGGACCATCGGCTGTGTCTGAGTTGTTCTCGAGCCATTGGAGTTGTCCGCCAAAGTTCATGGAGTGGCGGCCCTTGACCAACGCCAGGTTGTCCAGGACTTCATACGTGATCGAGCGGTTTGTCGAGCTCGGCGTATTACCCACCCAGGCTGTTGGAGCATTGCTGCCACTGAACGTCGTGTTGGCGAAGTTGTCCGAGGCCTGCCCAGCGGGAAGGTTCGTGACACCCGATGCCGCCAGCCCATAAAGTCCGGGATTGGTCGTACCCGTGATGTTCTGCACCGGAGGTCCGCCAAAATAAATGAAGCCATAGCGTGCCTGGTTCACGAGATTCGGCGTGATCTGGTACGTATGTTGAATATCGGCAATCTTGCCGGCGACGGTCGAGAGAGTGGTCTGGATGTAAGGCACCACGGCCACACCGGTTGATCCTGTGTATGGCACCGCGTGCCGATTGCCTTGGTTGTAGGCGCCGGAGATGGTTTGCTTGGGCGAAACGGTGTAGTCAATCCGCGCCGAATACAGAAAGTTATCGTACCCCGTTGGAACGCCACTGGAATAATTGTTCGTAATCTTTCCCGTCGTGGTGTCCAGCGGAGCCGGCAGGAACTTCTGCATGTATTGCGTAATCGGCGACAGCTGGCTCTTCGGAATCACGTTGACCAGGCCGGGCGAAACGAGCACAGGGTTGCCAGCGGCTCCATTTCCCGTGCCCGGACCGTACCCATACTGGTAGCGGCATGCGCCCGTGGTGCTGTGTGCCGTGCAGCTCGCCTGCGTAGTCGGATCGTAAATCGGATAGTTCACGCCGAGCTGGTTCCCGAGGCCACCCGTGATCGCATTGGCGGGGATCAACTCGCGAAAATCGCCTTGGCGCTCAAGCAGCGTGGGCAGGGTGGTCGTGGCGTAGTTGGCGCCAATGCGGGACCGGAACTTGTCATACGTGGTGTAGAAGAACAGCTTGTCATGCCCGTTGACGATGTGCGGAATGCGGACCGGGCCTCCTACGGCATATCCCCATTCAAGCTGGTGCTCGCCGGGCTTGGGACCGGGGACCGTCGTCAGGGCTCCGTTCACAACGGCTGGAACGACGTTGGGCCCTCCTGGTTTGGAGGAGAAAGTCCATGCGTCGAAGATGGTGTTGCGGAGGTAGGCGAAAAGGGACCCGTGGTACTGGTTGCCGCCAGCCTTGAGGTTGTAGTTTTCGAGACCGGCACCCTGATACTGAGCAGAGTAACCGCTGGTGACTACCTTGATCTGGTCGATGGCTTCGAGCGGAACGATATTGAAAACGGGGCGGTTGTCGCCCTGCTGGCTTGCGGTGGTGAGGGGCAGGCCATCGACGTAGAGTTCGCCCACACGCTGGCCGGTGCCGCCGATAATAGACGAGCGTCCGCCCGGATTGACCTGGGCGCCCGGAAGCAGATTAGAGAATTGGGTAATATCGCGTTGCTGGCCGCCCGCGATGAGCAGAGGCAGGGAGGCATAGGTGCTGTTTTCGATCGTGCCGCCGAGGATGGCGTCGGTGCTTGCGAGCAACGGCGGTGCATCTGTGACCGTAATGGTTTCCGATTGGCTTCCGATTTGCAGGGTGATATTCAGACCAACGTTCGCGAGGGCATCCACGACGACGTTTTCCTGCTTGGAAGTGGTGAAGCCGGCAACGCTGACCGTGACCGTATAGGTTCCAGGAAGCAAGGGGTTCAGCGAGTAGACGCCGCTGGACGTGGAGGTACGAACCGTGGTGACGCCAGTGGCCACGTTCAGTGCAGTGACCTTTGCGTTGGGAATCACCGCACCGGTTCCATCTGTGATGGATCCGGAGATGGCGCCTTGGCCTCCGACTTGGGAGTACAGTGACGAGGCTGATACAAGGAGCAACAGAAATACAGCGACAACCCGGGGGAGTTTGTAAAGACTAAACATAACCATCCTTAGTGAAGAAGCGAACATGAAGAAGCGAATGATATTCAGGCCGTTGACCACCATGAAACAAAACCAATGGGGAACTTTTCCTAGGGCTCTAACCCTAATCTTGCCTTAAAAGGTTGTCAATGCTGTTCGCTTGAATCATCTTGCGTGTTTCACAATGGGCCGAGCCCAGACTTTCCGAACTGCCCGTGAAGTCGGGTTTTCAGCAAGTTCGCGGGCAATCCCAGCTCAGTTTGAGCCGTGGGGCTCGGGATCGCAGGGAGTTAGGGGTGTTACTGGCTCACGCATCCGCAACGCCGGATCTCTCACCGAGCGTTACGTGTTCACGTTAGTTGAGAACTCAAGTTCCGGTTTAGCCGTCATCGCGGAAACGATCCGACTTCTGCCACTGCTAGACCTGGACCGGCGGCAGAAGAAAACCTACACGAAACGATGCAGCCAGTTGTCTCAAACTCGTAGACACGTCCCGTTCCGGCAAACGTGCAAGCACCCTGACGGCGGAGACGCATACAAACCGGTGCTCTTCCAGTTCGTACCTGGCGCGTTCCATATCGACATTCTTCCTGGCCGCAAGCTTCGTGCAGAACCGAAAACATGTTGAGGAACGAGCCTCGATGTACTCGCTGACCCCAACCTCATACGCTCGTTCCAGGTCCCTACAGTTCGGGCAATCCATACCTGCGCCTCTCCGGCGTTCCGCCGGGCCAACCGTAGCTTGGATGCGGTCGTGGTTCAAAAACTGCCTAAAAGCATGGGTCGCCGGTTCGGGTCACTCGCCTATGAGACGGGCCGGATTCGACTATGCAGGGTGGCTCGGAGCAGGATGCCGTATGGATTCCGCTCGGCTAAAGCAACCACGCTCCGCAAGAAAAGCCGAATCGCAGACATGGGCCTTGTGATTCTCTGCAAGTTCGGCCTGAGCCTCAGAGCGGGCGACGGTCACAAAGCAGGCCAAGCTCATCGAGTTGTGTGACCCGTCCTTGTTTTGCCTATGTGGATAGAGTGTTGCTGTGAACAGTTCAGCCATCTACCACTTGTATGAGCAAGCCCCTGGCCCTTTCGCCTTTTTCCTCAGAATCTACTGATAATAAATAGCTTAGTTAATCCAACGTAGGAAACCCGACCATATCGCCGTGGGGAAGAAACTTCCACCCTCCAGCCTATTCTTTCCGAATACCTTACCTGGCCTTCACGACCCGTGTCGCCTGCTGCGGAAGCTTGCTGAGCGAGATCGAATTGCGGGACCGTCTTCCGAACTGCCTGCAATGTTCTATAAGAAGGAAAGTCAACAAGAAACACTTCGCCCTCGGCTGAATTCTTGTTGATTTTCAGCCCCCTTG
>PKWK01000059.1 GCA_003133205.1 Granulicella sp. | reverse complement strand
AAGGCTCGTACGACTGGATGGTACACTCCGCCGGCTTCGCTCAGACTGAGTGGAAAGGTGTCGCCGAGTGGAATCCAACCACCTCCGAGACCGTGGCCCCCGGTAAGAGCGTAATCTTCGGCGTCCGCTTCCTCGTCGCCCCGGACGTCCGCCACATCGATGCCACCCTTGCCGAGCACAAGCGTCCCGTCGCCGTCGGCATCCCTGGCTACATTCTCCCGCAGGATATCGACGCACGCCTCTTCCTCCGTTACGCTTCGCCGGTCCGCTCCATCGTCAGCGAGCCCACCGCCGCGGTCGCTATCCACGACGACGGCCGCAATGCTGCCGGCCTGCACGCCTACACCCTGCGCGGCAAGCAATGGGGACGCTTTCGCCTCGTGGTCACGTACGCCGATGGCACTGTGCAGAGCATCGGCTACCGCACCATGAAGCCTGAAACCGAAGCCATCGCCGATATGGGCCGCTTCCTCTTCCACCAGCAGTGGTTCGATCAGCCCAACGATCCTTTCCATCGCTCTCCGTCCATCATCAGCTACGACGACGAGACCGGTAAGCAGGTCACCCAGGACTCCCGTGTCTGGATCGCCGGCCTGAGCGACGAAGCCGGAGCCGGATCCTGGCTCGCGGCTGCCATGAAGGAATACCTCGAACCCAACGCGGAAGAAATCGCGAAGCTTGAGAGCTTCGTCGACGGCGTCCTTTGGGGCCACCTGCAGAATAGCGACGGCGATCACAAGTACGGGGTCCACAAGAGCCTGTTCTTCTATGAGCCCGCTCTTGTCCCCGACTTCACTTACGACCCCGCGCTCAACTGGAAGAGTTGGACGAGTTGGAATAAGAAGGGAGCCGATGACTTAGGCCGTTCTTTCAACTACCCGCACGTTGTCGCGGCCTACTGGTCGCTCTATCGCACAGCCCGTAACACCAAAGGGCTCGTCGTCAAACACCCCTGGGCCTGGTATCTCGACCAAGCCTACGAGACTTCACTCGCGATGTGTTCGCAGGCCCCGTACTACACCCGCTTCGGTAACATGGAAGGCACTGTCTTCATCCGCCTGCTCGACGATCTGAAGGCAGAGGGCTGGAACGATAAAGCCGATAAGCTTGAAGCCGTCATGCATGCCCGTGCGGATCGCTGGAAAGGTGAAGCCTACCCCTTCGGCAGCGAGATGCCCTGGGACTCCACCGGCCAGGAAGAGGTCTACGGCTGGACGCGGTACTTCCACTACGACGACAAGGCAGACATCACCCTCAATGCCATCCTCGCTTACGATCCCGTCATCCCTAGCTGGGGTTACAACGGCAGCGCCCGGCGCTACTGGGACTTCATCTACGGCGGCAAGAGCAAGTACTCCCGCATCGAGCGCCAGCTCCACCACTACGGCTCAGGCATTAACGCCATCCCGCTGCTCGCGGAGTACCGCGCGCATCCCGATGATCTCTACCTCCTCCGCGCCGGGTATGGTGGCGTTATGGGGCCGCTCTCGAACATCGACGAGAAGGGCTTCGCCTCCGCTGCCTTCCACTCGTTCCCCGACCTCATGAAGTTCGACCCCTACTCAGGCGACTACGGGCCCAACTTCTTCGGCCACGCCATCAATACCGGAACTTTCCTTACACATGACGATGCGATGGGCTGGATTTGCTTCGGTGGCAACGTCGAGGACCGTCACGGCCTCGTCCACGCCACTGTGCTCGATTCGTCCCGCAACCGCCTCTTCATCGCGCCGCTCGGCCTCTGGATTACTCTCGATGCCGGCCACCTCGTCTCGGTCGACTTTGATCCAGGAAAGGGTACGGTGCGGCTGCATCTCGCGGCAGCCAGCGCCTCAGTACCCACGGCACGTCTGAGGCTCAAGCAGACGAGTTCCAAACCCGGCGCGCACTCCTGGGCGGTTGCTTCGAAAACGACGGTCGACGCCGGCGCGGACGTCATCCCGCTCGGCGCCGGAGAGACGATCGTCACCTTGCAGGAGAAAGCGATTTAACGGTTGACCCGCACTTTGAGGACGACATGATGCAGAAATGGCCGGCAGAAATCATCCTGCCGGCCATTCTTCTACTGTTGATCCGAACCGCTAGCGGGCACTGATCTTCAACAACACCACGCCATGGCTTGGCACGGTTGCCTTGAACGAGTCCCCCTCCATCGTCAGGGCCTCATGTTTCCACAGGTCCCGTACCTTGGTTCCTTTGCCCGTCAGGCTGCCTGGCAAGTTGCTCCGTGCGAATTGCGCTGCAGCCGGAGCATCGGTCCGATTGAATAGTCCAACCGCGACCGAACCGTCGTGCAGAGGCCGCATCAGCACTTCGATCCTGCCGTCGCTGGACAGCGAAGTCACCGGTTTGTACTCCGGATCCTGGTCGATCGCAATTACCTCCGGGTTCATCAGGATGCTCTTCGTCTCGTCCGTCATCGTCCGCAGGTCGTTTCCAGCGATCAGAGGCGCCGCCAGCAGAGACCACAGGCTCATGTGCGTCCGGTACTCGTCCGCTGTCATGCCGCCGTTGCCGATCTCCAGCATGTCCGGATCGTTCCAGTGCCCAGGCTTCGCGTAGGGTGCGAGCTTGATCTGGCTGAATCCGATCCTGTCCATCGACTCCCAGCGGTCGGAGATGTCGCCCGTTGTGCGCCACAGATTGCCGCTGCTTTTCTCTCCCCAGCCAGTCCACACGGCCGCGCGGCCGTACTCGCAAAGGCTGTAGACGATCGGCCGGTGCGTCTCCTCGAGTGCCTGACCCATTTTCTGATAAATCGCCTGCAGCGTCGGCGCATCGTCCTTGTAGATATCGAGCCCGCTGCAAAGGTCGTACTTCAGATAGTCGATGCCCCACGCCGCGAAGGTCTTCGCATCCTGTTCCTCGTGCCCGAAGCTGCCTTCGTATCCTGCGCACGTCTTCGGGCCAGGGCTCGAATAGATCCCGATCTTCAACCCCTTCGAGTGCACATAGTCCGCCAGCGCCTTCATATCCGGGAACTTCTTGTTTGAGGTGATGTTCCCGTTCGCATCCCGGCCCAGCTCCCAGGTGTCGTCGATATTGATGTAAACGTAGCCGGCCTTGCTCATGCCGCTCGACACCATCGCGTCCGCCATTCCTCGCACGGAGGCGTCGTCGACCCTGCCGCCGAACTTGTTCCAGCTATTCCAGCCCATCGGCGGCGTCTTGGCCAGACCGTTGTCCGGCAGGTCCTTGAGTGCCGGCAACGGCAGCGGGGCTGGCGGCATCGTCGCCTCTTTGGTCACTTTCTCCGCGACCGATGTGACCGCGCCATTACGTCCTTGGGTCGTCAGCATCAGCTTACCGGCTTCGTAGGTCCCGTCGTATGCGATCGGCCGCTGCGCCGGACGCGGGGGCGCGGTCGAACCTGCGGGCGGCGCTGGCGGCGGTGGGGGCACGGTTGCAAAGTGGATTGCGCCGTCCTTGAAACTCCCCGTAATCGGAATCCCGTTTGGCCGCCGGATCAGCATGCCGCTGATCGTCTCGCCGGTCTGTCGGATTTCAAAGTAGGTGTCGCGGAAGGTCCCGTCCAGGCTCGGATTCGGTGTGCGTACATCCCAATAGCCGCTCAGGTCGGTCTGCGCGGCGGAGGGCCGAACCACGCCGAAGAGAACACAGCAAGACAGCACGGCGAAAAACCCCGTTGAAGCTCGGAACAATCGATGCATAGTGGATCTCCAATAACGTTCGATGATGAAACTGTCAGCAGAAACGCTGGGCTGCCTTCAACAAGGTCAGCGCCTTCACTGTAACCGATTTTCGCCGATCGGAGCTTCCTGCCGGAACGTTCCAAGAATCCAATCATGAACTCATTCCCCCGGGACTCCTATCTGCAAGCAGATCCAGACAGTGGAAATCTAATCCCGGTCTAGCCTCCGAAAAGCGATCCGCAATTCCAGCAACTTATTATGTATAAAAGGTTTATCTATCATTCCACTCCCGTGGAGATCAGACGAACGACAGTGTGGAGTTTTGAGGCCGAGTGGAATATGCATGAAGAGCCCTTCGTTAGGATTAAAAGATGTTGACAGATTAGATAGTCTTAGTGGAATGTAGAGGGGCTCCATAAATACAATTTTGAATACATAAGTTAGGTGACCCAATGTTCAAGCGACTCCTCAGCGGCCCAGCGATTCTCATCTTCGCGGGAATTATGCTCTCACTTGCTACCGTGGTCTCTGCCCAGACCACGAACGGGTCCATCACCATCCAAACGATGGACGCTACCAAAGCCCTCCTGCCGGGAACGCATCTGGTGTTGACAGACAACGAAACAAACGTCGCCCGCGAAGGCACGACGCTTAGTTCCGGAACCTTCACCTTCACCGCGCTGCCCCCGGCCAGCTACCACCTCACGGTCGAGCACGACGGCTTCAGCACCGTCAACTACGACAGCATCGTAGTGCAGGCTGGCGTCGCGACGCCACTGAACATCACGCTCAAGGTTGGCACGACAACCCAGGAGGTAAACGTCTCGGCAGTCTCCGCGCCGGTCATCGAAACATCTTCGAACCAGCTTTCGACCTCGGTCAATTTGGAAGAGGTCAATGATCTTCCTGTGAATGGCCGCAGCCTGCTGGGCCTCCAGGCGCTTGCGCCCGGGTATAGCTCGGCCACGGGCACAGGCACCGGCACATTCAACGGAACCGCGGCTGCAGCCTACGGGGCAAGCATCGATGGCGTCGATGCGACGTCATTGCGTATGGATGCCGGTTCGGGGAGCGGCGCTTCGATCAACTTCCGCACCGAAAATATCCAGGAATTTACCGTCCAAAGTGGCGAACTCGACCCCAGCCAGGGTGGCGGGCGAAGCGCGGCGCAGACTCTGTTTGTTACCAATCGCGGCACCAACAAGTTCCATGGCCGTGCCTTTGAAGACTTCCGCAATGCCGCTTTGAACGCCAATTCGTGGTCAAACGATAACCTCGGTCAGCGGAAAGCAAAACTCATCCTCAACGACTTTGGCGGCACCGTCGGCGGGCCCATTTTTAGAGACAAACTGTTTTTCTTCGGCAGCTATTCGCAACAGGTTCAGCCCGGCGCCAGTCCTAATTTTAGCAACACGGTGCCGACGGCCGCTGCTCAGCTAGGGAACTATACCTACTGCGTGGACAACAAGAATCCGTGTACAACGAATACGATCAATGTATTGCAGATGGCGCATACTGCGGGTTTCGATAACATAGTTAACCCCGCGATCGATCTTAACTACAATCTGCTCAAGACCACCTACCAATACGGCACCCTCTCTCAACTGGCTGGTACGCAGCTCAACACCCAGACCCTCACCTTTACAGAGCCCCTGAACACGAAACGATACTACCCGTCCGCACGATTGGACTACACCCTGACCAAAAAGCTCTCCTTGAGCCTCTCCGGCAATATGACCAAGACCGTAACCAAAGGTCAGTATCCAGGGGAATGGCCGGGACCATTCTTTCAACAGAAATATACGGGATCGGCGGGAAATAGCTACGTTCTTTCCCTCGGGGCCAACTACACCATAACGCCGAACCTCCTGAACCATTTGAACGTAGGTTATCTCTATACCAATGGATTCTTCAGTCCTGAGGCTGTCCACTACTGCGTCGCCTGCCAGGGGAATGTCAGCCCGGGCTTCGGTCTCACGGGCCCAAATATTGTGTATACCGGCGGCGGAAACTTTTATCCGTATCTGACGCTTGCCGACGACCTTAGCTGGCAGAAGGGGCGGCACACGGTTAAATTCGGCGGCAATGCCTGGCACCAGCAGGACCACTACTACAACGGCGCCCTGGGCTACTACAATATCTCGCTGGGTATGGGCAGCCAGGATGCAGCCTATGCCCCAATCGAAGCTCTGATCCCGGGGGGCGCTAATTGCACCACGCTTATTCCGGGTCAGACGCCTGTGAACTGTGGTCAGGTTCAAGGTGACATTGCAGCGCTCTATGCTTATCTAAACGGCCGCGTCAGCGATGTTAACAATCAATACCCAGCGAATCCCGCGACAGGGAAATATGACACTCCAGGCCGGTACAATCTGGATGAGGTGGCGGTGGGCGGCGGCGTCTATCTGATGGATACGTGGCGCGTGCAGCCGTCGTTCACCTTGAACTACGGCCTTCGTTGGGACTTCATCGGGGACCAGCACGACCTGAAGAATGGGTACACAGGGCCGTCCGCTGTCGATCTCTTTGGCTCTTCTGGTCTTTTGAATGTCTTCCAGCCAGGCGCAAACAGCGGTCCCGCGAACCCCCAGTTCACGACTGCCGGGCATAAGTACCACGCGAATCTCGTTTTGCCGCAGCCGCAGATCGGCTTTGCCTGGAATCCCGCCAAGCAGGACGGCTGGGTGGGAAAGCTCTTTGGCGACGGTAAGACCGTCATTCGCGGCAGCTTTACCCTCAAGAACTATACCGAAGGCGGGCAGAACTTCTGGAACAATGCCTCCAACGCGGGGTTCAACTTCTATAGTAATGGAGACACATCGGCAAATGGCACCTCCACGGGTGCGCAATACTTTACCCCTGGAACGGTACACCTTTCGGCGCCGGGCTATACGCCTGGAACCACCGATCCACTGAAGTACTGTACCGATCCTATCGCGACCTGCATCAATGTATCGTCGGTAGGCGCTGGTGTGATTCCAGCTCCCGTGCAATCTCCACCAAGCTACCAGAAGACGATCGATCAATCTTCCCTCTTCTTTACAAGTAACGATGGTTTGGCGATCAACCCAAACATCAAGCAGCCGTATACCGAGTCATGGTCGTTCGGTATCCAGAGGCAGATCAGCAGGGCCAGTGCCATTGAAATACGGTACGTTGGAAATCGCAGCCTGCACGACTGGCTCAACCTCAACTACAACGAGACCAATGGTCTCAATAACGGCTTCCTGCAGGAGTTCGTCAACGCCCAGAAAAACCTCGCGACCAATATCGCCGCCGGAAAGGGCAATGACTTCACTCCGTACCCTGGAGATATTCCCACGCCGATCCTGAGCGCGGCGTTTGCAGGCATCTCTGCCAACTCCGGATTCAAAAACAGTAGTTTTATCACCAATTTGAACCGTGGCGCCATGGGGTCTCTGGTTAACTCAATTGCGACGAACCAAGGCGAGTTCTGCAATGTCGTGGGTAAGCAGTTCGCGCCATGTGCAACAACGGCCAGCGCGCCGGCTACGTCCATTTATCCCAGCAACTTCTTCAAGACGAATGCGTTTCTGGAACGCCGAGCCGCCGATTACCTGGATAGCGTGGGATCCTCCAACTACAACGCGCTGCAGGTGGAGTTCCGGCAGCAGCCTATGCACGGTGTAACGCTGGATGCAAACTACACCTACGCCAAGACCCTGGGTATCGCCCAGCAGGGCGGAATATCATCGTTTGCGGGTACGATCTTCACACTCCACAATCTGCGGCTGAACTATGTGCCAAGCGCCTACGACATCCGCAACACACTCCACTTGAGCGGAACCTATGCGCTGCCGTTCGGCCAGAACAAGATGTTCCTGAGCGGCAGCCACCTGGCGAACTATTTCGTCGGGGGCTGGACTCTGGGCGGCATCTTTATCTACCAGAGCGGCGCTCCGTCGCTGCTGACGAGCAGTTGGGCCTCGACCGTGAACAGCGCTTCGGACGGCGGCGTCACCTACGTTGGCGCGAACAGTGCGAAGACAATCCAATCGCAGATGCACATCCGTCCGGCGGTGCCAGGGGTTAACTACAAAAACTTCCTTCCTGCCTCGCTTCAGACAGGTACCGGCATAAATGCGTCGATTGCCGTTCCCAACACCACCCCTGGAGTCATCGGGAACCTAAATTACCTTTATGGTCCGAAGTGGAATACGCTGAACATGTCCGTCACCAAGGACGTGCCCGTCTTTGAGCACATCCACATGAACCTCCAGGCCGAGGCCTTCAACCTACCCAATCATCCAGCGTGGCTGCTCGGAAACACGAGCATATCGAGCGCCACGTTCGGTACAACCGGTTCGGTAGCTGCCGGCGCTCGCCAACTCGAACTCCGCGCCAACATCACCTTCTGATGTAGGAGCGGGAGCAAGGTTGTGGCAAGGAAAAGGGAGCGGCTTCGGCCGCTCCCTTTCCGTCGTCATTCTGCACGACGTGCAGAATCCCGGTAGTTGTACCTATGCACCCACATCCTCCTTGGACCTCAACCTGCGGTCCAAAGCTTGACACCCCGTGTATAATTGACTTTAGGTCGAGACAGAATCCACCNNCCTTTGTTTTCAAGATCCTGCAGTTTCAATAGCCGATAAGTGGTTTGTTTGGAAGATTATGCACCAATCGATACCCGGGGGGGACCCTATGGCAGCAGGTATATCAACGCGGAATAGGGGTATTTACTTG
>PKWK01000195.1 GCA_003133205.1 Granulicella sp. | reverse complement strand
AGACGGCGCGGCGAATTGGTCGAGCGCAGCTTTGCCCACTGCTACGAGACCGGCGGTCTGCGGCGCTGTCACCTGCGCGGGCGGGAGAATATCCTGAAGCGGACGTTGATTCATGTCGGCGCGTTCAACCTGAGCCTGATCCTGCGCAAGTTGCTGGGCGCGGGCACGCCACGAGAGATGAAAAACCGGGCCGCAAGCCTCATTTTGCGTCTGCTCTTGCGGATGGCCTGCCAGTTTTCTCCGGAGACCGCGTCGGAACTGGAATCGGCTTCCACCACCGCCGCTCCCGCAGCCAATCGCCCCATCAACCTACACCCACGGCCATGCCGAAATCCAGCCCATTGCACCACGGGCTGCTAAGCAATCTAGAATGAGTACAAGCGCGTGAGAGAGGGATACATGCATCTGAAAGTCCTGCTGGTGACTGGAGGCGCGGGTTTCATCGGCTCTAACTTTGTGCTGGAAGCTGTGCGGCGCGGCCACAAGGTCATCAATCTCGATGCACTCACCTACGCCGGAAATATCGACAACCTGGCGTCACTTGAGGGCAATTCCGCGCACACGTTCGTTCACGGGTCTATTCTTGACAGCTCGCTGGTGAGCAGCCTGCTAGCCGAACACCAGCCCGATGCGATGGTTCATTTCGCGGCGGAAAGTCATGTGGACCGCTCCATCCTTGGGCCCGCGGCATTCATTGAAACCAACATCGTGGGCACATTCACGCTTCTCGAAGCTGCCCTGAAGCACGTGCGCTCGCTGCCCGACTCCGATCGGGAACGGTTCCGTTTCCTGCATGTTTCGACGGACGAAGTTTACGGCTCACTCAGCCCGGATGAGGCGGCGTTCCATGAAGAGACGCCCTATCGGCCCAACAGCCCCTACTCGGCATCGAAGGCTGCGTCGGACCACCTTGTTCGCGCTTACTTCCACACCTATGGTTTGCCGGTAGTTACAACAAATTGCTCCAATAATTACGGCCCATATCAATTCCCGGAAAAGCTGATTCCGTTAATGGTTCACAATGCGATCAGCGGGAAGCCTCTTCCTGTCTACGGGGACGGGCAGAATGTGCGTGACTGGCTCTACGTTACGGATCATTGCGATGCCATTTTTACGGTCCTGGATAAGGGGCGACCTGGTGAGACCTACAATGTCGGGGGATTGAATGAGCAGAAGAATCTCGACGTCGTCAATATCCTCTGCACGATTCTGGATGAACTTCATCCGGAGGGTGCGCCGCACAACCGGCTGATTACCTATGTGAAAGACCGTCCTGGCCACGACAGGCGATACGCGATCGATTGCACGAAACTCCAGAGCGAACTTGGATGGTCACCTAAGGAGTCGTTTCATACGGGCATCCGCAAGACCGTGCAATGGTATCTTGACAATGCGAAGTGGGTGGAAAAGGTAGTCAGCGGCGAATATCGCGAGTGGATTACTGGTAATTATTCTTCCCGAACCTAGCTGCATGCAAAATCGCGCGGCAAGTCGTCGCTGCGCAGTAGTTGGAGAATTCCGATGAAGGGCATCATACTTGCGGGCGGGTCTGGAACGCGGCTTCATCCTGTAACCGAAGCTGTCTCGAAGCAGCTACTTCCGGTGTACGACAAGCCGATGATCTACTACCCGCTTTCCGCCCTGATGCTCGCGGGAATCAGGGACATTCTGGTGATTTCTACGCCTGCCGACACGCCTCGGTTCGAACAGCTCCTCGGATCGGGCGAAAGCTGGGGTATCTCGATTCAGTATGCGGTGCAGCCTTCGCCGGATGGCCTTGCGCAGGCATTTCTCATTGGCAAGGAGTTTCTCGCAGGAGAAGGATGCTGCCTTGTTCTGGGAGACAATGTCTTCTTCGGGCACGACTTTGCGAAGATGTTGCGGTCCGCGTCGGAGCGTACAGAAGGCGCGACCGTGTTCGCTTATGCGGTGCAGGATCCGCAGCGCTACGGCGTGGTCGAATTCGATCAGAATCGCAAGGCCATTTCTCTCGAAGAAAAGCCCAAGAATCCCAAGTCGCGCTACGCGGTCACCGGAATTTATTTCTATGATCGCCAGATCGTCAGCGTGGCTGAGGCGATGAAGCCGTCGCCGCGGGGCGAGTTGGAGATTACGGATGTGAACCGCTGGTATCTCGAGCGGGGCCAGTTGACGACTGAGTTGCTCGGACGCGGAATGGCATGGCTCGATACCGGCACCCACGACTCACTGCTGGAGGCTTCGCTGTTTATCCAGACTATCGAGAAACGCCAGGGTTTGAAGGTTGCGTGTCTTGAAGAGATTGCCTATCGACAGGGTTATATCGATGCGGCCCAGCTTCAAGAGTTAGCGGGTCGGATGGCAAAGAGCACCTATGGGGAGTATCTGAAGCGCATCATCGACGAAAGGGTGTATTGATGTCAGGAAACACATCGAAGGGCCGAATTTTTGTAACTGGGGAGTGCGGGCAGGTAGGCGAGGCGCTGCGACGCACACTCGTTCCGTTCGGAGAGATTGTTGCGCCAACCCTTGAGGAACTCGACCTTACTGATGCGGAATCGATCCGCAGGTTTATGCGTGAGGTTGAGCCGCGCTGGGTGGTGAATGCGGCTGCGCATACCGCGGTGGATAAGGCAGAGAGCGAGCCTGAATTGGCTTTCGCGATCAATGCTACGGCCCCGAAGGTGCTGGCCGAAGAGGCCAAGAAGATCGGCGCGGCTGTAGTTCACTATTCGACCGACTACATCTTCGACGGCTCGAAGACGACGCCGTGGGTTGAGTCTGATCCCGCGGGCCCCTTGAATGTTTATGGGAAGAGCAAGCTTGCCGGGGAAGTGGCGGTGAGCGGGAGTGGTGCTGCGCATTTGATTTTTCGTACTAGCTGGGTTTATGGAGCTACGGGCAATAATTTTGTTCGATCGATGCTCAGGCTGGCGCGAGAGCGTGAGCATTTGAAGATTGTTGCCGATCAGCATGGCGCGCCAACGTGGAGCTTCGAACTTGCTCGCATGACGGCGAATGTGATCGGCCAGGTTGAACGGCTGAGCGAGCAAGGCAAGTGTTCCTTGAGCGAGGCGGCTCTGCCGTTGAGTGGCGTTTATCATGCGACGGGCTCGGGCGAGACGACCTGGTACGGCTTCGCGGTGCAGGCGATTGCCGCGTTGCAGAAGCTGGAGCCGGAGACGAAGCTGGCTTCGGTGGAACCGATTCCGACTTCGGAGTATCCGACGCCGGCGAAACGGCCGATGAACTCGCTGCTCGACTGCTCGAAGTTGGAACGGACCTTTGGCTGGCGCATGCCGGATTGGCGCGACTCCGTTGCCACGGTTGTGGGTTTGCTCTGAGAAACGAGCTACTTCGACCACTGGGCAACAAGTTTTCCCACAGCACGGCGCAGCGGACCAAGCATGAATTGGCCTCGCATTTCCCAAAGCTCCAGCGTTGCCAGGAAGGCATTTCGTCCGCCGGTGGTAACCTTTGCGCGGTACGCCTCGGTGGGTGCGATGGAGTCGTCACTCATGCCACCTGCCCGCATCATCACGGTTGTGAGAGGCATGAATGCGGTCTTGAGGTCAGCTCGCGCACGGAGTAGAAACTCGTAGTCGGCGGCGCTGCGGTATGAAGTGTCGTAGACGCCCGCGCGATCGTATAAACGGCGTCGATGCATGCTTCCCGGATGGGCGACGCACATCGATTTAGCAAACCGTCGCCATTTCCAGGGACGTCCGTGAGCAGGATTCATGTAGCCGGAAGGATGGGTCCATCTCACCTGCGAACTCAAGTATTCCGCCTCCGGGTTTGCGACCGCGAGCGTCATATACGCGCTGATAGCTCCCGGAAGCAGCTCGTCGTCTGCTCCGAGGAAGCAGATCCATTCACCGCCAGCCTCTGCGAGAGCTTTGTTCCAGGCGTCGTAGACGCCTTTGTCTGGTTCGCTCTTCCAGAAGGCAATCCGGTCGTCGTATTCACGGAGCACTTCAATCGTTCCGTCAGAGGACCCGCCATCCAGCACAATGTGTTCAACGTTGGGATAGTCCTGCCCGATCACGCTGTCGAGACAACCGGAGATGTACGGCCGAGCGTTGAAGACCGCCGTTATGACCGTGACCAGGGGATGTTCCGCGGTGTTCTCGGCGACCATCCCCCGCAATCGCTTTCCACCGGATAGCGGAGGCTGCTGCGGTGGAAGGGCCGGAGTCGGCGAGTTGGCGGAGGTCGTTGTCACTATGAGTTTCCCCATTCATTATCATCGCAATCGCAGGAGAGGCCGCAAACGACGCATGCGATTGCAGTTGCAGAGCAGCCAAACCTTTTGGCGGGGTGTTCGACCATTTCGATGTCCTTGTGAATCATGGAGATAGATCACTTGGGGGCTTGACACGCGAGTTTGCTTAGTGATTTCGCGATATAAACTTTTTGACCTGGGTTTGGGGCGCTGAACTTTGTGGCGGGTTGGTGGGATGTAGTGGAAGCGGACTAGATAGATGTTCTCGCCTTTGCCGTGTTTGGCTACCTTCAGCAGATCGAGGATGCCGAGAAATCCGGATGCGCGCGGCAGTTGTGGGGTGATGTCGGGGAAGCCGATGGGTTGGATGGAGTCGATTTCGATCTCGCCTTCCTCCATGCGGTATCGGGTGCCGACGGTTACGTGGGGACGTGTCCAGATTCGGACGCTGCAGGTGATTTCGTCGCGGCGAACTCCTTCGCGAAGGCGCTTGGTGAACGTCATGGTGGGAGTTTAGCGCGGGCTAGTGGGATTGTGTGTCTGTGGGCGTCAGGCATAGGTTGGGCTTACAGAGGGTGCTGAAAAAGAAAAAGCGAATCACAGAGANNAGGAACAGAGAGAACACAGAGAAAGGCCCGGGATTATAAAGCCCACGCTACGTCATCAGTAATCAACTCCCTGCCAGTAGTTTGGCGTGTTCACGATCTCGTACTTGTTGGGGTTGGCCTGGACCATGGCGTTGGCTGCCGAGTTCCACTCCGTGGTGTGGCCCACTGCGCCGGTGCCGCCGACATTGTTGTTCTGCACCACCGATTGGTCGAGCAGGTAGTTGCTGAATCCGGCGGAGTTCTGCGCATTGGAGCTCTGCTGGGCCCAATAGCCGGCGTGCTGGGCGTCGTTGGCAGCCTCGGTCGCGTTCATGCGGGCGGTGGCCTGCGCTCCGATCTGGTGAATCTGGTTCACATATTGCTGCGCGTTCGCCAGCGTCTGCTGGTCCATCTGCTGCTTCTGATTCAGTTGTGCGTTGATCTGCTGGCTCACCACCTGCGCGTTCTCCTTGTAACTGGAGATGATGGCTTTCTGCAGACCCTGCTCTTTGTCTGCCACAGCGTTCGGAAGCATGGCATGGTAGAGAGTGACCCCATAGCCTGCATAGGCGGGGACGGGATCATTGGCGCACATCATGTCGTTGAAGGCCTGCATGCCTTTGCCGTCCGGATCGATATGCCCGGTGGCTTGCACGCAGTGGCTTCCCTTGGGAGCCTGCATGGGCACAATCGTGTCCACCTGCATCTGCGCCGGACCCTGGCCGCCGGCCTTGCGCCACGCCTGAAACACGTTGACGAACTCCTTCGTCAGATCGCCGCGGAAGGCATAGACGACGCTTCCCGGGACGATCGCGCTATAGCGCTGGCGCGCCATGTTGACCTGGAAAGGGTTGGTGGGATCGACCGCCGGTCGATTCATATTCATGCCAATCTGCTCGCCGTTCGGCCCCTTCACGATGATGGCGCCCTGGCCGCTTTGGGGGTTCAGGGTCCAGCCGTCGGGAACGCCAAGGCTGGCGGAGTTGTCAGGCGCAGTCACGGTGTGCAGCGGGACGGGAGGTGCGGGCGACGCGGTCGAGGCGGTCGAGGCCGAGCCACTGCTGCCCGATGTGCCGGATGCCGGCTGAGTTTGGCCAGGATGCCAGACGGCGTACAGTTGCTGCAGCATGGGGTTGGCGGTCTGCGCGAAGCGGTCGGCCGAGTCGGAAACCACGGCCGCCTCCATCTGATTGGGCGCGGTTTGCGCGGCGATTACCATGCCGGCCAACTGGCGGTTGCCTTGCGCATGGTCGACTACCGTGAAAATGACCCCGGCGGAGTTGGAGCCCTTGACGCGGAAAACCTGACCTACGCTGGGCTTCTCGCCGCAGGCTTGATGCATCTGGCTGAGCACGTTGGCCATGGCGGCAGGCAAGGTGGTGGCTCCAGCCACGCTGCCGTATTCGATGATGCCGCCCTGGGTGGTGGGGATGGTGGTCAACGGCGTCGGCTTCGGCGCACTCGCCTGAGCTGCATTCGCCGGATTCGACGACTTACAGGAGCACAAAGCCAGCACAAGTAACGGGAGGAATGCGGAAAAAGATCGTGCGGCTCGCATGGCGATAGTCTCCTTACCTTGCAAGGAAGCCAGATCGCACTCACTGAAGTTTGCGGAAAGCCCGCAGGCTGCACGCCGGGGCAGTGAAATCTTCACCCTGAGCCAGGGTGAGAATTGGTGGAGCGATGGCTTCGGCGCTCCCGACGGCACCCATGCTAACACCGCCCGGATCGGCAACAAGCGCCGGCTGGCGATTACCGGTCTACAGATACCATTTGACAGGCGTTGAAGGGGAGGGAGACTAACCCCACGATAAACGAGCGGCTGCGCCAGCTCGTTGATCATGGGGCACCCGGTGCTAGCGGTGGCTTAGGCGGCGGGCGAAGTCGAGGAAGGTCAGGGCGGCGGGGGAGTAGCCGCCGGGGTCGGGCTGGGTGAAGTCGCCGGTCATGGGGTCCATCTGCTGGCGGAACTCGGTGTGGCGCATGATGGCGGCGCACCATTGCTGCATCATGTAGGTGAGTTCGGCTTGCTTGCCGTAGTAGGGCATCCAGCGGGGGGCGCGGAGGGCGGTGAGGGCCTGGCTGGCGCCGCCCCAACTGTTGCGCGGGATGGGGCGGACAAAGGTGGGGTCGTCCATGGCGATGGAGGCGAGGGGGTAGGTTCCCCAGAAGGCTTTGGGGTTGTGGAGCTGGCGGGTCCAGACGGCTTCGAAGATGGCTTTATCTTTGACCGGGTCGACTACGTGCTCGCCGAGGACGCGAGTGATGACGTCGCCGCGGACGCGGCTGAATCTGTTGTTGGTGTCGAGATCGTAGAAGGCGCCGTCTTCAGGGCTGTAAAGCCTGGTGAGGATGAGGTGGCGGATGTGTTCGGCGTCGGCTAGCCAGCGAGCTTCGTCGGCTGGCTTGTTGAGGGCTTTGGCCATGGCTGCGAGGGCGATGCGGCCGCCGTAGACGG
>PKWK01000083.1 GCA_003133205.1 Granulicella sp. | reverse complement strand
AGATCAGGATGCCAGAATCAGGTACTTGATGACATCCTATGAATCGCAGGAGAAGCTGGGTAACGACCCCGATCCGGAGATGGTCCGGATTCTTGAAGAGATGCTTGAAGCTGACGAGACCATCACCGCTCGGGCTGTGGCGAGAAAGCACCCCTCAATAAAGCATGCGTCATCGGTCACTCGTCATCCTTCTCGCTCGGCTCTACTGACACAGTTTCAATCGCAGCAGGTGCAGTATCGGACGTGGCAAGCCCGAATGCCAAAACGGTCCCGCGAACAGCTCGCAACACAACTGGCGCAGAAGGACTCACGGATAGCTGAACTTGAACATCAAGTGGAGATCCTTCGCGTCCACAACTTGGCCATGATCCGAACTGTCGGTGAATTGGGAGGCATCAGCAAGTTGCTAAAGCTATATGACGGTTACCGTGACGTCAGGAATGAGTTGGATCGACTGGGAGTGCTGCCACAGGGTGAAGTGCGGCAGTTTGAGCTAGCGAGCCGCACGGGCGCTACAAATGTTGGCATCTAGGATAGAGAGCGACGGTAGAGGGAGTACCATGGGGCGGTCACCGGTGCTTAGCAGAATTAGATTGTGGAGGAGGGGGTTAGCTGGTTCGTTCCGCGAGACGAGCTTCGTAGTCCTTTTGTCGGAGAAACTCCTCTTGAGTAAGCAGCTGCTGGCGGTAGTTCTCTCGGAGAAACTGAATTGGTTCTAACTCACTTCGACGTTGGTTGCAGAGTTCGCACGCGGCCACCAAGTTATGCTTCCTGTTAGTGCCGCCTCGCGCCACTGGCAGAAGATGGTCAAGCACAAAGGTGTCAACCGAGAGAGCTGCGGTGCAGTAGACGCAGGCGTTTCGGTCACGAGCGAGTATCACAAGTCGGCGGCTTGGGTCATTGTAATAGTCCCGCTCGTCCTTCTCCTCAACTTCGACGGGTGCCGCATGTTCTTGATCTATGAGTTGTCGGCAGGCGGCAATGTCGCTCGGCAGATGAACAGAAATCTCGTTTGCTCCGCCGCGCTGCCTGTTGACAGCTATGCAATCGTGCTCGAACAGATCCGATAGCCTCCTCTTGACGGTCGTGTTGTTGTCGATGATGTTGCCTTGCTCGGACCGGATGAACGTGCCGACACGCGCCCACGGTATGACGATTTCCCCTTTGCCAGTCTCGAACCATGAGAGTTGAAAGAGGACGTGGTAGACGACGAGTGCCTTGTCCTTAACCACTCGCGAGAGATACCGGGTAATGTAACTCGACTCCAGAACATACCGTTCGAGCGAGATGCGGTCGGGAGGTTGTTCGACCGTCCCCTTCATCACATCGATAATGTACGCCACGCAGCATTCCCCTCTAAGGCTCAAATCGTAACATGTGAGTGCCGGGTGCCCCATTCATCGCGGCTTTATTGCGATGAGTGGGTTTTGGGCCAACTCACGTTGGCGGGCGGTCCGTTGGGATTCGATTTCGCGTGTGCTTTTGAGCTTAAGAACGCTGGTTCGTGAGTCCCGTCAACTCTAAAACCCTCGAAGCAGTTGCGACAGGCTGAGCCTGAACCCATCTGCGATCGTCTTCAGGACTCTTAGACTCGGATCCTTTTTGCCCGTTTCAATCTCCGACAGGTAGCTGCGGTCGACGCCGAGCATCTCTGCCATTTCCACCTGCGTCCAGCCGTGCTTGTGCCGGAGGTCGCGGACGCGGTTGCCGAGGAGTTCACGAATGTCAGTGGACACCTCCCGATGATCGCGTGTACCCTACCAGCTATGTGTTGGCAATTGCCAACATAACATGTGCGAGGTGCTTAGATGGCGCGAAACGTGGGGCAAGAGGCTGTCGGGATTCCGGCGTCGTTACACCGAAGGGTGAAAGAACCCGTCAAAATGGTCCAACTCCGGATTCCTCTATCCTGGTGGGAGGAATTGTCGGGCCTCGCCAAGGAGTTCGACCAGGACGTCTCCACCTTCCTGCGCGAAGCTACAGAAGACTGGCTTCAGAGAGCACGCAAAGCCCGGCAGCGGGACGCGCCGCCGCTTGGATCCTCGCTAGATGGGTAGAGCCTGAATGTTGCTTATGCGATCGCAGACCCGAGCAACAAACCTGTGGAAATTCGTGCAGCAACATGCAGGATTGTACAATTTGATCTAACTATATCTATATCAGTTACTTATGTATAGCAACACTAGCCGTAAGGACCAAGAATCGGACGTTCGCCTTGTGCGCGAAAACACCGAGCGGCTGCAGAATCCTTCGGCCATACAGGCCATAGGCCTCGTCGAAGAGACCTTCTCGTGAATGCTCCTGCGCCTATCTTGGGGTCCCACCCTGGGCTGTCCAGCATTCTTTTGCGCTGTGCCAGTTCACCGTATCGGTCAGCATTTTGTGAAGTGCCGACTTCTGGCTGCTCGATAGCGACGAGAACGTGTTGCGTAACTCGTCGGGGTCAGACTTGAGGTCGTGATATTCCCTTTCGCCATCGGCGTACTCGACATAGAGGTCCGTGTGGGAGCGAATTGCCTCGTACGTCGTCGGGTTACCGCTGCGGGCGATGGGCATGTCCGGATCAACCAGGTCGCGGACCGGTCCGTGGTGCTCGACCAGGGTGACCGTCCTCCACCCCTGGGCGGACTGGCCGTGCAGGAGCACCGCCAGGCTGGAACCGTCGATGTTGGGCAGTTGATCGGCACCGGCAAGCTGGATGAAGGTCGGGCAAAGGTCGATATTCTCCGCGATCGCATCCACGGTGCGGCCTGCCGGAACGTCGGGGCCGATGACCACGAGGGGGACGTGGACGTCGGTGTCGTATGCGGTCATCTTCCCTGGCCTGAGGCGGTACTCGCCCATGTGATAGCCGTTGTCGGAACTGAAGATGACGTATGTGTTTTTCTCCTGGCCGGTGGCGGCGAGGGCGGCCTCCAATTCGCCGATCATCTTGTCGACGGCCTGAACCGACTGGGCGCGCTTGCGGAAGTCCCTGTCGATACCATCCATGTCGGTCTGGGTGAGTGCCGGCATCGATGCGAGCCAGTGCGGCGCCGCAGCATCGTGGGGAGCGTTGTACGCCGGACCTCGCGGAGCCTGGAGGTTTGGGAAGGCATTTGCATCCCGCGGAGCCGGTGTATAGGGCGCATGGGGGGCAAACGTGGCGACTTCAATGAAGAACGGAGTGCCGGGTTTTTGCTTGATGAATTGCACGGCGTCGGCGGCCAGGACGTCCGTAAGGTAGTCCTCGGGCTTAAAGCCGTGTCTCACAAGCTGGCCGTCCTGGTTCAGCGCGTAGTTGAACTCGGGATAGCCGTTGCCGGCAACATTCCAGTGATTCCAGCCGGGACCGGCCGAATGTTGTGCTGGCTCATAGCCGTTGAGGTACTTACCGAAGAATGTTGCGCGGTAGCCGGCCGCTGACAACGCAACCGCAAAGGTCGCCTGCTCATTCCCCCGCGCGCGAAAGACCAGGTAGCCGCCGTCGTCGCCGACGTTCTTGAAGACGCCCGTGTCGTGCGGGTAACGGCCAGTGAAGATGGAGGAACGTGACGGACAACAGAGCGAGTCAGTGACAAAGTAGTGCGAGAACGTAACCCCCTTCTGCTGCATGGCGAGGACGTGCGGCATGAACTGCACGAGGTTCATCGACAGATCATCGGTAAGAATGAGGATGATGTTCGGACTGCCTGGTGCGGCCGGATGGGCGCTCAATACCGGTGGGGGCGGCGGTGGCGGTTGAGTGACCTCGGGTGCATTCTGGGCTGCTCGGCCGAATTCGGGATTCTGTGCCTTGCAGGCGGCGATGACCTCGGGGTCGACCTTCGGCAGCGGCTTCGCAGCCTTGCGTGGCGCAGGAGTTCCCTGCAGGATCGGCTGGACACAGTCCACCTGGAGTCCCGTTCCGGACGCCGCTCCGCCCGGAATGAAGCCCGCGTTTCGGCAGGCTGCTGTGACCTGCGCGCAGGCACCCTGCGCCCGACGTGGTTGCGCGCCTGCTGGTGCGGCAAGAGTGATAAGGACGATGCAGGAGAGTATCGAAAGGCGCCTGGAAGCATTCATGGCATCACCTTGATGTGACCTGAGCAGCACTTTCTGAAACCGGAAATGGACCTGATTGTTGCTTGAAAATATATACCTCTGAAAGGGCTACGCCCAAGCGCCGGCGGTCGAGTTCCTGCCAGCGCTGGAGAGCCGTTGGAAAGCCGCCCCAGCACTGACCTGTATGATAGATTCATACAGTCCGCCAAACCGCGGAGAGATGGCCGAGTGGCTGAAGGCGCACGCTTGGAAAGCGTGTTTACCGCAAGGTAACGTGGGTTCGAATCCCACTCTCTCCGCCATTCAACTTTTCTTCCCAATGAAAATACGGGTTGCACGATGGAGACTTCGTCAGACGGAGCCTTTTGAAGGCGTGCGGCGTGGCAGCCACGCTCGCAAGAATGATCGGCATGACGGCTTGTGGGGCCGCCGCGGATCGCGAGTGGAAGCTACTGTACTGAGTTGAAAATTCCGTATAGACTTCCGGTGCAATCGAGCTGTGCGGCGGGTGGGTAGAACCGCCTCGGCTCCATCAATCGATCCAAATAAGGTGAGTTCCCTTGCAGCCAGTCTTTCGCGGTCTTGTCGTCCTCGGTGTTGCTTCCCTTCTCATGGCCCCACAAGCGGTTTGGGCGCAGGCCGGCGACGCGGGCAACCGGTTGGCTATCGATCACCGGTATGCAAACACGGATGCGCAGAGTTTGATCGGGCTGCCGATGGGGTCGCATAAGACGACCGTGGAGAAGAATGGGTCGCTGCGGTGGTCGCAGTGGTCGCTGAAGCGGAAGCCGCTGGATGTGCCGATCGGGTTTTCGAGCCAGATGGATGGGGCGTTGGCGATTGAGCCGTTTGTTGAGGCGGATAGTGGGAGTATTGCGCTGAAGGTGGATTCGCAGACGCTGTACAAGGGGCGCTATCCCTTTATTGTGTCGAGGCTTACAGGCTCGCCGGGTACGGTAAGGCTGGAGGAACTGGCCTTCTCGGTGGATCCGGATGCGGACCCGGCGAAGCTGCCGACTGCGACGTCGGGCACTAAAGGGTTGGATGTGGTGCGGCTGGTGTTTACGAATGAAGGCTCGACAGCGCAGAAGGTTTTGCTGAAGCTGAGTGGGAAGGAACGGAATCTGCCTGGGCATGTGGTCAACGATGTGTTGATGACCGGGGCTGGCGAGGATGTGGCGCTGGTGTCGGATGCGGGCGGGGCGACCGTGTCGAGGGAGGATGGTGGGCTGACGTTGGCGCTGCGGGCCAGTGTGGCGGCGGGTGCGTCGAGGACGATCTGGCTGCAGCTGCCGTTTGAGTGGTCCGCTGCGCGGAATTCTGAGCTGTCCAATTTGAATGGCGAGGCTCTGCTGGCGAAGGCGGTGGCGCAATGGAATGGGATCTGGGCTCGGGGGGCGCGGGTTCATTATCCGGACCAGGTGCTGAATGATTTCTTCGACTCTTCGCTTGCGTGGGTGCTGATTCTGACGGAGTACGACGCGAAGGGCGATCTGTGGACGCTGGATGGGCCGGATGTGTATCGGCAGTATTGGGGGCGCGGGGAGTATTTTCAGGCGCGGGCGCTGGAGGTTGCGGGTGATCTTGCGCCGGCGCGGGAGTCGGTGGAGCATGCGTTCCACATCATGAACGACGATGGCGAGTGGGATGGGCCGCCGACCAGCGGGTGGCCGGCGTGGGACAACATTGGAGGGAATGCCGCGGCGGTGTGGGACTACTACCTGTACACGCGGGACAAGGCGTGGCTGGCGCGGGCGTATCCTTTCCTGCTGCGGTCGTCGGAGTGGGTGCGGGACCATCGGGAGGAGACTACGTACGAGAATGTTGCAGGGATTCCAGCGGCGGCGCGGCCGATCCGGCGGATGATGACCGGGTCGAAGTGCAGGGCGGAGATTGAGCCGGAGTTGAAGCCGGGTGAGAAGACCTACTGGTATGGGCTGCTGCCGTGGTCGTATGGGGATTCGGGACTGCCGGAGGGGCATTCCTACTCGCATAATTTTCTGGCGGCGTATGGGGTGAGGGTGAGCGCGGAGGCGGCTCGGGTGTTGGGGAAGACCGAGGACGCAGCCTGGTTGGAGAAGGAATACAGTGCGTATACGGCGGCGATTCGCGAGTCGGTGGATCGGTCGGTGGGGCTGGAGAAGGCTGCAGTGCCCTATCTGCCGGCGCAACCGACGCGGCCGGATGCGGCGTATTCCCAGACTTTTCTGGCGATTTGGCCTACGGGGCTGTATAGCGCGAACGATCCACTGGTGAGCGGACTGCTGACTCGGATGGAGGGCGAAGAGTCGCAGGGACTGCCGACGAATGTGGCGTGGGCGGGGCCGGCGGGGATCTGGCCGGGTGAATCGATGAACATGAGCGAGACGTATCTGCTGCGGGACGATGTGAAGAAGAATACGGCGATGCTGTTGGCGGCGCTGAATCACTCGTACACGACGAATGTGTTCAAGGAAGAGATTCTGACGGATGTGACGAAGGAGCGGGCGTGCGACACTCCGCACAGCAATCGGCAGAATATGCAGGGTACGGGCGATATGCCGGAGGCGTGGGGGAACGCCAACGTGGTGGACCTGCTGCGCGACATGCTGGTGCAGGAGCGCACCGATGCGCCGGCGACGATGGAGAGCAAGGCTACGCTGCATCTGCTGGCGGGGTTGCCGGCGGAGTGGATTGGCAAGGTAGGCGAGGTGGTGAGCTTGGAGCGAACGCCGACGACCCTGGGGACAGTGGTGTCGCTGAAGTTGACGCGGACCTCGGCAACGATGCTGCACCTTGATTTCGATCCGGGGACGCGGGCGACTGAGACGTTTGTGCATGTGCCGCTGCCCGATGGGTCGCGGGTTGCTGAGGTGAAGATGGATGGGCGGGCGGTCCCGATGAGCGCGATCAGGCTTTCTGCAGGCAGGCAGCAGGCAATTGTTGCGGCGGGTGCGCTATCGCATCGTGTCTCGTTCGACTTCACTTTGGCGCAGGGCACGGCTATGGGAACCGCACGATGAATCGCAGGAGGTTTCTTGCGAGGCTGGCTGCGGCGGGGGTGGCGACTTCCCTGCCCGGATTTGGTCAAGGTGCGGCGAGTGCGAAGTTGGAGATTGACGCGAGCAAAGTGGGCGCGACGATTCCGCGTGATTTTACTGGGCTGTCGTATGAGTCAGCGCAGTTGGCGAATCCGGCATTCTTTGCGAGTACAAATACGCAGTTGATTGAGTTGTTTCGTGGACTTTCGCCAAGCGGAAATCTGCGACTGGGTGGCGGGTCGAGCGAGTTTACGACTTACTCGGACGCGGACACGACGGGTGCGCCGCCGTTTGAGGTGTTTGGGCCGGACACGAGCAAGACGGTGAAACATGGAACCGTGACGACGGCACTGGCGTTGAGGAATCTGCGGGGATTTCTCGATGCGACGGGATGGAGTTGCCTGTATGGGCTGAACCTGGGCCAGGGAACGAAGGAGAACGCTGCGACTGAGGCTGCTGCGGCGTATCGCATCCTCGGGTCGCGGCTGGTGGCGTTCCAGATCGGCAATGAGCCGGACTCGTTTCGCAACCGCTATCGTCCGGCTAGTTATGGGCCGGCGGATTACTTGAAGGAGTGGAATGAGTTTCATGATGCGATCGTTGCGGCTACGCCGGGGGCTAAGTTTGCAGGGCCGGATATTTCGAACAAGCTTCCGTATCTGACGGCGTTTGCGGAGGAGGCACCGAAACATAAGGATGTGATTCTGCTGACCGGGCATTACTATGCGATGGGGCCGGCGGGGAGTCCGGATGCGACGTTGGAACAGTTGCTTGAAGCGGACCCGAAGTTGGCGACGATGCATCAGCATAATCTTCCTGCAATTGCGGATGCGATCAAGGCGGCGGGGCTGCCTTTCAGGATGAGCGAGGGAAATTCGTGCTGGGATGGTGGGAAGCCGGGCGTGTCGGATACGCTGGCTTCGGCACTGTGGTGCGCGGATATGATGCTGCGATTTGCGGCGATGGGATGGAGTGGGGTGAATCTGCATAGTGGCGGCAATGGATTCTATACGCCGATCGCGGGGGCTCCTTCGACGGGATTTACAAAGCGGCCGGAATACTTTGGCATTCAGTTTGGTCAGAGCTTTGCGGGGGCGAGATTGCTGGCTTCGACGCTCACGGGAGTGGGAGCGCATGTTACGGCGTATGCGCTGGAGCAAGGCGGGCGGCGGCGGGTTGTGATTATTAATAAGGGCGACGTGCTGGTGAGTATCGAACTGCCTTCGCGTGCGGGCGAGAAGGCGATGAAGTTGAGTGGTCCGGCTCTCGATAGCAAGGAAGGGACGGCGTTTGGCGAGGTGCGCGTGGTGCGCTCGCGGAACGTCGTGGTTGAGGCCCATACTGGGATGAGTTATGAGATATGAAGTATGAGGGACCGGTAATGACTATCTCGTTCAGACGTGTGAGCCGCAGGAGCTTTCTGACCGGCGCGGCTGCCGTTGCGACGGCGCTGGCAGGGCGGCGCGGATGGGCGGGCGCGCCGAGCGCTGGGGCGGCAGAGTCTTCGCGGTACATGCTGCACTTTGCGCAGCCCGCGGCGACCTGGCCGGATGCGCTGCCTGTGGGCAATGGGCGGCTGGGTGCGATGGTGTTCGGTGATCCTGCGATTGATCGCGTGCAGTTGAACGAAGAGTCGATCTGGGATGGCGAGCGGCGCGATCGGAACAATCCTCGTGCTGGCGAGGCGGTTCCGAAGATTCGCGAGCTGCTGTTTGCGGGGAAAGTTGCTGAGGCTGAGAAGCTGGCGGCAAGCGATATGCTTTCGGTTCCGCAGCGCATGCCTTGCTATCAGACGCTCGGCGATCTGCGGTTGGACTTTGCGGCGAGCGGTCTGACGCACGATGCAAAAGTGGAGGACTATCGGCTGGAGTTGAATCTGGACACGGCGATTGCGACGGCTCGCTTTCGGCATGAAGACACGAGCTACGTGCGGGAGGTGTTCAGCTCGGCGCCGGACCAGGTAATTGTGGTTCGGATGAGCGCGAACGGGCCGGGAAAGATAAGTTTCGCCGCGCGGATGGATCGGCCGGCGCACTTTACGACTAGCTCGGAGGGATCCGATCGGCTTGTACTCGCGGGCGAGGCTATTCCTGTGAACGACAATCCGGGGCAGCCGGTGAAGGAGAATCCGGTGGGGATTCGCTTCCACTGCGAGCTGCTTGCGCTGGCGCAGGGTGGCACAGTGACGAGCGATGCGGGTGTGTTGACGGTGGCGGGTGCGACGGCGGTGACGCTGCTGATCGACTGCGCGACGAGCTATCGGTATCCGGCGGGGCTTAGTGCGATGCAGGCTGCGGTAGATGGAAATCTTCGTGCGGCCAGCGGGAAAACATACGAAGAGCTGAAGGCGCGACATGTGGCCGATCATCAGCGACTCTTTCGCCGCGCGGAGATTCGGCTGGGCGACGATGCGAACGCGGCTGTTCCGACAGACAAGCGGGTGCAGCACATCAAGGATGGCGGCGAGGATGTTGGGTTGCTGCCGATCTATTTTCAGTTCGGGCGCTACATGCTGATCTCGAGCAGCAGGCCGGGGACGCTGGCCGCGAACCTGCAGGGGATTTGGAACGAGTCGGTCGATCCGCCGTGGGGCAGCAAGTACACGGTGAACATCAACACGGAGATGAACTACTGGCTGGCGGAGCGCGCGAATCTGGCGGACTGCCATTTGCCCATGTTCGATCTGCAGGATGCGACTCGCGGGCCTGGTGCGGTGACGGCGAAGAAGTATTACAACGCGCGGGGCATGGTGGTGCACCACAACACCGACATCTGGGGCGACTCCGGACCGATCGACGGGCTGGGCGGAGGGATCTGGGCGATGGGCGCGGCGTGGATGTCGCTGCATCCGTGGGCTCACTATGAGTACGGCGGCGACATTGGATTTCTGCGGACGCGGGCTTATCCGCTGCTGCGCGAGAATGCGATGTTCCTGCTGGACTACCTGGCGGTCGCTCCGGAGGGAACGCCGTATGCGGGGCATTTGGTGACCGGGCCTTCGTGTTCGCCGGAGAACAAGTACAAGCTGGCGGATGGGAAGGCGTTCAACCTGTGCATGGGTCCGACGATGGACACCTCGATTACGCGGGCCGTGCTGACGCGACTGGTGAAGGCTTCGGAGTTGCTGGGGAATCCGCCGGAGGATGCGGAGTTGGTTGCGCGGGCGAAGGCTGCGATGGCGAGGCTTCCGGCGTTTCGCATTACGCACGATGGGCGGCTGCAGGAGTGGCCGGAAGATTATGCCGATCAGGAGCCTGGGCATCGGCATATTTCGCATCTGTTCGGGCTGTATCCGGACGATCTAATTACGCTGCGTGGGACTCCGGATCTGGCAAAGGCGGCGCGCGTGACGCTCGACAAACGACTGGCGGCTGGCGGTGGGAGTACCGGATGGTCGCGGTCATGGATTATCAACTGCATGGCGCGGCTGGAGGATGGCGAGGCTGCTTACGAGAATGTGCTACAGCTATTTCGCCAGTCGACGCGGCATAATCTGTTCGATGTGTGCGGGCTGAAGGAGAACTCGCCATTTCAGATTGATGGCAATCTTGGCGGGCCTAGCGGTCTGGTTGAGATGTTGCTGCAATCGCACGCGGGCGTTGTGCGGTTGTTGCCGGCGCTGCCGAAAGTGTGGCCGAATGGCAGCTTCCGTGGACTGCGCGCTCGCGGCGGACTTGAACTCGACCTCCAGTGGAAGGCAGGCCGAGCGACGAGTGCGACGCTACGAGCCTCGCAGGATGGTGAAGTTCGGCTGGCGGTTCCTGCGGGCCAAAAGGTTGCGTCGATTCAAAATGGCCGGCGATTTGTGCCGATGGTTCGGAACGCGGAGGGAACTGTCTCGGCGTCGCTGAGGCGAGGCGCGAGCTATTCCGTTGTGTTTCTCTGATCGGCACGCGCTGTGGGATGCGGCGGGGGATGGAGCTTGGTTGCATCCTGTTGCGGTGAAGTGATGCGGGAATTGGTGTCGGCATGGTGTACCCCCCTGGGTATCGATTCGTGCATGATCTTCCAAACAAACCACTTACCGGCTATCAAATTTGTAAGATCTTGAAAGCAAAGGAGATGATTTGCAAGATATTCAAAACGCTGGAGTTATGGTTTCTTTGGAGCTTTGGGGAGACACAAGCCTGAGGCTGCTGGATTCTGTCTCTACCTAAGTTTAATTATACGCAGGGTGTCAAGGGGGATCCCAGGTGCTGGCAGGGCAATCGCATTTG
>PKWK01000177.1:2206-5253 GCA_003133205.1 Granulicella sp. | reverse complement strand
AAAAAGAGCCGGGCACTCCAGTTCATAATCTCAGGTACGATGCGATTGCGATTCAACCCTCCAACCTCCTGCAGGTGCTCGGGGCGCGTAGTGTCGATCTCGTAATCATCAGCGCCAATTTAGATGCGAACATCGGAGGTGGTTTCGATCTGGCAAATGCTGTGTTTTGCGCTCACCCCAAACTCTCAATTGTCATTTTGATGGATCGGCCGACCCGCGAAGCGGTTACCAACGCATTTCGCTCCGGCGCTCGCGGCGTATTTGACCGGCAAGGGTCGATGAGCGACTTCACCGATTGCGTCGAACATGTGAGGAAAGGGTTTATTTGGGCCGGACGAGAGGAGACGAGCTTTCTCCTGGAAGCATTCAAGAATATTCCTGCTCCAATCGACCCGGCAGAAGGTAGTTTGTCGACCCTTACGACGCGTGAATTACAGGTTGTGCGACACGCGGCAACAGGCAAAACGAACAAGACAATTGCCAGCGACCTGGGATTGAGCGAGCATACCGTCAAGAACTACCTCTTCCGAGCATTCGAGAAATTGGGTCTGTCGAGCCGCGTTGAGTTGCTCTTCTATTTGACGATGCGTGGGCATTCCTTTGGTTCGCTAAGGGAGGAGCAATCTGCGGACGTGAGTTTGTCTGTCGACGCTGGCACGGGGATTTGATTAAGGTGGCTCTGCTGGCACACTGGCGGATCAACCACATGCCGTTGACGATCGTGTGGAAACAGATGCGATCGCCCATGGTGCCGAGTCGACGAAGTCGTCAACGGTGTGGGAGAAGTTGCAGTAGTTTTGAGAAAGCGGCGAGGAGGTTCCAGTGGAATCCAGCCTGAAGCTGATGGGGACTGTCGTTCAATGAACCAAGCCTTCCTGAGCAAGCTAGCCACCGAGCCGAACACCCCCTTCCCTTTCGGCACCATCCAGGCGGAACTACCTGAGTCCAGCCCAGCAGCCGTTGCCCTCGCCTCCGCGCGGGAGGAGATTGCCGAGGAGGACCTCGCCGGCCGCGGCCTGGACATCGGGCCTCCCCACATCACCCTCCGCTACGGGGTCCACGGGGAGGATATCTCCGCCATCGAGGACCTGCTAAAGGCACACAGCCCCATTGCCGCCACGCTGGGCGCTACCTCGTCCTTCCCGCCCTCTGCGAACAACAGTGGAGTCGCCGTCATCATCGCCACGATTGTGTGTCCAGAGCTGCATGCGCTCCATCAGCGCCTCGGGGAGGTCGTGGATTTCATGGAGCCTACCTTTGCGTACGAGCCCCATGTCACAGTCGCCTACGTGAGGCCGGAGGTCGCGGAGAAGTACGTCGGCAATCAGATCACCGCTGGCCATACCTTCGTCATTACCGAAGTGCTCATCCGCACAAAGTCGAGGAACGAAATGATCGTCACGCTGAACGGGTAACCGAATCTATGTAGTCCAACCAACGAGGCCCTATTGACACGACGCGATCTCGTTCATACGATCTCACCGAGTCGAACGGGGACTGATAAGTCGAAGTGGGACCCGGAGGAACTCAGCCGTCCTGAAGCCGAGAGGGTAGTAAGCGCTGTCTTCGATTCGATCACGGAAGCTCTTCGCAAGGGCGAGAAGGTCAGCTTGCCGTTCGGGACGTTTGAAGGGCTGGATCACACCAGACCACCTTTGCGCGGCTGGTTCCTGAAACGGGTCCGAGTGACCTATCGGAAGAAGCGCAGGTACATCCGTTTCACTCCTGCCGGAGGGTTGCTGGAGCCAGAGGCCGGCCCGGGGTAGACCGGGCCGCCGGGCGGGCGGGGGAAACAAATAGGTGTGTTGCCTGAGGGCGGTGAGGATCGTCTGCGCATGTTCTATCTGAGATATATCATGCTACACTGTTCTCCCTTCGCAGCTGAGTCGGCGGGGGGAGAGAGAACGGTGTTTTATGGCAAGCACGAAGCAGACGGTGAGGCTCTACTGGGTAACTACACAAGATCACGATGAGGATTGGTTCATCTTTGCCGGGAGCGCCAGGCAGGCCCGGGCGTTTCACGAGGATTACGAAGGCTACGGTAAAGGCGATGCTCATTCCCGTCTGATCGTCTCTGATGTCACCCTGAATAAGTTCCAGAACGGAACTCCTCCGTGCCACGCCCAGTTCCAGGATCTGTTCCAGATCGGCTTCAAGAACGCTGGCTCGATCCCGAATCGGCGCCGGGCGGGATGCAACGGGGAGATTTTCAGAGAAGGAATCCTTGAAGCGATCATCGAGCTTGGACGGAATCAGCTGACGGGGACGATGCGGGAGAACGGCGGACTGCAGTTGAACGAAGCAACCTCCTCAACGATGGAACTGGACGCTGGGCCCGGGGTTGAAACGGGACCGCAGCTGGTGCATTAGGGCAGGGCTGGAAGGCTCTGTCCAGGGCTGCTGCGGGCTGAAAATGGGGACGGTCGGAGAGCCTGGCCGGGGAGATGAAAAGAGTCTAAGGATGTAACCAGTAAGGTCACAACATAAGGCGATCCGGAAACCTGAATACGGTCTTCTTCGAAAACCTCCTATACTACGGGCGGCAGTTTGAGGACGTTTGCGGTCGTTTCTGCTGCGGCACGGTGCGTAACTTCCAGTGCACATTTTGAAAACAGCTGTCTTCGCTCCCGAGATGTGAAACGGCGTTCAGGTACCTCCGGAGTCGACTTCAACTATTTTCGGGTCATTTTCGAACTCTCCGGCGGCCCATCTGGGAGGGAGAATCTGGCTGCTGGTGGAGAGCCAATCTGGAGGAGTTAAGGACGCAGCTGAAGCGGCTGCCCGGCGGGGAAAATGGGTGTGGATCTGGGGCCGGGACGGGATCGCCGCCGAGTGAGTGGAAGCAAGCTGGGAGCCTCTGCGAAGGACTGCGGTGGGCTGCCTGAGATGCCGTGCTGGGAACGAGAGACGAGGGCGAGGGGCTGGGTCGCCGACGGGCGCGCGAGGGGAGTTTTTGTGGGTGCGGGACGAAGGGACCAGGTTGGGTCGTCCGTCCGTGCGCGAGGGAGTAATTTAAGTGCGCCGGGGAGAGGGACCTAGTCTATATA
>PKWK01000177.1:0-2155 GCA_003133205.1 Granulicella sp. | reverse complement strand
TGCAGCCTGAGCACGAGTCATCTGGTTGGACTTGCCCAATTGATCGGACACGAGATCGGCCATGGAGCTGCCGACGGCACTGAAGTGGAAGATGCGGCCGGGGTACTCAGAGAGCTCGACTCCATGGAAGGAGGCGCTCTTGATGGTGCCTTCGATCTTGTCTATGGGTGCGTCGAAGCGGCGCTGGTCGACCTGGAGGGTTGACTCCTTGGTCTGGCGGATCTGCTCGACGATCTGTTCGTAATGGGCGCGCAGCTCGAGGTCGCCGTGGGACTGCTTGTCGACGACGGCGCGGACTCGGTTGTACTCACGAGAGTAGGGAGCGATGTCGGCCAGGATGCCCAGCTTGTTGATGTCCGGGTAGTCTTCTGGGTTGAGGCCTTCTACTTCGGGATGAAGGGCAGCGTAGGTCGTGTTGCCGACAGTGGAGTGTTCAAAGTGGGACCTTTTCTCTCTGTCCCTTTACATATCTCAGATATATACTGGTGTCTGAAAGGGCCTCCTTATGAAACGCGCCGCCTTATATATGAGGGTCTCCACCCTCGACCAGCACCCCGAAACCCAGATGCACGACCTCCACGAGATGGCTAAGCAGCGCGGCTATCGGATCGTCGAGGAATACACCGACATGATCAGTGGAGCGAAAGCCCGCCGGCCGGGGCTCGACGCGATGATGCGGGATGAGCCGAACGACTATCCATCGGGTGCTCGGTGAGCAAATACCCGCTGTTACAAAAGGGCTGCAAAAACCGGCCGCCTAAACCCCACAGAATCAGGGCCGGATCTCGCCGATCCGGCTGTTCCACAACGTGTGGGTTGGGGAACACCTCGGAAGTCCTGAAAACGGCAATAATTTCTGCCACGCCGACTTATGAGGGCTGATCAGTGGGAATGCAAGTGCAGGAAGAGAGTGGTGGGGCACACAATTCAGCTCAGAGTCATCGGGACTCTCGCAGTCTGCTGAACAGATCAAGGATTCCTGGAAGAAGCACTCGGTTCTTTAAGCCCTGAACTGAACTGAAGCATGCATGCGTGATTAATAACCGTACATGTGTGCTTAATGAAGCATCCATGTGTGATTATCGTCACATACAACATCTCTTTAGCCCTGTTTTATGAGATGTATACGTGGTCTCTACCACTGCCATATGTTTTACCCCCGTTTCATAGACCTGTCCGTTGCGAAGTTCAGCACGGCTCGGATTGCTCAAGTGCTCGGTTCGAAATGTAAGCAGCAACGATCCAGATTCCCTACGCGAAGGAAAAAGATGCGCAAACTGATTCGGCTTTTTCTGATCTGTGCCAGCGTTTCGGTACTTTTCGGCTCGCTTTCCGCATTCGCACAAGCCGACCGATCCCTGGAAGGCGACCAGAAGTGCACCCTCTGCCACAACGAGAGTTGGGCTACGCCGATACTCACCATTTACCAGACCAAGCATGGTGTGAAGGCCGACGGGCGCACTCCTGGTTGCCAATCCTGTCACGGCGCCAGCGCCTCACACCTGAGCGATCCGACCACCAAGCCGGACGTCGTGTTTGGAGCCAAATCCAAGAACCTTTCGTCGGCAGCGGAGCGGAATGCATCCTGTCTCACCTGTCACGAATCGAGCGTCCGTGCTCGGTCGCACTGGTCGGGCAGCCAGCACGAATCGCACGGGGTTGCCTGCACCGACTGCCACGAAGCGCATGCGGCAAAGCAGAAAGTGCTGAACCCGGTAACCCAGGCCCAGGTCTGCGCCAAGTGCCACAAGGCCGAGGATGCCCAGATTCATCGCTTCTCGAGGCACCCGATCCTGGAAGGAAAAGTTTCTTGTTCCAGCTGTCACAACGTGCACGGCTCAGACGGCCCGAAGCTCCTCGTCAAGGAGTCTGTCAACCAGACGTGCTACATGTGCCACGCGGAGAAGCGCGGTCCCTTTCTTTGGGAGCATGCGCCCGTTGTGGACGACTGCACCAACTGCCACACGCCTCACGGTTCGAATTTATCGCCTCTGCTGAAGATGCGGGCGCCGATGCTCTGTCAGAGCTGTCATAGCGGCGATCACGGGAAAAATCTGTATAGCGGTGCAAATCTGCCAAACGGCAACGTAACCACGGCGAATGGCCAGATACCGCTGGGAAGCCAGAGCCCAGCAGCGCAGGGAAATGCACGCAG
>PKWK01000062.1 GCA_003133205.1 Granulicella sp. | reverse complement strand
AGCGGAAGTACGTCAAGTTCACGCCGGCCGCTGGGTTAGTGGAGTAAGGTCCGGCGGGCGGGGGAAATAATGGTCTGGGTCTATCTGAGATACATAATGTTACACTGTTCTCCCTTCAGACCGATTTCGATCCGGCGGCGGGGAGAACAGGGTGTATATGGCAAGCAAGAAGCGGGTCCGGTTGTACTGGGTAACGACGGCTGATCACGCTGAAGACTGGTTCATCTTTGGTGCGAGCGCGAGGCAGGCGCGGGCGTATCACGAGGACTATGAAGGTTACGATAAAGGCGATGCTAACTCCCGTCTGATCGTCTCCGATGTCACCCTAAAGGAGTTCCAGAACGGAACTCCTCCCTGCCACGCTCAGTTCCAGGACCTCTTCCAGATCGGCTTCAAGAACGCAGGCGCGATCCCGAATCGGCGCCGGGCGGGATTCAACGGAGAGATCTTCCGGGACGGTATCCTCGAGGCCATCATCGAGCTTGGACGACAGCAACAGGCAATAGAGAACGGTAGCGTACAGGTGGAAAGAGCGTCCTCTTCAACAGTGATACCCAAGGTGGAAACAGGACCTCGACTGGTCGATTAGAAGGAGGGCTGGGAGACTGTGCCAGGGGCTGCCAAATGACCGGCGCCGGCGGGATGAAAAATGACGTGCAGGTGCGGCACAAATGCGGAATGCCCGTCGAATATAGGAATCATGCAAAAACGCAGTAAATCCCAGCAAATAGGTGCGGCACGGTGCAGAACAGCCAATGGAATATAGGAATTAGCCGGAAATGATGAAAAACCCAGCAAATAGGGTGCGGCACGGTGCATAACTTCCAGTCAAGTTCTTAAAACAGGTGCTTTCGACCCCGATATGTGAAATGGTGTACAGATACTTCGGGACCTGCGGCGGCCCCTCTAGAAGGGTGATTCTGGCTCCTGGTGGGGAGCAAATCTGTGGAGTTAAGGACGCAGTTGATCCGGCTGCCCGGCGGGGAAAATGGGTGTGGATCTGGAGGCCGGGACGGGATCGACACGGGTGATTGGAAGCCAAGCTGGGATGGGATGGCCAGCTCTGCGAAGGACTGCGGTGGGCTTGCTGGGATGCCGGGCTGGGGACGAGAGACGAGGGCGAGGAGCAGGTCGCCGGCGGGCGGGCGAGGGGGAGTTTTTGTGTGGGCGGGACGAAGGGACCACGAGGGAGAGTTGGATCGCCCGTGCGTGCGCGAGGGATGTTTATGTTCGGCGGGCCGAAGGGACCTAGTCTATATAGATAGCGCCTGCCCTTCAGCTCCGCCCAGATCCTTGCGGAATCTCCCGAAGCCCTGGTCGATCAGCTCGCGGTTGATGTTGGCACCGCCGGCTTCGATGACTGCACGCACGCTCTGGCTGTTGTCGGCCGCGCCGCGCGCCATGGTCAGGTTGACGCGGGTGCCTTCGGCCAAAGCGGTGGAGAGATAGACGTCCCGTTCACGCAGCTTGTTGTCGGCAAGGCCTGCAGCCTGAGCCCGGGTCATCTGGTTGGACTTGCCCAGCTGATCGGCCACGAGATCGGCCATGGAGCTGCCGACAGCACTGAAGTGGAAGACTCGGCCGGGGTACTCGGAGAGCTCTACTCCGTGAAAGGAGGCGCTCTTGATGGTGCCTTCGATCTTGTCGACGGGTGCGTCGAAGCGGCGCTGGTCGACCTGGAGGGTAGACTCCTTGGTCTGGCGGACCTGTTCGACGATCTGTTCGTAGTGGGCGCGCAGGTCGGTGTCGCCGTGAGACTGCTTGTCGACGACGGCGCGGATGCGGTTGTACTCCCGAGAGTAGGGCGCCACGTCGGCCAGGATGCCCAGCTTGNNACAGTGGAGTGTCCAAAGTGGGACCTTTTTCTCCTTGTCCCTTTACATATCTCAGATATATACTGGAGCCTGAAAGGGCCCCCTAATGAAACGCGCTGCCTTATATATGAGGGTCTCTACCCTCGACCAGCACCCCGAAACCCAGATGCACGACCTCCACGAGATGGCTAAGCAGCGCGGCTATCGGATCGTCGAGGAATATACCGACATGATCAGTGGAGCGAAAGCCCGCCGGCCGGGGCTCGACGCGATGATGCGGGACGCCCGCCGCGACCAATTCGACGTTGTCCTGGTCTGGGCTTGCGACCGGATCGCCAGGTCAGTGAGACACTTCCTCGAGCTGCTGGACGAGCTGAACCGGTTGAACACCGAGTTCATCAGCTTCCGCGAACAGATCGATACCGGCGGGCCCCTGGGCCGGGCGGTTGTAGTCATCATCGGGGCGATCGCTGAACTGGAGCGTAGCCTCATCGTCGAGCGAGTGCGCGCCGGGATGAGGCGGGCCAAACTCGAAGGCCGGCACATCGGACGGAAAGCGCTGGTCCTCGATCGAGCCGCCATCCATCGTGACCGCCAGCAAGGTCACAGCCTGGGACAGCTGGCGAAGAGCTATCTTGTCAGCCGCACCACCATCCACCGTGTCCTCGGCGAGCAAATCCCGGCTGTTACAAAAGGGCTGGAAAAACCGACCGCGTAAACTTCACAGAATCAGGGCCGGATCTCACCGATCCGGCTGTTCCTTAATCTGTGGGTTGCGAAACAG
>PKWK01000226.1 GCA_003133205.1 Granulicella sp. | reverse complement strand
TTTTCAAATGCGATTGCCCTGGGTTATACCCGGATTCTGTTCACGGACGCAACCCCTCGTCGGCGATGAATTGGGCATTTGGCTTCGTGATATTCATTGTTCATAAAGGCACTTCATGAAAAAGCGAAAAGGAAAAAAGCAGCCGCGCCGAGCGGTAACGTCAAAGGAACCATCGCCGCCACCATCTCCCGCGATACCTCGCCGAGAGCAGGTGCCCATTTGGAAGGCGGTGCCTCGCGGGCTCTGGACAGTTCTGACGGCCTGCACGGTCGTGGTCGGATTGTTTGTACTTTATCCATCCCTTTCCATCAATGAAGATTTCACGTTCGACGAGGTATTCCCATACAACAGTTCCTTTTCGATCACGAATGAGGGCTACTGGCCAACGGATGAACTTTCAGCCGCCTGTAGCGCCGATTTCACCATGCGCCCCTGGGATGCGGGCCCCTCAGACAAAAGCAGTATGACTCTACATACGGAAGACGACGAGCATAAGAACTTCTCAAAAGAGCTGCGGTACAAGCAGCGGGTCACGCTCCCTTGCAACCACAATGTCGTGGCGAACGGTCACCGGTTAGATCCCGGTGCGAAGCTAAAGATCACTATTAGCTATCGATTTGCTGGTACCCGCATCCGCCGTTCCCGAGTCTTCAATTTCACCACTGTTATGGGGTGGGGAGGTCGATCTTACTGGAACTATGACGGCTAGTACCGCGCTGTCACGGTTCGCAAAATATATTCCGTCCTTACCTATGCGCAGAGGGATGGTTGTAAGCTTGTGCATATCCATGGCTAAGCCTTCTTCGTTGCTCGACACCCGAGTTATTTATTGCGGCGACAATCTGGAGCAGTTGAAGAAGCTGCCGGATGCGTGCGTTGACCTGATTTACATCGATCCGCCGTTCAACTCGAACCGGAACTATGAGGTTTTCTGGGGCGAGACGAAGGAGAAGCGGTCGTTCGATGACCGGCACGAATCGACGAAGGCGTATATCGAGTTCATGCGGCCCCGGTGCGTGGAGTTGGCGCGGGTGCTGAAGAAGACGGGCAGCTTTTACTATCACTGCGACTGGCACGCGAGCCACTATGTGAAGGTGATGCTCGACCAGATATTCGGCGAGAACAACTTCCAAAACGAGATTATTTGGAAACGAACGAGTGCGCGTAGCGACTCCAACAAGTACAACACGATCCACGACACGATCTTCTTCTATGCGAATAGCGAAGACTACACATGGAACAAGCAGTATGAACCATATGACCCGCATTACATCGAGCAGTTCTACACGCACGTTGATCCAGACGGGCGGCGGTGGAAGCGGGGCGATCTGACTAGCCCCAACCCGCGCCCCAACATGATGTACGAATTCAAGGGATATGCCTCGCCGGTGAAGGGCTGGCGCTTCACAAAGGAACATCTGGAGCGTCTGGATCGCGAGGGTAAGATTCACTACCCAAAGGCGGAAAAAGGCGTTCCGCGCCTTAAGTCCTATCTCGACGAGATGCCGGGCGTCCCACTTCAATCGGTTTGGACGGACATCAGACCTCTGCACAACATGGCAGCGGAGCGCCTCGGCTATCCGACTCAAAAGCCGCTTACGCTGTTGGAGCGAATCATCAAGGCGTCGTCGAACGAGAATGACATTGTTCTGGATGCGTTTTGCGGGTGTGGAACGGCACTGGTGGCGGCGCAGAATCTGAACCGGCAGTGGATTGGGATTGACGTGTCTCCGACGGCGTGCCGGGTGATGGCGAAGCGGCTGCGGGATGTTTGCCGGATTCGCGAGGACGAGAATCTTTGGCTACGCGGCAAGGGGTTTGTGGTGCGCGACCTGCCGTGGACGGAGAAGCAGTTGCGGACGATTCCGCCGTTCGAGTTTGAGAACTGGGCGGTGATTGCGCTGGGTGGCATCCCGAACAAGACGCAGGTTGGGGATATGGGTATCGACGGGCGCATCTATCCGGTTGGGTCGGAGCCGGGCGCGGGTGGGAAGGAAGCGGGGCAGCTTGACTTCATGGACGACTGGTATCCGATCCAGGTGAAGCAGATGGACAAGGTGGGGCGGCCCGATATCGATATGTTCCAGGCGGCGATGATGCGGACGAAGCGGAAGAAGGGATTCTTTGTGGGGTTCGACTTCAGCAGTGACGCGATGCAGAAGATTGGACAGTTCTTCAAGCGCGAGCACATTTCGATTGTGGCGCTGACGGTGCGGGAGATTCTGGACGAGACGATTGGGCATCGGCTGGCTTGAGGCGCGAGACTCCACCCATCGCGATCAAGCCGCGATGAATGGGGCACCCGGCCCAGGCTCACTCAGGGCTCCGGTCGAGATGACGAAGGTTGGAGGTTAGGTGGAGGAAGGCGGTCGCGCAGGCGCGATAACCCACCGTTTGCGATGAGACTGCAAAGGATGGGCCCCCGGGCTTTGAGAGGGTTCGGATGAAGTCCGTCAGACGTGAAGAGCGAATCCCGGGGGCTGAAGCCCGGGCCTATCTCAGAAGCAAAGGCGAGAACCTTTGAGACAAGGGGAAAGGTGAGCACGCGGGAGAACGGGCAAAGGCGAATGCGGGGGTCTCTCCACTCCGCCCGTTCGACTCGCCAGGCTCACTCAGGGCTCCAGTCGAGATGACGAAGGTTTGAGGTTAGGTAGGAGAAAGACGGTCGCGCACACGATACCAACACATCGCGATGAGGTGGTGCTATCCGCCGGACTTGAGGCCCAGCATCTTCAGGACAAAGGGGGAGATATGGGTGCTTGGGATCTGCGAGGCGCGGCCTGAGCGTTCCTCCTGCGAAATGCTGATAACTCTTGGTTCCTTACGTAGCTGGACGATGGGAGTCATTCGATTGGCCTTCCGGGGAGGGACTCTGGTGCGAGTTGACGGGTGTCGGCGACGCCGGCGTGGGCCGACCCGATGGGGAGGTAGTTTTTGTAGACGCTGATGTGGAAGCAGGACTGCTGGAACTCCTCTTCGACATCGATCTTGCCGAGGTTGATGAGGGGTTGGAGGTAGGTGCGCAGCCAGGCGATCTGGATGCGCGAGAGTCCGCCCTTGGCGATGTCGACAGCCTGGCCGGTGAGGTGCGGGGAGGCGGTGTCGCCGGTGGAGGGTGCGGCGTTGCCGTTGGTGCGGATGAGGCGCTGCTGCACGGCGACCGTGCGGACGGCGGAGTCGACCTGGAGCGGGGAGTGGAAGCTGGCGTAGTAGTCGGCGGCGAGGACGGTGAGGAAGGCGGCCGTCCAGGGGCGGGAGAAGCGGCGGTTCTCGGGGAGGCGATAGTCGACGCGGAGGGTCTCGTTGTCGGGGAGGGCTACGAGCTTCTTCTCGCGGCGGAGGTCGAGCAGGTCGGCGTCGTCGCGGACGCGGTCGAGGCCGTCGCGGTCGGCCATCACATTCTGGTGGAGCAGGATTTCTCGGGTGCCGTAAAGGGGCTTTGGGACGACCAGGTGGCCGCGCGCGTCATAGAGCGAAGAGACGCGGAGCGGTGGGAGCAGGACGGGCGTGGACGCCTCTTCTTCGATGGACTTCAGAGGCAGGCTTCCCGACGCGGGGCGCAGGACGCCGCCGATATTGATGAGGGCGGTTGGGCTGTTGGGACCAGGCTGAGGGGAGGAGAGTATCGACGCAGATGGGGCAGCGGGGTCATCGCTGGTGGCGGTGACCTCTGAGAGTGGGCGCGGTGGGAGGGAGTTGTGGGCGTAGTGCGGGGCGCTTGGCGCGGGGCGGACGGCGCGGTGTTGGCGGTCCGCGGCGGCGATGGCGGACTGGGCGGCGAGGGCGCGCTCCTGTTCGAGGGTACGGGCGCGAGTGTGGAGACGGGTTGGGACGCGGTCCGCTTGCGGGTCTGATTGCCGATTGACAGCGATGCTGGCGCGCGTCGACGGGGCAGAATGGCGCGGGGAACTGACATTTCGCTCAGGGCCGATCGCATTTCTGCTGGCAGCGTGAGCGCTTGCGGGCGGATGTGTGGCTCGCTCACGGGATGCGCGCAGGGTGGGCGGGGCGACGATCAGCTTCCGCGCGGCGGGGCCCGCGACGGTCCTCGTCGGTTTTGCCAGCAGGGGGCCAGGGCAGACTTGAATCCAGGCCAGTGCTATCAGGGCAGCAGCGGTGGCGGCATGTCGGCGCATATGAATTTTTGGAGGTGCGGAGGCACCAGAGCAACTTTTACCCTATCTGGAACGTAGACATGGGGTAAGTGATCAAGCAGGTTCTGTGTACCGATCGGTTAATGCTGGCGATCGGTGTGGCTCAATCGGGCTGATGCGCGCTGGGACACGATCGTAGATCGCAGCGGCTGAGACCGTAACGCACATGCAGCGCTTCTGGGGCCGTGGCGAGTTGTGCCTTGTAAGCAAAACTGGTTTTTCTCCAACCTGGGACAGCCAGGCGCCGGGGAAATACTGTTTTCGCAGCGAAGTTGATTCCAAGGAGGATGGATGCGTCGAGTTCTTGCAGGAGTTGGAGTGACCGCAATCGCAGCCTTGGCTGGGTTGGGATTGCGTGGGGTGTCGGCGCAGGACGGGGCTAGCAAGTCCGCGTTCTATACCGAGAAAGTAAGGCCAATTCTTCAGACGAATTGCGGCAAGTGCCACTTCGATATGAACCACAAGGGTGGGCTGAGCCTTATGACGAAGGCGTCCACGATGAAGGGCGGACGCGACGGTGTCGTGATTGTGCCCGGCGATCCGGCGAACAGCGTGCTGGTGAAGCTGATCCGGCACGAGGGGCCGCCGGACGATCCGAAGCCGATGCCTCCAAAGTCGCCGAAGATGAGCGACGAAGATATTGCGGTGATTGAGCAATGGGTGAAGGCCGGCGCGGTGATGCCGGAGGATCCTCCGCTGCAGTAGGGGCGTGAACCCATGTCTCAGAAGCGAGACATGGGGCACCCAGAGCGTGAGCTGATTGACGGGTCCGCCGGTTCGACATAGTCTCGGCTGGGAGGCGTTGTGATGCCTTCCGGAGGCACCTGCGTTGGATTCGGATTTGGATTGGCTGCCGCAGTCGGCGGACTGGCAGCATCCGCTCGATGAGGCGAAGCGGCTGGAGCTGGCCGAGGCGCTGGAGCGCTACCGCCTGCTGGCGAACAGCCGGATGGACTTTGCGCGGACCGTGAAACTGGATCGCGTGGTGCATGCGCATGTCGAGCGGCATCTCGCGGCAGGCTCCGGCGCGCGCGTGGGTGGATTTACGCCGGTGCGGCTGGCGCTGCTG
>PKWK01000317.1 GCA_003133205.1 Granulicella sp. | reverse complement strand
GTAAGTGATCAGTGGTAAGTGGAAGCGGGGCCTCGATCTAGGACTATCACGAGATTGCGCTGTGCGGCAGGTGGCGATTTGCACGGAGAGCGTGTAACTCCTATCCTTCTCTGCATGAAGAGGATGGATCGTCGACGTTTTGTGATTGCCAGTGCCGCTGCTGCGGCGAGTTTGAAGAGCTTTGGGCAGGCCGCATTGATTCCCCCGCCGCAGGCCGCAGAGCTTACGTTGCATGCGGACCAGATGGGGCCGGCGATTCCGCCGAACTTTGTCGGGCTGTCGTATGAGACGCAACAGCTTTCGGAGCCGAACTTCTTTTCGCCGGCGAACACGGGCCTCGTTGCGCAGCTTCGCGCGCTTGCTCCGCATGGGGTGCTGCGGCTCGGTGGAAATACTTCGGACTATGCGTTTTGGAAGCCGACGTCCGATGCTGTGCCGCCGACGCGTGCGAAACGGCCTTACAAGATGGGCGATCCGCCGCCCGATCTCATCTACGACGTCACGCCCGAGGCAGTGCACAATCTGCGCGCGTTTCTCGATGCGACGGGATGGACGTGTCTGTACGGCATCAACTTCGGCACCAACACTCCGGAGATCGCTGCGGATGAGGCGGCGTTCGCGGCGAAGGTGCTGGGAGCGAAGCTTGAATATTTTCAGGTGGGCAACGAGGCCGACCGCTTCGGCTCGACGATTCGCGATCCGAAGACGTGGTCGGCGGACACGTACTTCGACGAGTGGCTGACGTTTGCGAATGCGATTCGCGCGAAGGTGCCTTCGGCGAAGTTCGGGCTGCCGGACACGGCGGGCAACCCGGAGTGGTACGCCGTTGTGGTGAACCGGCTGCTGGCGCTCAAGGATCGCCCCGAGGTTGGCGCGCTGACCCATCACTACTACTTCACCGGGCCGCCGGCGAATCCCAAGGCCAACATCGGCGACCTGCTGAAGGCGGATGCGCACGTCGCTAAACTTGCTTCGGACGTGAGTGCTGCTGCGGCGCGGCTGGGCGAGGGAGAGCATCGGACGGTTCCGTACAGAATGACAGAGGGCAACACGTGCTATCGCGGCGGCAAGCCGGGTCTGTCGGATGTGTTTGCCGCGTCGCTATGGGCTGCGGACTATCTGCTGCGGCTGGCGTCGCTGGGCTACGCGGGCGTGAACCTGCATGGCGGCGAAGGCAAGATGGTGGCCGCGTCGCTGGGCGGAACGCTGCCGGGCGAGGAGTTGATGGCCGACCCGAAGGCGCCGCATCCAAGGCCGTTCTACACGCCGATTGCGGATATCGATGGGAAGTTTATCGCCGAGCCGGTGTCGTTCGGGATGCGGTTCGCCCAGCAGTTCGCGGGCGCGACCATGATCAAGCTGGACTTCGATGCGGGCGACGTGAACGCGACGGCGTATGCAGCGAAGAGGCCGGATGGAAAGTTCATTCTCGCCATCATCAACAAAGACGCTACGCAGGCGCTGAATCCGTCAATAATGGGGTTCCGTCAAGCCGCCTACCGGTCCTTGAAGGCTGCTTCGTTGACGTCGACCGAAGTAAGTTGGAACGACAGGAACGCGAGAACTGTCGGGCACATCCCATCGCGATTGGAGCGGAGCCTTGTGGAAGGCGGAGGCCAACCTGCCCGCAGCGAGGGCCTGCAGATTCAGGTTCCGCCCGCAACCGCAGTGTTCCTTGAGTTGACGGCGTAGGACGAAGGCGGAGCCCCGATGTCATCGCGCCAAGTCGCGCGGATCGCGCGATTCAGGGAGTGTTGGGCTTTACGCCGATGTTGGTTACGTGAAAGCCCGCGGGGATCGAGAAGGTGCCGGGACCCGGCGCTTTCAGCTCGATCTTCTCGTACTTCTGAATCCACTTGTTTCCGCTGGCGTCGCGCTGGGTGATCAGCGGAAACAGGCGCAGATCCGGCGACCACCACCACTCGTTCATGACCGGGTTCGCCGCCGGATTGAACTGCGACGACTTCTGCGCAGGAGGGAGCGGGGTACTGCCGGGGGTGCTCGTGTCGTCCGTCGCGGTCCACAGATAGCCATGAACCTTGACGCCCTCGATCGTCTTTTCGCCGAGGTCGCTGCGATCGGGGTTCTCCGAGGTGAACGGTTTGTCGGAGGAGATCATTCTGCTCGCTGCCGTCGGGGGAAGGAGTGTGATGGTGGCGATCCGCGATCCATAATCAATCGTGATCAGCCTCAGCGCGATTGGGTCGCTGATGGTCGCCCTGCGGACAGGCGCGTCAAAGCTGGCAGAATCGATGTGAGCCGTCAGCCGGCGTCCCGCCGAGTCGACCTCCATCAGTCCACAGCAGGTCGTGGATGTGACCGCGCCGTGGTCGTCGAGCGTGGTGATCGAACTGATTGCAAAGAACGGTTGGAGTGGTGCGGCCGGCGGTGCCGATTGTGCTGCTGCGCAGGCTGCGACTGTAAGTGTCCATGCCCAGACAGCAGCGGTGAATCTCGCTCTCATACGCTCTCCCGAAACAAACAATTGCGTGAAACAGACGACGAACTACAGGGTCCATCCCTGCATCCAGGATGGCAGCTTCGTGGGGCAGCGGGCTAGGCCAGCGTTTGGACTTCGACGGACAGCACGGCCGGCAGGTCGCGGACGATTGCGTTCCAGCTATCGCCCGAGTCCGCCGAGGCGTAGACCTGGCCGCCGCTGGTGCCGAAGTAGATGCCGCACGAGTCCAGTTTATCAACCGCCATGGCGTCGCGCAGAATGTTCACGTAGCAGTCGGATTGCGGCAGGCCCCTGGTGAGCGGCTCCCAGTCGTTGCCGCCCGTCCGGCTGCGGAAGACGCGCAGCTTGCCGTCCGGGACGAAGTGCTCGGAGTCGCTCTTGATGGGGACGACGTAGAGCGTCTCCGGCTCGTGCGCGTGTACGTCGATGACGAAGCCGAAGTCCGTCGGCAGGTTGCCGGAGACCTCGTGCCAGTTATCGCCCGCGTCGTCGGAGCGCATCACGTCCCAGTGTTTCTGCATGAAGAGCGTGCCGGGGCGCGAGGGGTGCGCGGCGATGTGGTGAACGCAGTGGCCGACCTCCGCCGTCGGGTCGGGGATGTGCAGCGAGCGCAGGCCGCGGTTGATGGGCTTCCACGTGGCGCCGCCGTCGTCGGTGCGGAAGGCTCCGGCGGCGGAGATGGCGATGACGATGCGTTTGGGGTCGCTTGGGTCCACGATGATGGTGTGCAGGCACATGCCTCCCGCGCCGGGCGCCCACGCCGAGCCGGTGGTATGCGTGCGCAGGCCGGAGAGCTCGGTCCAGGTCTGGCCGGCGTCGGTGGAGCGGAACAGCGCGGCGTCCTCAACTCCGGCAAGCACTTCGTCGGGATTGGTGAGCGAGGGCTCGAGGTGCCACACGCGCTTGAACTCCCACGGGTGCGCGGTGCCGTCGTACCACTGATGCGTGCCGGGGACGCCGTCGTAGGCGAACTTGTTGCCGACGGGCGACCACGTGAGGCCGCCATCATCCGACCGCTGGATGAGCTGGCCGAACCAGCCCGAGGACTGCGAGGCATAGATGCGGTTGGGGTCGGCGGGCGAGCCCTTAAGGTGGTAGATCTCCCAGCCGGCGAAGTGCGGGCCGGCGACCTGCCACTTCTTGCGTGCTTCGTCAGAGGTGAGGATGAAGGCGCCTTTGCGCGTGCCGACGAGAAGACGAACCTGAGCCATGGATCTCTCCTGTGCTGCGTGGGATGCGGGCCGCCGGGGAGAGGCGATGGAACACGCTATCAAGTTTTGTGTGGGCTGCGCAAGCGCTCGGATTCCGTCTTTTCGCGGCCTCAGGGCATCCCCTCACCAACCGTTTGTGATGCACGTCACAGCCAGAGTTGCGTGGCTGCGGGTAGCCTGTTGTCGTTGGTGAACAGGCGAGCCCCACAGAGTACGACAGGTGAGCGCGGGACTTCCGGAACGGATGTCACAGATTATGTCAGGAACCTACAAGATTACAGCGGTGCCGGTACTTCACTCGCACGGCAACTTCAAGGGAAAGCTGAAAGGTGTCAGCTTTACGGCCGTGTCTCCGACGGACACAAAGGCATGGCTCGCCGGCAACTGTGGGCAGTTTGAAATGGCCTTCAGTAGGATCATGCCGAGCAGCCTGGCGAAGGTGATCATCGCCGCATTGACGCATGGGGACGAGGTTGAGCTTCCCGGGATGTACGCGGCAGAGCAGTTTGAGCGCGAATTCCTGTTTGAGTGGTCGCCGGTCCACCTTGTGGTGCCGCCGCAGTTCGTGCACGAGCGGGCGGTCTAGCGCAGGCCGGCCGCTGCTGCGCAGGCACATAGTGGCGTACGTCACAGGGGTAACGATTGTGGTGCGGGTAGGCTGATTTTGCTGGCGAGCAGGCAACTCAAACGTGAATCATGCGGAAAAGCGGATTTGGTTGAACGAGGTAGCACGGAATCATGACAGGAACGTACAAGATCTCGGCAACGACGATGCTTCACCTTAATGGGGAGTACGCCGGCAAGCTGAAGCGTGTGATCTTCCGGGCGACTTCCGGGACGGATACGCGGGAGTGGTTCGCCAACAACTGCGGGCAGTTTGAGGCCGTGTTCACCCGGATCATGCCGGCGACAGAGGCGCGGGCGATTGTCGCCCAGTTGATGGATGGGAAAGCAGCCGAGTTTCCCGGGCTGTATCGAGAAGACGAGTTCGAGCGCGGATTCTCGTTCGAGTGGTCTCCGATCTACCTGGTGGTACCGCCGGTGTTTGCCGAGGCATATTCGTAGAACAAAGACAGCTTCGCAGGCGGCGTTCGGCTATCCGGATACCCACAATTGCAAACGCCCCAGCTTGATGTGCTGGGGCGTTTGCGCGTCTGGAGACGATCGTGTAGTTGGGAGCCTAGCGCAGGTCCGCCATGACGGCGGGGATGGGTGGGCCGGCGGGATTCATCTTCAGGCCGGTGATCTTCAACGCGAAGGCGTAGTCGCAGGGGCGGTCGGTGGGCAGCTTGACCTTGAGGCCGTCGGCGTCCTGGGTGAATTGCAGATTGCCGGCGTGGCCGAGCAGCGTGACGCTGGTGATCTTGCCTTCGAGTCCTTTGCCGGTGGCGAGCGACGTAATGGTGGCCGTGTCGCCGGGCCAGGATTGTGCGATTGCGTAGAGATTGTCGCCCTTGACGGTGAAGCGGTAGACGACGGGGCGGGGCCCTTGCGGTTCGGCGGGCGCGGTGGGGACTGTAGCGGCTGGCGGAGGCGCGGCGCGGGCGACCTGCGGGGCGATGACAACCGGATTCACCGGGGCAGGAGGCGCGGCTGCGGCGGCGGGTGTGACTCCTGCGGTTGGACCTTGTTCCGCCGCGGCGGCTGCGGCTGCGCCCGGACGTCGTTGGGCAGCGCTGCGCGGAGGCTGCGGTGTGAAGCCTTCGCCATCGATCACCCAGTTATGCGTGCCGTAAACAGCCTCGCCATTCACCGCGAGCCATTTGCCGACTTCCTTCAACGCGGTGCGCTGCTGCTCGTTGATCGCGCCTGTCCCAGTGGGCGAGAGATTCAGCAGCAGGTTGCCGTTCATGCTGAGTACGGTGCACAGCTCGTTGATGACGGAGCCGGCGCCGCGAAACGTCTCCACCGGGTTCGCGGCGGAGTAGCCCCACGTGCTGCCGATCGGCTCCTCGGCGTCCCAGATGCCTTTCAGGATCTGCGTCGGCCCGCGCGGGTTCAGCTTCTCGAAATCGAGCACGCTGCCGGCGAGAAACGCGGAGTCCTTGGTCTCGATCGTGACCGCCTTGTGCCACTCCAGCGCGCGGTTGTAGTAGTACGCGGCGACCTTCATCTTCAGCGGATCGTAACTGCGCGAGTTGACGCCGTTGTCGAACCACATCACGTCCGGCTTGTATTGGTCGATCAGCTCGATGTTCTTCTTCACCCAGTCTTCGAGGAACTCCTGCAGGCGCGCGTCCGAGTGATCGTGCCAGTAGAAGTTCGCGTTCTTCTCGTCGTCCACGTCGGACTTCAGGCCGGGCGTCGGATTCACGAAGGTATAGTGCTCCATGTTGTGGCTGGCGATGCCGAACTTCAGCCCGGCCTTGCGCGTGGCGATGGCCATCTCGCCCACCAGGTCGCGGTGCGGGCCCATGTCGGCGGCGTTCCACGGATTGGTGGCGCTCTTCCACAGCGAGAAGCTGTCGTGATGCTCGACCGTGGGCATAAAGTACTTCGCGCCCGACTCTTTCACCAGCTCGGCGACGTCGTCGGCGTTGAAGTCCTTCGCGGTGAACTTCGGGATGAAGTCTTTGTAACCGAACTTGTCCTGCGGGCCAAAGTTCTGCGCGTGCCAGTCGGCGAAGGTGGTGTACATGTACTTCTCGTACCATTCATTGTGATACGCGGCGACGGAGAACAGCCCCCAGTGCATGGTGATGCCGAACTTCGCATCGATGAACCACTGCGGCACGGTATAGTGCTCGCGGATCGAATCCCACGTCGGCTGAACCGGCCCCGGCGCGACAGGAGTCTTCGCCGCCGCCGCCGCTGCAACAATCTCCGGCGTCACCTGCGGACCAGATTGCGCGGACGCGAGGTGCGGCAGGAGGGCGATGGAGAGGGCGGCAAGCAGCAGAGGGTTGGACATTCGCATGGATCTTTCTCCGATTGGTGCGACTACGTTTATTGGGCTTTAGGCTGCGCGGCAGCAGCGGGCGCGTCATCCGCCTTATTGGTGCGGAAGGGCACAGCGGGAAGGCCTGCCGAGCTGTAGAGGTTCGCGCCGTCGGGGTAGTTGTCCCATGCGTAGCGGACCGATGCGGGGGCTGCGATGTCGGCGCTGCGAACGACTACGGTGTTGCCTTCGATGGTAGCGTCGGCGGCTACATATTTTCCGTCGGCGCCGGCGATCTGGAACCACTTCAGCGGGCCGTCGTTCGACGCGGGAATCTCCGCGGCGGGCGCATTCGTGGTCGGACTGGGCGCGGAGACGTGCGCGTAGAGGCCGTCCGGATAGTGGGTCGTCAACCCGTCGGCGCGGCGCTACTGCCCGGACCCTGTCGTTTGCCCAGTCCCGGCCGCGGCAGGCACCGCGCAATTCAAGTTGAAAGTCTGATCCGTGTTGCTCTGCGAAGGCGTGCACACCATCGTCACGCCATCGATGGTCAGGTTCATCTGGGTGCCTTCCCATGCGTGGTTCGCGTTTGACGAGGGCGCGTTCACAAACGCGATCATCTGCGCGTTTGCGGGAGTTCCCGGCGCAATCGCAAAGTTGGAAAACGTCAGCGTGTAGGAGGTGCCTGGAAGCACCGGAACCGAGGCGGGCCCAACCAGCGGCGGAACAATCTGCGAGATCGTCGTCGCGGGAGACGTCGCGAGGTTCGTCACCACGACCGCTTGCGGCGCGGATGTCTCGAGGACGTCCAACTCCTTCACCACGCCAACGTCGGGGTCGCTGAAGGGAAACACTCCGGAGTTGAAGGCAACCGGGCTGAAGGTCGTGGGTACGTTGACCGTGATGGGCGCGCTCCACCTGTTGTTGGTCGAGTCGCCGAAGCGGTAGGTTGCTCCAGCGGGCAGGACGACGGCAACGGTGGCGCTCTCAGGAGCGACCATCGCCCAGACTGGCGCAGGAGCCGTCTGTCCATACAGAAGAGATGTGGTTAGGAGGAAGGGTGTGGTCAAGAGAAGAAAGCGGTTGCAACGATTCATCGGGGCCCCGTGCTGCGGAATTCTAGATACTGGTCTATCGTTTCATCGGCCGGACCGGAGCGTAACTCCATAGAAGGTGCAGAAGATTTGTGACGTAATGTGACACTCGTCACGGCCCGCAGGCATTCGAGGCGTATGATGCCGAGTGAAATATTTTTCCGGTCAGCGAGAAACATCCCGCTACTGAGCAGAACGCTGCAGCGAGCGGGGAAGCCGGCAGGGTTGTGGACAAGGCGGCCCAAAATGATCCGATCGCTAGCGTATGGCTCGTTGATTGGCATGTTGCTGCTTTCATTCGGTTGCGCTCCAAGCGGGCAGCAACCCGAAATGGTTCCATCCGGTGGTGCGGAGATTCCGCTGTGGTCGATGCCACTCGGCTGCGACGGTGGGATTCAACTCAACGATGCCACAGTGTCAGTAGTTGGCGGCGACCGCTATCGAACGACACTCGACATGTCGACGGGTCGGGTCCTGGATCGGTCCGACCAGCCGGTAGATCGCCTGCACCTCCCTGCCGACACTCAGGTCAAGATCTCCGGCAACAGCCTGAGGCCACTTCGTGCCTCGCTGGTAAGGTCGATCGCGCCGGCTGGATTCAAGCCTGTGGTTGCCACTGACAAGTACGTCTTCGCAAAGAGAACATGGTGGGGCCTGGAACGCCAATATCTCGATCATTCTGGCCAGATGGATGTCGTGGACAGGTCTACTCGGAGCGTAGTTTGGCAGTTGAATGGAACGAATATCGTGATTCAGGCTTCGCCGACCCACATCGTCGTGTGCAACTACAACAGGATTGCCGTCTTTTTGCCGCAGGCATCGCGTCCACAGGAGATCACGGATTTCTATTCAGCGATCCGACGTGGGGATGTAGAGAAAGTGGCCAGGTTATTTCGGGCACGGAAGCGCACGCCACTCTACGACTACGACGGCCGCGACCCACTGACTCTGGCCGCATACGAAGGCAAAACTGCGGTCGTCAGGCGGTTGCTGGCACTGAATCTGTCTCCCAATACCAAGTCCGCGGACGGGTATTCCCCCTTGTTGATGGCGCTCAATTGGGACAATGCCGAGATCGTGGCACTGCTTCTGGGGGCCGGGGCAGACCCAAACTACAACGCTGAATGGGAGTATCCGCTGACCCGAGCGGCTGAAAGCGGAACTCAATCGACCATCGAAGTGTTGCTGAAAAGTGGTGCAAACCTCAACGCAGTCGACCACCTGGATGGGCGCACCGCGCTCCATGAAGCGGTGATGTACCGCAACTATGATGGTGTTCAGGCACTCCTCAAAGCGGGTGCAGATCGAGCAATCAAAGACCACACCGGCAAGACCGCAGCCGAGATGGCAGACCGCGACGACTGCATCTCTCATTTGTTTGCAGGTGGAAAGATCAGTGAAAAGCCAGTTGTCTGTGCTCCACCACGAAGAGAATCCGCAGCCGTTGCGTTCATTCCTCGTGGCCTGATCGAATAGGCTGCGACGGTCATTGCCTTTGGCGACAGGGCGCCTCGTATCAGCTGCCGAATGTCGCGCTGCCGCACATCGCCTATTGCTCCGCGAAACCCGCGTTGACCAGCCGTCTTCGAGCACAGCGGCCGTCAATCAAAACCCACCGGCCGGCACTCAGCTCCGCCTCGATCTCCCGCACACTCTCGACCGACTTGCCGAAAAGCTGCTGCAGTTGCCAGGCCACGTCATCGAACAGGATTGGGCTATTCGGCGCAGTGGACCACGATCCGTCATCGTTCTCAAGGTTGACATCGACGTGAAGTCCTGCGGCATCCTGCCATGGTTCAAGTTGAAGCTTGTTGTACTCGATTCTTTCTAGCAGCATCGACACAGCCTTTCACCACTCATTGAGGATCATGAGGACGTTTGTCTTTCCTGGGTTTATGCTCCGGTCCGTTTGGATTCGTCGACCGCTCCAATCTTGCCACTGGCTGAGCAACCCTCTAGCCCTTTCGCCTCTCCTGCGCAGCCTGCTGATAGCGCGCGCGTTAGTCGCTCCATGCCCGAAAGCCGACGCTCTCGCACTGGCAAAATACTCCCACCATCGCCCTGTTCTTTCCGAAAAGGGCTACTCCTTTCTCCCTTCGATCACCGATGGAGGGACCGCTCTTGCAACCATTTTGGTCGATCACGCGACCCACGACCCGCCGCCGACTTGCATCAATTTGGGAGATTGCAACATCAAAATTAGAATCACACTATGGATGTTTTTGGCCGAGGGCACAATCTAGCGGCGGGGTGCCATGGCTGAGCTGACCTTCGACCATCTGAACTGGAAGCCCTCGCACAATCCGTGGGCCGTCGCCATCACCGTCACGCTGGCCACCTTCATGGAGGTGCTCGACACCTCGATCGCCAACGTCGCGCTGCCGCACATGGCCGGCTCCCTCGGCGCCAGCCAGGAGGAGGCGACGTGGGTGCTCACCAGCTATCTCGTGTCGAGCGCCATCGTGCTTCCCATCTCCGGCTGGCTGGCCAACCGCTTCGGGCGCAAGCGCTTCTACATGTCCTGCGTGGCGATGTTTACGGTCTGCTCCATGCTCTGCGGATTGGCGCAGACGCTGCCGCTGCTCATCGTCGCCCGCATCCTGCAGGGCCTCGGCGGAGGTGGCCTCGCCACCAGCGAACAGGCCATCCTCGCCGACACCTTCCCCATCGAGAAGCGCGGCCAGGCCTTCGCGCTCTACGGCATGGCAGTCGTCGTCGCGCCCGCCATCGGCCCCACGCTTGGCGGCTGGATCACCGACAATTTCAACTGGCACTGGATATTCTTCATCAACGTGCCCGTCGGCATCATCTCGCTCTACCTGTCCAACCGCATGGTTGAGGATCCGCCATTCCTCAAGGCGCGCAAAGAGGCGTCCAAGCATTTGAAAGTCGACTTCCTCGGCCTCGGCCTGGTCGCGCTCGGCGTCGGCTTCCTCGAGTTCACGCTGGACAAGGGCCAGGAGAAGGACTGGTTCGGCGATCCCATGATCCGCCTCACCTCGCTGCTCGCGGTCTTCCTGCTGATCTTCTTCGCCGTGTGGGAGTGGAACCACCCCGACCCCATCGTCGACCTGAAGCTGCTGAAGAACCGCAACTTCGGCACCGCCGTATTCCTGCAGCTCATTCTCGGCATGGTGCTCTTCGGATCGACCGTGCTGATCCCGCAATATCTCCAGGTGCTGCTCGGCTACACCGCGGAGCGCGCCGGCATGGTGCTGTCGCCGGCGGGTTTCATGATGATGGTGATCATGTTTGTCGCGGGGCGCACCGTGGGCAAGATGGACCCGCGCCTGATGGTGTGCATGGCGTATATCGTCACCGCGATGGGCGTCTACAATCTGACGCGGCTCGACCTGACGACGAGCTTCGCCAGTGTCACGCTGTGGCGCATGCTGCAGGTCATCGGCCTGCCGTTCATCTTCATCCCCATCAGCACGCTGAACTACGTAGGCGTGCCGGCGACCAAGACGAACCAGATCTCCAGCCTCTCCAACTTCGCGCGCAACCTGGGCGGAAGCGCCGGCACCGCATTGCTGACGACGTACATCGCGCGCGGCTCGCAGATCCACCAGGCAGCGCTCGCGGCGAACGTCGTGCCGGGCAGCGTGGCCTACCAATTGTTTATGGACCGCGTGAAGGAGATCCTGATCAAGGGTGGAATGCCGCCCGCGGCGGCAGGCCGCGCCGCGGTGGGCGAGGCATATCGCATCATGCTGCGCCAGGCGATGATGCTGAGTTACAAGAACGCCTTCATGATCCTCTCCTGCGCGGTGGTCGTGCTGTCGCCGCTGCCATTCCTCATGCGCCTCCCGCCCAAGCGCGTAGCCAAGCCCGCCGCCGAAGAACTAGCCGCCCACTAAGGTGGCATCATCGCAACTCAAACATGGCAACAAGGCCACCCAGCAGTCCTGCGCGTATCAATCCAAGCGCTGAAAGCGCGCTCGATACCAGCATGGGGCGCAGCCCCATGTTCCGTGCCCATCGAGTCTGAGGGCTGAAGGCCCGGCCTATAAGTTTGGCCCCGAACGTATTTGGCCTCCGGCTGGCGGCATAGTTTCCCTTGCACCTAGCTTGATGACCTGAGAGCATGACATTGAGATGATCAAGCAATCTATGGTTTTCCCCTTGTGTGTATTCGGCTGGACCATGTTCAGCATTGGGGCCTTGAGCGGAATGTACATGATGATAAAGACAAGAGATTGGACGATGAGTTCTCTCGAAAAATACAAGCGCCAAGGGCCCCAACCACGATGGCCCATATTCTGCGTCTACGTTTGTATCCCGCTTGGTGTTCTCTTGGTCTTTGGGGCAATTTTGGCGAGTTAGTTCAAAAGGCACCACTACTGGTTGCCGCGCTCCCTTGCGCCTATAAACATTTTTGTTTATATTGGATAGGTGAAGAGCAGCGAGTTCAAGAGGTGGCTGGCGGGCCTGGGAGCGACCTTTGAACCCGCAAAAGGCTCACACTTCAGGGTCACGCTGAACGGCAAAGCATCGATCCTGCCGATGCACAGCAGGGACCTCAAGAAGGGCACTGTCGAGGGCATCAAAAAACAGTTGGGCCTGAAATAAGGGAGAGACATATGCTCGCATACCCGGTTACTTTGACTCCCGACAAGAAAGACGGCGGCTTCGTCGTCACCTTCCGCGACATTCCAGAAGCGATCACCCAGGGCGAAACCGTCGAAGAAGCGCTGGCTATGGCCGCCGAAGCTCTGGAGTCCGCGATGGATTTCTACTTTGAGGGCAAGCGCCCCGTGCCCATGCCCTCCCCCGCGAAGCGCCGCCAGCACCTCGTCGAACTCCCCGCAAGCCTCACCGCCAAGATCCTACTGCTCAACGAAATGATCCGCCAGAAGGTCCGCCCCGCCGAACTCGCGCGCCGACTTGGGACAACGCCCCAGGCCGTCAATCGCCTGACCAACCTCCGCCACGCCTCCAAGATCGACGGCATCGCCGGCGCAATGAAGGCCCTCGGCAAGACCCTGGAAATTCGCGCCGCCTGACGAGAGGCTGCTGAAAAAGTCCGTCCTGCGTTTGAAGTCCGGGGCAAACGAAGTTGAGGAGGCCTGCCGCAGAGTCAACCGAGATGGCTTCCGCTGGTGTCTCTGCTTTTCCGGGTTGCTACTTCTTCAGTTGCCGCACGTTCTGGAGCGATGTCCTGATCGGTGAGCACATTGAGATCGCGATGCTGTACGGTGAGCGCAGACTGAACGCCAATCGGCTCGACTATGGTCTAAAGCACACGATCTTCCGCCGCATGGGATTCATGTCCAGTCACAGGAATACATCCTGGACAAGCGCAACTTTGATGTGTACATTTACGTATACAAAATAGGCGGGGATACCTTCCGGCTAAGCGTCGAAGCGCCCAGGCAGGAAGCGGTTCCGGTTCGAAACTACGCGCACGCTGTACGAAAGTGCCGCACCTCACGTCTCAATTCAGGGCGGTGTCCCTCTGTACCCCTGTCAGTCCGCTCGCAACATCCGGTGTACTAACGTCGTTGAAAGGAACAGATAATGAAGCTCGACAATTCCTGGTTCCAGGTGTGTACAACCTCCGCCGCGGTACAGCCAGAGCCATCCGTTGGGAAGCACGAAATGCCGCAACCGCTCTCCGGCTCCCCCGTCAATCGCAGACACTTTCTGGTCGGTGTGGCGGGCGCAGCACTGCTATCGGCCGTCGATCGCTCCAAGGCTCTCGCAGCGGTCATTGGCGACGTCACGGTCAATCTTGCAAAAGTCGCCACGGCTTCAGCGTCGTATACCTCAGGCGATACCAAGCTGTCGGCGCTGAACGACGGATTCAATCCCTCCAATTCGCGCGATCAGAGTCATGGCACTTACGGCAATTGGCCCCGCACCGACCCGCAATGGGTGCAGTACGAGTGGAGCAAGCCAGTTACCACAAACCACGTCGATGTCTACTGGTGGGCCGACGGTGGTGGCGTCAAGATGCCGGCGTCGTATCGAGTGACCTATTGGAACGGCTCTGAGTTTGTGCCCGTCTCGAATGCAAAAGGATTTGGGCTCAATCCAAACGCTTTCAACAGCACCACCTTCGATGAGGTCAAGACCGACAAACTGCGCCTGGAGATCACCTCAGATGGTACGAACTCCACAGGGATCGCTGAGTGGAAGGTGTACAGCAGCGGCGCTGTGCCGCTCTTTCCACCGACAGTCGATGCCGGCGTAGACCGCGCGGTCGTACTTGGTGGCAAGACCTATCTTTCAGGCAAAGCTGCCTGGCTGATGCCGGCAGCCGCTCAGAGCGTGCGCTGGACCAAGGCCTCTGGACCAGGTCGGGTTGTCTTTGCGGACGCCGCTTCCGCCGATACAACAGCGACCTTCTCGATGCCGGGCGAGTATGTGCTTGAGCTCACGGCCATCGGCGAGAAGAGCAACAGTACATCCAAGCTGATCGTGCAGGCTGAAAAGGCTCCCCCCAGGGAGCGCCTGAACGTCGTCTACACCACGCGCTATGCGATCGACAATCCGATGTGGAACCAGCGCGCCAAGACATTGATCGTCGACTGGATTCCGCACTGCGTAGAGCAGTGCGAGCGCACCGATCTGACCCAGGGACAAGGCGGCCTGGACAACTTTATTGAAGCTGCCAAGGCTCTCCGTGGAGAGCCACACGCTCGTCACAAGGGCTACGTCTTCTCAAACGCCTGGGTGCATCAGACTGTCGAATCGATGTGCATTGCTCTGATGGTGGATCCTCAGGGTGACCCGGACATCATTGCTGCGCAGGAAAAGATGAAGGCGACGCTGGAGAGGTGGATTCCCATCGTCCTCGCGGCGCAGGAGTCAGACGGATATCTGCAGACCGCGTATACACTTGCCGACCGCAAGATGTGGCCGGAGCACTGGTCGCCGGCACATCGCGGGAATCACGAAGGCTATACCGCAGGCTACTTCATCGAATCAGCAATCAACCACCACACCCTGACCAATGGGCAGGACCTGCGCCTATACAACGCTGCCAAGAAGCTGGCCGACTGTTGGGTCGCCAACATCGGGCCGGGCAAGAAAGAGTGGTTCGACGGCCACCAGGAGATGGAGCAGGCGCTGGTACGCTTTGGCCGGTTCGTGAACGACACCGAAGGCAACGGACGTGGGGACGGTTACATCAAGCTGGCTAAGTTCCTGCTGGACTCGCGCAAAGGCGGCCAGGAATACGATCAAAGCCACTTGCCGCCAGTCCGTCAATACGAAGCTGTGGGGCACGCGGTCCGTGCAGTGTACTTCTACTCCGGCATGGCTGATATTGCGGCGGAAACCGGCGACCAGGACTACCAGAGCGCTGTGTTGTCGCTCTGGGACAACATGGTCAACAAGAAGTTTTACGTCACCGGCGGCGTCGGCAGCGGTGAGACCTCGGAGGGTTTCGGCTCGAACTACTCACTGAGGAACGAGGCCTACTGCGAATCCTGCTCGAGCTGCGGCCTCATCTTCTTCCAGTACAAGATGAACCTTGCCTACCACCATGCGAAATACGCAGACTTGTACGAGCAGACTATGTACAACGCGCTCTTCGGCGCGGTGGACATGGAAGGCAAGAATTTCTGCTACACGAACCCCCTGGTAAACTCACAGCGCACACCCTGGCATGTGTGTCCGTGCTGCGTGGGGAACATTCCGCGTACCCTGCTGATGGTGCCGACATGGAGCTATACCAAGGGGCCGGACGCTCTGCACGTGAACCTATTCATCGGCGGCCGCGTGAATGTGGGCAAGATTGCAGGCACCAACGTACAGGTTGTCCAGAAAACCGAGTACCCGTGGAAGGGCGCGGTCGCTATCACGGTCAATCCCGAGGAAGCAAAGACCTTCAGCGTGCATGTGCGCGTGCCAAACCGCACCACCTCGAAGCTCTACACCACAACGCCAACGGTCAGCGGTCTGAAACGCCTGGCCGTGAATGGCAAGCCGGTCACACCTCACATCGTTAATGGATACGCGGTTATCACGCGCCATTGGGAGCCGAACGATACGATCGAGCTCGAGTTGCCAATGGAGGTACAGCGCATCGAAGCTGATCCTCGTATCAAAGCCGATGCCAACCTGATCGCACTCCAGTATGGTCCGCTGATCTACAACGTGGAGACGGCGGATCAGCAGAACCTCGACATGGCATTGAGCAGCGAACCGCTCAAAGCCGAATGGCGGCCCGATTTGCTCGGTGGCGTCATGGTCATCACCGGCAAGTGGCAGGATGGAACGCCGATGCTCGCAATTCCAAACTACGCGCGTATGAACCGTGGGGCACAGGGACGGCCCGAGGTCCCAGGGGACAGTTCGGTAAACTACGCTCCTGGCGCAACCACCAACAATAGCAACATCAGGGCGCAAGGAAATGCCGGAGCGTCGTTACAAGGGGCGCCCGTGGCACCCCCTCGCCGTTACCAGCGCAAAATTGAGTCTAAGGTCTGGATCAAGTCACTTGCATGAACCACGCGAATTCCGCGGGGATATTCGATTCCGCTACTTGCCGACAGTGACAGAAGGCGGGTGGGCTCGGGGAACAAGCGACAAGTCAACGGTCACAATGTAAACCGCCAGAGCCGCGAAGACGAAGAACGCAGCGGTCCACAGACGCCAGTCACGATGCGCTCGCTTCCAGTAAGGAATCGAACTGTCATGGTCTGATGGTGGATGCGGCCCTTCGTCAGGGTGATGATGGTGCTTGATTTCAGTCATTCGTTCCGTTTCTCGTCAGCCCAGTTCAGCCACCGTCCGCGTCTTACTGAGTTGTATGCTGGGCCAAGGCAATGAAACATGTCTGTGGCCGACTACTCTACTTGTACTGCGTCAGAGAGCACAGAACTGTACCGGAATGCTCATTCCGCAAAGCGCTGCATCGGAACCCAGTCAGGCGAGGGCTGGTGGAGGACTCTATTGTTCAAGGTCACCACCAAGACGATGCGGGCCAGTTTCTGGACGTTGGATTTCTTGGTCTGTTTCTTGGGTGCTGGCGGTTTCACCTTGAGCAATCCTGAGACGGCTTGCTCTAGTGTAAGCGGGTGAAATGAGATCGGCTTAGACTTGTTGGCCATACCGTAATTGTGCGCCATATCTCGGTAAACAGTCGAATCCGCTATGATGCCGCTCATGGCTATTGACCTCACAGGCGCGCGATCCAAAATTGAAAGGGCCAACAAGCACATCCGTGATTTTGACACGGAGAGAGTCGCTTTCCTTGGGTCGAACCCTTATGTAGTTATTGCCAAGTTCCATGCTGAAGGCAACATCACGGAGTCTATTCTCGGTCCACTCCCCAAACTCCCTGATAGTTTGGCCTTGATCGCTGGTGACGCCGCGCACAGTTTGCGCGCTGCCTTGGACTATTTGGCTTGTGAACTGGTTCGATCCGCTGGGGGAAACCCTAAGAATGTCTATTTCCCTATTTGCGAGAGTTCCGAGAAGTACATAACCCAGTCTCCCGGAAAGACAACGGGTATGCCTGTATCTGCTAAACAAATCATCGACCAAATAGAGCCTTACCAAGGCGGGCACGGGGAGGCTCTCTGGTTCCTTCACACACTCGACATCGCTGATAAACACGTTGTTCTGGTTAGCGTCAGCACCAATATCGCCAAAACGGTACAACTCCAAATGACTCCGGAACTTACCGAGTTTTCGGTTCTTTTCAGTGCTCCCGGACTCAAAGAGGGCGCCGTATTGGGTGAGGTTTCCGGAAATAGTGAAGCAAACCAGCGCATCAATTTCACCTTTGACATAGCGTTCGGACAATCTGGTCGGTTTGAGGGCGAGCCTGTCGTTGAAACTCTGACAAAACTGTCGGATTTCGTCGAAAGGATCGTGAATTACTTCGCCGGATTGTTCTAACGATGGAAGCATAAAATAATGTTGGGTTTGTCAACGATACAATTGCCGGTCTTCTGCTTGACACGCCATGTATAATTAAGTGTATAGGATTCGAGGCGCGCGGCCTGATGCCTGGCCCTGGATCCCATGCAATCGAACCAAATCAATCCTGCTAAGTCATTTGTTTAGACTATCTTGCAAACTAAGTCCTTTGAAATAAATATTTTGCATTTTGACCCGCATCTAAGTCGTTTATTTGGAATATCTTACGGTTTTTGATACCAGGGGGGTAGGGGCAGTATGGGGCCAGGCGAGACGAACCTGAATTCCGCACCCAACGACGCCCTGAGCGCGGGCGTAGCGGAAAACCTCGTCGCCACCGCGCCGGGAATTGAGCTGCCCGAAGCCGACTTCGCCGTCCCTCTGTACATCCAGAAGGGACGCCGCGCCGCCGCCAGCTTCATCTTCCTCACCATTACTTTGGACATGCTCGCGCTGGGCATGATCGCGCCCGTCCTGCCGCGCCTGATCGCCAGTTTCATGGCTGGCAACGCGACCGGCGCCGCTCGGATGCTCGGCTACTTCGGCACCATCTTCGCGGTGATGCAATTCTTCTTCTCCCCGGTGCTCGGCTCGCTGTCGGACCGCTTCGGTCGTCGCCCAGTCGTCCTGCTCTCCAACTTCGGCCTCGGCCTGGACTACCTGCTGATGGCGTGGGCGCCCGCGCTGGGCTGGCTGTTTGTCGGCCGCGTCATCTCCGGACTTACCGCCTCCAGCATTCCCACTGGAATGGCGTACATGACCGACGTCACGCCGGTGGAGAAGCGCGCCAGCGCGTTTGGCCTGATCGGCGCGGCGTTCGGCATGGGCTTCGTGCTCGGCCCGGCGCTCGGCGGAATCCTGGGCAGCGTCAATCCGCGGCTTCCGTTCTGGGTCGCGGGCGGCCTCAGCCTGCTCAACGGCATGTATGGCCTCTTCGTGCTGCCTGAGTCGCTGAGCCACGAACATCGCAGCCACTTCTCGTGGAAGCGCGCGAACCCCGTCGGCTCGCTCCGCCTGTTGAAGAACAACAAGGTGCTGCTCGGACTGTCGGCGGTGCTGGTGCTCGGCTATCTGGCACAACAATCGTTACAGAACGTCTACGTGCTGATCGCCGACTACCGCTACGGTTGGACCGACAAATCAGTGGGCTGGTCGCTCGCGCTGGTCGCGGTCTTCTCCGGCTTCTATGGAGCGGGCCTGGTCAAGCCGCTGGTGAAGCGCATCGGCGAACGCAGCGCTCTCTCGTTCGGGCTGATCGGCGGCACGCTGGGCTATTGCATGTTCGGCCTCTCGAAGACCGGCCTGCTGATGCTGTGGGGCATTCCCGTCCTCAACCTGATGTCCGTCGCTTGGCCCTCTGCCCAGAGCATCATGTCGCGCGAGGTGAAGCCGTCCGAGCAGGGGCAGATGCAGGGCGCGGTGCAGAGCCTGCGCGGGCTGGCGGGCATCTTCGGACCGGTCATGTTCACTTATGTCTTCTCAAAATCCTTCGGGCCGGCGGCTGCGATCCAGGCGCCGGGGGCCGCATTCTATCTTGCTGGCGGGTTACTGCTTGTATCGCTTGTTGTAGCACAAGGGGTTAGGCCGCGAAATGTGTCTGCGGAGCCTGCCGCATGAGCGCCTTTCGTTTTCCATCCGTCAAACCTTCAGTACGCATCTTATGGAAGATGGCCCATATGGCAAAAAGCGAGAGGAATCCGAAACAGATTGGATGGGCGGTGAGCAAATACTGCCCGTCGATCGGACGGGTGGCCGCGTGGGTCCTGCTCGGCGTTTTCCCGGCACTGCCGGTGCACGTCGCAAGCGCTGCAAGTGACGTTCCGCTTCAACCCGGCTCGGCCAAGCAGATCGTGTCCACGGTTATGGCCAACGAGGAGTTGGCTGGGCTGCATAGAGATCACTACGCCTATTTTTCCAAGGAACGGTCGGACAGGACTGGCGGCCATCTCTGGGCGGAGAAGGTAGTCGAGACGAACACCGGCAAAGTCCGCATGCTGCTCGAGGAGGATGGTCAGCCGCTGAGCGCGGATCGCATCGCGCAGGAGCGCGGCCGGCTCGCGGGCATCGTCGCGAACCCTGCCGCGTTCGCAAGGAAGTCGCAGGCCACCAAGGACGATGAGGCACACGCCCGGCAGATGCTGTTGCTTGCGCCGCGCGCGTTTCTCTTCGATGAGCCGCGCGAAGAAGGCACTTTTCTGCGCATCGACTTCAAGCCCAACCCCGACTACGAGACGCAGTCGATGGAAGAGCGGGTGCTGCACGCCATGTCGGGAACCATGCTGGTCGACCCGCAGACGATGCGGCTGCACCACATCGAGGGCCGCCTGCCCGCGGACGTGAGCATCGGATTCGGCCTGCTGGCGACGATCCACGCAGGCAGCAGCTTCGCCACCACGCGCGATCGCCTCGGCCAGCCGGACTGGAAGACGACGCTGCTCGACACGGCCATCAACGGCAAGGCGATCTTCTTCAAGTCCATCGCCAAGAACGAGCACGCCGAACATAGCGACTTCGTCCGCGTCTCCAACGACCTCAGCGTGGCCCAGGCGGTCACAATCGCCGAGCAGTAACCCCCTCTCCCCAGCGCGAACGGGCATACTGGAACGATGGGTCTTACGTTTGAAGTCAGCGCCGGTTCGTCCAGCGGCGGACGCCGTGGCACGCTGCATCTTCCCCACGGAGAGGTGCAGACGCCGGTGTTCATGCCCGTCGGCACGGCGGCCACGGTCAAAACCGTGCAGCAGGACACGCTCGAACACATCGGCCGCAATGGCGCCGGTGCGGAGATCATCCTCGCGAATACCTACCACCTCTACCTGCGGCCCGGCCACGAACTCATCCGGCGCTTGGGCGGCGTGCATCGCTTCATGAGTTGGCCGCGGCCGATGCTCACCGACTCCGGCGGCTTCCAGGTCTTCTCGCTCTCCAAGCTGCGCAAGGTCACGGACGATGGCGTCGAGTTCCGCTCGCACCTCGATGGCTCGAAACATTTCTTCTCGCCGGAGCATTCGATGGAGGTGCAGATCGCGCTCGGCGCGGACATCATGATGGTCTTCGACGAGTGCGTCGAAACGCCCGCAACGTGGGAGCGCACGCGCGATTCCATGGGCCTGACGCACGCCTGGGCCGCACGGTCGCGCGATTACTTCGAAGCGCACAAGCACGAAGTCCCCTGGGCCGCCAAGCTTGAAAGTTGTCATTCTGAGCGCAGCGAAGAACCCCCATATTTTGGAGCGCCACAGAACCTCGAGGGCAAGCACCAAACCCTCTTTGGAATCGTGCAGGGCGGCATGTACGCCGACCTCCGCCGCGAATCGGCCGAGCGGCTGGTGGAGATGGACCTCCAGGGCTACGCGATCGGCGGGCTTGCGGTGGGCGAGCCGCGGGAGGTGACGCGCGAGATGATCGCCCGCACGCTCGAAATCCTGCCGCCCGACAAGCCGCGCTACGTCATGGGCGTCGGGTATCCGGACGAGATTGAGGAGTACTCGAAGATGGGCGTCGACATGATGGACTGCGTGCTGCCCACGCGCGCCGCCCGCCACGGCCTGCTCTTCCGCTCGCCCGAATCCGGCGAGAGCGAAACCTCAGCCGTTCGCATGAACATCAAGCGCGTCGAGTACGCCGAGGACCAGCGCCCCATCGACTCCGCCTGCACCTGCATGGTCTGCCAGCGCTACACCCGCGCCTACCTCCGCCACCTCTTCGTCTCCAAAGAGCCCCTAGGCGCCACCCTCAACTCCATCCACAACCTCGCGTTCTACCTCGACACGATGGAGCGGGTGCGGGGCGAGTTTGCGAAAGGATAAAAGAGGCGATATGGACGAGCGTGGAAAAGAAGTTGCACCCAAAGCAGAGGTGTTTGAATTCGAAGGCGGCGACGTCCAAGTTTGGATTGAACAGGAAGCAATTAACCTGAGGGCTTGCGACCAACATCTCCGCTGCGACCCCGCAGAATTGACCGCTGGATCTGCGAGAAAACTAGCTTCCCAGCTATTGAAAATGGCTGACGAAATCAACGACTGATCCGTGTGATCGCATCCTCAATCAGTTGCACGGTGCGGGCGATGGGGAGGCCCATGACGTTGAAGTAGTCGCCGTCGATGCGGGGGATCCACCGCGCCGCGTACCCCTGAATCCCATACGCCCCGGCTTTGTCGAACGGCTCGGTGGTGGCGCAGTAGAGGTCGAGTTCGGCTTCGGGGATGGAGGAGAAGGTGACGTCGGTGGTTTCGACGGAGCTGCTGGTGCCGGCGCGCGTGACGGCTGCGATGCCGGTGAGCACCTGGTGGGTGCGGCCCGAGAGGACACGCAACATGCGCTTTGCGTCGGCCGCGTCGGCGGGTTTTGCAAGAATCTCTCCGTCGCAGACGACCGTTGTATCCGCGCCGAGGACAATTAGCGGGAGGTCCTCCGCGGCATGTCGCGCAAACACCGCCTGCGCTTTTTCCTCGGCCAGCCGCCGTACGTAGGCGCCCGGCTCTTCGCCTTCGCGCTCCGACTCGGCCACATCCGCCGCTTCCACGGTGAACGCATATCCGGCCTGAGCCAGCAGCTCGCGACGGCGCGGAGAAGCGGACGCCAGAATCAGCCGAAACTGCTGCCCCGCTTCAGCCATCAACTAAACAGCCTCGATGGAGATATCGGCGCGCATGGTGTGGGTTGCGCCCGGCTGCAGCGTGATGGCGTCTTCACCCACGTTGGCTGTCTCGATGCAGGTCATGTGCAGCCACGCATCCGGCTCCATGTCGACCATCTTCGCCGTGAACTCCTGCCACGGGTTCCACGCCACGGTCGAGTTCGATCCGCTCTTCGCGACCACAATGCGCCGCTTGCCCGCCGGGTCGTGGAGCACGCAGGTCGCCGTTGTATTCAGATACGGACGGTCTGTTCTTCCCTCAAACTTCAGAGCGCCGGCTGGCTGCACCTTGCGCTTCATATCGTCGACCTTGTCGATGAAGGTCACGCCGTCCAGTCCGTCGATCGACACCTTTTGCGCATCGGCCACTGCGTAGTACGTGTGCAGCGCCTGCTCGAAGACCAGCGGCGCGCCGTGGGCTGCGGCGTCGGCTCCAGCGGTTGCCGCAGCAGATCCACCGCCGCGCGCGCCGCCGTTGCCCGAGTCATTCGCTACCGTCATCTCGAGCGTCAGCTTACGTCCGACGGTGACGCGATAGCCGAGGCGGAAGTGGTCGAAGCCCAGGCTGCGGCTCAGCTCGTTCGGCGCCAGCGTGAAGGCGAGGTGGAGATCGTCGCCGGACATTCCGGCGAAGGCGAGGTCCCACTCCGAGATGCGCGCAAAGCCGTGCTGAGGGCCGGTCTTGCCGTCGTGCCGCTCCGAGAACCACGGGAAGACGATGGGCACGCCGCCGCGGATGGGCTTTCCCGGCGCGAACTCCGCGCGCTGGCTCAGAAAGATCACGGGCGCCTGCCCCGCGGGCTTCCAATGGGTCACGTGCGCGCCCTGCATGTAGATCGTCGCCTCTGCCGCGGGCGACGTCACCCGCGCTACCACCAATCCCGACGCCGTCTTCTCAAAGCCCAGTACGCCGGGGATCGCAAACTTATGCTGCAGTTCTGCAAGGTCCATGATTCACACGCTCCATTCCGCGCTTTCCAGTCTATGCGAGTCCATCCGCAGTTGCTGCGACGTCACCCCCGCCACCCTCTCCCATCACATGAAATCAATCCTGGCCTGGTCGAGACCGAAGGTGTTCAGTCCGCGGGCTTCATGGGCAGCGATTTAGAGAAGGGCATCGAAGCGCAGACGCCGCTCGGCCGCATTGGCCAGCCCAACGATATCTTGCCCGCAGCGGTGTTCCTCGCGTCATCCGACTCGAAGTACGTGACCGGCCAGACGCTGAACGTCTCGGGCGGAATCCGCTAAGTCCGGGTGGCGATGAGTGGGAGCTCCGTGATCTCCGCGGCTTCCACTCACCAGTTGGTCCAGCGCAGATCCTTGTCGCGCAATGCCTGGCCCAGGAAGTTCTTCTCCGGGAAGATCCATCGCGAGAGCAGGCGCAGCAGCCGCGCGTTCACCGATCGTCGCTGAACAATCACATCCACCGCATCCCTGCAGACAAAGGAGTGGCGCATCGAGTGCGGCGTTCCACCGATGAACACCATTTCCCTGATTCCCAGCTCGATCTCGTGCTCTAGAATGTACGATCGCATCACCGTACTGAGCGAGTAGCGCGGCAGTCCGGCGAGGTTCATCTGCCAGTCAATCTCGGTCACCGCCGAGTGCCTGCGTCCGCCGATCAGGCTCAGCCATTGTCCGTCGCGCACTCTCACTCCGGCGAAGAAGGAATTCGGCGTCCGCTGAATCGCGTCGTAACGCCAGGCCGCGATCGCCTCCGATGCCGGATACATCGACGTCCTATTGAACTCGAGGAACTCAGCTCTCTCCATCGCAACGCTGGGCACGAAGACTGCTCCCACCTCTGTCTCGAGCCGCCTTCGGTAGTACCGCAGGTTGCGCCGCGTGTGCCTGCCCAACATCGCCAGCGTCGCATCCAGCGTGTCCCCGAGCGGCAGAAAGCGCGGCACTTCCCGCGTTCGCGTGCCCATCCGGCCCGGTGGAGCCAACTCTTCGCGCGATCCAAGGGTGCCTCGCGCCTCGGTCTTCCCCTCCAGCGTGATCATCACCGTCAGCGCGCCGCGATTCAGCAGCGTCTGGCAGGCCGCTTCGGCCACATCGGTTCGGAGGTAGTTCTGCGCGATGACGGTGCCTTCGCCGTTCACGTTGTCGGTGGCGAAGACGCCCGTCCCGCGACCTGCAATCTTGTACTCGTAAATCAGCACGGCGCCGTCGAGATCGTCTGCCGTAACTGTGTCCCAATCCATCGTATCGGGCGAGCCCACCAGCACCAGATAAGGAATCTTCGCGCGCGACGTTGGCTTATCCAGCGACACTTCCAGGGCATCCATTGCCCCGGCCTGCCCCGTTCTACGGCAGAGTTCGACCAGCAAGTCGCGCCGCGCGGCGACCGCCTGCTGCCCGCGCAGCACCTCGACGGAAGTCGAGATCGCCAGGCTCCCACTCCGGCGCGGTTGGTCGAATAGCCGCGGAAGCGCTCGTCCGAGCGCAACATCATTATTTGCAAGGCCCATAGACCTAACCCAGGACGAACCACGAGGTTGAACGGTTGCTCAGCCAGTCCGTTAGTTGGAATCTTGCGCCGGACGCACGAATGCGAAAGGCGCAGGTCAGGGGATGAGAGACGCGTTCCCCTTGCAAAAAGGTGCGACGAGCAGGATGGCAGAGGAGTGGTTCAGGGCGTGCAGAGTCGACCAATCATGACTACTCTGGGATGGAAGTAAAGACTATCAGCTTGGTGCGTTCTAGTCACTTGGATGCGCGAAGACGCGCGAAAGCTACCTCGTCGCCGGCGCGAGTTTGCGGCGCTCGGTTTCGAGGTAGGTGTAGCGGATACGGTGGATCACCGTGATCGTCGAGAACAGCGCCAGCACCCAGAGGCACGGCGCCATCACGCCCCAGCGGTTGCACAGCGCACCCAGGATGACGCAGACGATGCGCTCCGGCCGCTCCATGAAGCCCACCTTGCAGGTCCCGATCAGCGCCTCGGCGCGCGCGCGGGTGTAGCTCACCATCACGCACGCAGTCATCACGAACGCCACAAGTCCCACGTAAAACAGGCGGTTGCCGCGCGCATAGTAGACCAGCAGGCCAAAGAAGATCGCCACGTCCGAGTAGCGGTCCATCACTGAATCGAAGAACGCGCCGAACACCGACACCTGGTTGGTCTTGCGCGCCACCCGGCCGTCCACCATGTCGAAGATGCCGGCGCCAATGATGATCAGCCCGGCAATCAGAAACATGCGATTCGCGTTATACCCTCTCGCAAAGCCGAAGAAACAGGCCGCGACGATGTTGATCACCAGGCCCAGAAACGTCAGCACGTTGGGCGAGATCTTCGTCAGCGCGAGGCCGTTGACGATCTTCTGCAGCAACCATCCGCTGCCCTTCCCGAAAGCGCTTGTCCAAGTCATTGCTTCTTCTCTTCCAACTCCGCTGCGACACGCTTCCAGTGGCGTTCTCGAATCGCGCTCTCAGGAGCCGCATTCAGAATAATCTCGCAGTCGCAGAAACCGCCCCTCGACCGCATTACATCAAGGATGTCATCTTGATCCTCTGGAGTGTAGCCATCTGCAGCCGTGAGAATGAGCGCGTTCGCATAAGTACTGTCACAAACTTTACGACCGTCCGGTCCATCCGGCCAAACTCGCTCTTCAAGCCTCCGGAAAAAGTCTTGTTTGCCTAGAGATGACAGTACGTCGGGAGCGATGGACTCAATGAACTCGTCGAGGCTCTCTTCTGGCTGATTCTCAGACATACGTTACTCACCCGGCCGTAAGATCCTCGCCCGAAATCTCTTCTTCCACTTCATCGTGGATGGTCGTCAGCTTCAGCACTTCCAGTTCGCGCTTCCCGTTCGGCGTCACCACGATGGCAACATCGCCAATCCTCTTGCCCAGCAGCGCGCGGCCGATCGGCGACGTGGTCGAGATCAGCCCCTGGGTTACGTCGGACTCCTCGCTCGTCACCAGCTTGTAGCTAATCTCCTCGTTCTTGCTGGAATCGAACACGATCACGGTCGCGCCGAAGCCGACCTTGTCGTGCGGAATGTTGACCAGGTTCACCATGGCCAACTCGCCCATGCGTTTCTTCAACTGGCCCAGGCGCGCGTTCACAAACACTTGGCGCTGCTTGGCCATGTGGTACTCGGCGTTCTCGCTCAGGTCTCCGAGCGCGACCGCCTTCTTGATCTCGGCCGGAAGCTCGGTCGTCAGTTCTCGCTCCAGCGCTTTAATCTCTGCTACGAGCCGCTTCTTAATATGCTCTGGCATGGGGCCTTCCGGAATCTGCGAAAGTACGTTCGCCGTACCTGGGACGGTTGGAAACTAATGCAAAGTGGCTTTCGTTTCAGCGAAAACCACGCAAGCGGCGTACGCCTTACTCTACAACTATTGGGAAACTTCAGGGTCGCGCAGGCAGTATCCGAACCGGACGCGGGTCTTCAACCAAAAGACCATTATACGTCCGCCGCGCGCTCCCCAACCCTCGGCCGCCCGGGGAGCAATCTTCCGGATTGAGCAAAATTGACCAGACAACGATTTTTTCCGCGTGCCAAGCTGCCGTTAGCCTGCGGCCGCTTCTCCGAGCAGCATGCCGAATCGTACCCATCTCAAGGGCCAGCGTCCGCAGGCCTACTGTTGCATGGGCAATGCTCGGGCCGTGTGCATTGCGCACCATGCGACGCGCCCGCGAGACCTACTCACACATCTTTGAGCGATGTCCGAAGAGTCGAGCCATTTCCACAACAAGATGTCGGAGCCGAGCCATCCCGCGGCGCCGTTTCCGCATCTCAGGTGGTCAGTATTGGCAAATGCCAGTGGCGCCAGACGCCACACCGGGCTCCGACTACCGCGGAAAATGTGACCGAATACGGCAAGAGGGCTCCACCCGCAACGCACCCTCAGGCCCGCTGTTTTAGCGGTTGAAGGAAGGCCCTTAATGATGAACTTCAGAAAGCTTGCTGCCCTTGGCGCCGTACTCGCGGCGTCCGCATCGTTCGCATTCGCGGATACGATTACGCTTGGGAGCTTCGCAAGCGGAACAACGGCTGCGTCCCTTGGCTTCAGCTCTTCCCAGACGGCGATGAACTTCGCCGGGTACACCGCGTACGCGTCGCCACCTGCTGTCGCCGTCGCTCCGCCGCTGCAAAATGGAACCGCCAACACGTACACTCTGGTTCCGAGCATGTTTTGGGCTGGGCCGATCGGAAGCTCGACCTGGGTTGGCTATTCCCCGACCGCATACTCGGCGAACCCACCGTATGGTTATTACCAGTTCAACACCACCTTCACAGCAGCGGGCGCGGCCGGCTACATGGGAACCATCAGCTTGATGGCAGACGACACGGCTGAAGTCCTGCTGAATGGTGTCCCGCTTATTCCGTTCGGCGCTTTAGGAGGGGACGGTCTCTGCGCCGACAATCCGTCGAACTGCAGGGCGGTCGACACCGTCCTACTCAGCGGCTTGACGTTGCTGAGCGGCACCGACGCGAACGTCCTTACGTTCATCGTTGAGCAGGCGGGATTTGAAGGGAGCACTCGGGACCCGTCGGGCGTCGACTTCACCGCTAACCTGATCGATCCCACGGTTCCCGAGCCGGGCAGCCTCATCCTTCTCGGCACCGGGCTGGTTGGCGCCGCCAGCATGTTTCTCCGCAGGCGCCGGACTGCCTGACCTTGAACCCCCACCGCACGGCCCACGAAAGGCCCTCGGGTGTTCCGCTCGGGCCGTGCCTCGCGCTTGTGCGTCTTGCCCGGCGAAATTGTTCACGTCGCACAGCGCGACCGTGTAGGCATATCTTCGCCGGCAGCCGAGTCGTGAAGTCACGCTCCACTCGTCTCGACAGCTCCCAAGGTCTTGGCAGTGAGCAATTTAGAACATACAACCAATCCTTTAGTCTGCGAATCCTTCCTAAGTATGTGGGCGTAAGCCCTTCCGAAAGCTCAGCAGAAATGACCAGACTCAAGCACTACCGCATCTGCGAACCTCCTCTCAGCGGACAGTGCGCAACCTAAGTTAGGGGCCTCTCTTGAAAAACTGCATTAAACTCTCTGTCCTCGGTGCTCTCCTCGCATCGTCTGTATCGTTCGCGTTTGCCGACAACATCACTCTCGGAAGCTTCGCAACCGGCACAACCGCCGCATCCCTGGGCTTCAGCACCTCCCAGACCGCGATGAATCTTGCCGGGTTCACCGCCTACGCCGCGCCACCCGCGATCGCGTCCACTCCCATCCTGTTGAGCGGAACCGCCAGCACCTACGCTCTCGCGCCGAACGGCGTCTGGGGCACTCCGATTGGCAACTCAACCTGGGTCGGCAATGCCGCCAACGCGGCTCCCGGTGGCGTCGCACAGGCCTATGGCTACTACCAATACACCACGCTGTTCACCGCCGTCGGGGGTTCCGGGTACACCGGATCGATCGACGTGATGGCAGACGACACCGCCGAAATCCTGCTCAATGGCGCTGTAATCGTCCCGTTCAGTGTCCTGGGATCGGATGCCCATTGTGCGGACAGCGGGGTTTCGTGCCTGTCCGGCGACATCGTTGCGTTGACCGGTCTCACCTTGCTCAGCGGCACCGACGCCAACATGTTCACCTTCGTCGTCGAGCAGGCCGGCACCATGGGACCTGCCGGCAATCCTACCGGCGTCGACTTCACCGCTCACCTGATGTCAGCCGTCACGCCTGAGCCCAGCAGCCTCATCCTTCTCGGCACTGGCCTGCTTGGCGTCGCCGGCCTTCTCTTTCGCAAGCGGCCGACTACTTGATCTTCGAGTCTGTCGCATTCTCCTTCGGAACGCCGTTTGCGCGGCGTTCCGATTCTTTTTTCCACCGCCCCAGTCCGCTGCTTTTGTCACCGCCCATTCCGATTCTCCCGCTACCGCCCCCTCTACCGGCTGCAAAAAATATATTCGCGCGCCACTGTGTCGGGTGGATTACAATTTCAAATGCTCCGGTTCCACGGGCGTTCCGCACGCTGTGGACCTCCGCTTACCGGGAATGGGTACGCAGGCATTCGGTCATTCCGCGGGCAAAGAAACCAGGATCCGTCGCGAGATCCAGCGTCGTTTCCAAACCGCACGCGTCGACGGACAACCAGGCAATCATCCCGCGCAGTCCGCATCCGTACCGAGGCCATCGCCATGAATGACCTTCCAGATTCGAAGTTCGACATCATCAACTTCCTCTCCAGCGCAGGCCTGGGACGCCATCTCGTCCGTCTCAACTCAAAGCAGGTGTTCTTCGCCCAGGGAACTCTCTCCGACTGCTGTTACTACCTGCAGACCGGCCGCGCCAAGCTCACCGTCGTCTCTGAACGCGGCAAGGAGGCCACCATCACCATGCTCGGCTCCGGCGACTTTATCGGAGAAGAGTCGATCGCCAGCGTTCCCGGCCTGCGTATGGCCACCGCCACCGCCGTCACCGCCTGCACCGCGATGAAGATCGAACGCGGCGAGATGATCCGCGTCATGCACGAGCAGCATGGCTTCTCCGACTTCTTCCTCTCGTTCCTGCTGCAGCGCGGCATGCGCACCCAGGCCGACCTGGTCGATCAGCTCTTCAATAACAGCGAGAAGCGCCTCGCCCGCATCCTGCTGCTGATGGCGGAGTTCGGCCAGCCCGGCGAACCCGAGACCCTGATCCCGCAGATCACCCAGGAGACTCTCGCCGAGATGATCGGCACTACCCGCTCCCGGGTCAGCTTCTTCATGAACAAGTTTCGCCAACACGGCTTCATCGAATACAACGGCCGCATCCGTGTACACAAGTCCCTGTTGAACGTGATTCTGTACGACCAGCCTCCCGGGAGAAACGCCGTAAGCCCCGCCGTGCTGGAGACTCCGAAGGAGCGAAAGAGGCTCGCGGCGGATCGGAAACGGGTGTTCAAAATTGAACAGACGCCGGCGAAACCCGAGTGAGATGCTCCCATCAGAGAACTCACTCGAATGCTCGAAGGAAGGTGCCCAATGCCCAATCTCGACGCAGATATCGCGCGCACGTCCAGCGGACTGCCGGCCAAACCCAGGGTCCTACTAGTAGACGATGATGAATCCATCCTCGACGTCCTCACCCTGGTTCTCGAACACAACGACTTCGAAGTAGACGCCGCCAACAACGTCAACCAGGCGCTCGCGCTCATCACAGCGAAGACCTTCGACGTGCTGGTTAGCGATCTGCACATGCCGGAATATGGCGACGGCCTCACCGTGGTCAGCGCCATGCGCCACTCCAATCCCATGGCGGTCACCGTCATCTTCAGCGCCTACCCCGAGATGAAGCGCGCCGCCCAGGAGATCCTCAAGCAGACCGACGCCGTGGTGGTGAAGCCGCTGGGCGTGGAGAATCTCATCCACGTCATCCGCGACCGGCTGCACCAGGGCCCGAGCGCTGTTCCACGCACGGTCGAAAGCGTGGCCGACATCCTCGAACGATGCACCCAATCCACCATCGAGGACTGGCTGGATTCCGTCTGCGACGAGCCAGAGGTCATCTCCGTGCATCTGGACGACGACGAACGATGCGCGCACCTTCCCCAACTCTTCCGCGACCTCATCTTCCGCCTCCGCTTCCCGATTCCGCTGGGCACCCGCGCACGTGTTTCCGCCGCGGCCGCCGAGCACGGCCAGACCCGCCGCAAGCAGGGATACACCGCCGCCATGTTGGTGGAAGAGTCGCGCATGTTGCAGGTCAGTATCTTCCAGACGCTGCAGGACAACCTCAACAAGATCGATTTCAGCGTCCTGCTGGTCGGCATTATGGCCATCGCCGACGAGGTCGAATCGCAACTCGCCGAGCAGATGGCCAGCTACATCTCGGAAGCGAAGATGGACGAGGGACCCATGGACGCGTGGGCTCCGCCGCACCGCATGCACCGCCACGTAGCCTGATCACCCAATTCCGCCCTTTTACCGCAAGGCGCAATCTCTCTGTGCCCTGGTCACTATTGACCAGACACGCCATCCGAGTGGTGCGATGGTTAACTTCTGTCGGACGCACGAACGGAGGTTCGAGATGCCCGCTCGCAAGAATAATCTTCTAATCGTCGAAGATGATGCCCAGCTCCGGATCCTGTTGGAGGCCATACTCACCCAGTCGGGATACAAGGTCCGTTCGGCGGAGGACGGCTTCGCTGCACTCGCCGAGATGCGCACCGAGATGCCCGACCTCATTCTCTCCGATCTCTACATGCTCGGCATGTCCGGCTTCGAACTCCTCTCCGTGGTCCGTCGCAGATTCCCCGCCGTCCCCGTCATCGCCATGAGCAGCGCCTTCTCCGGTGGCGGCGTTCCCACGGGCGTCGCCGCCGACGTCTTCTACCAGAAGGCCACCGGCGTCGTCACCCTGCTGCGGATCGTGGAGGAGATGGCTAGCCCTGAGCCCGCGCACCTCGCCCCGCGCGATACCGACTCCGCTCCCATCTGGATTGCCACCCACCCTCCGAAGAGCGGCGGCCATGAGCAAGTCGTGATCGCCTGCCCCGAGTGCCTGCGGACCTCCGCCTGCGCTCCCGGCAGCAATGTCGCCGTGGTGCGCGATACCGAATGCGCCTATTGCCGCACCCACATCCACTACGCCATTGTGCAGACCACGGACCCCGGCCCGCCCAAGGAACTATGGCAGCAACCAGTCCGGCAAACCGTCGCCAAGTCCGTCGCCGCCTGAGCGCGGAACCATCTGGCCTTCTGCTTCATGCTCCTGCGCCGTGCCAACAGCGCAAAGAAAGGGCGCGGAGATCGACACATCCCCGCGCCCAATTACTTCCGTTCCGCAAAACAATTACTTCTTCGGAATCGCTCCCGGCTGGAACAGATCCGAAAGATCGTCTGCGTTCGCCGCATCCCCGAGCAACGGGCTTACGTGAAAGATCTCCTCCATCGTGCGCAGATCGGACGAGTGCGTGAGGTTGACCGGG
>PKWK01000315.1 GCA_003133205.1 Granulicella sp. | reverse complement strand
TCAAGTACAACCCGCCCAACGGAGGCCCCGCGGATACGACGGCGACCAAGTGGATCGAGAACCGCGCGAACCAACTGATCGCAGACCGCCTGACCGACGTGAAGCGCCTCGACTACCACCTCGCGCTGAACGCCGACACCACCCACCGGCACGACTACATCAGCACCTACGTCAACGACCTCGCCAACGTCATCGACTTCGCGCCGCTGGCCGGCACAAAGCTGTCGCTCGCGGTCAATCCGCTGGGCGGCGCGGGCGTCTACTACTGGCCGCGCATCGCGGAAAAGTATCAACTTCAGTTACACATCCTGAATCCCTACGTCGACCCAACCTTCCGCTTCATGACGCTCGACTGGGACTCGCGCATTCGCATGGACTGCTCCAGCCCATTCGCGATGGCAAGCATGATCGCGAACAAAGAAAAATTCGATGTAGCCTGGGCCTGTGACACCGATCACGATCGCCACGGCATCGTCACTCGCACCACGGGGCTGCTCAATCCGAATCACTACCTCGCCGTCGCGATCCAATACCTCTTCACCCACCGGCCGGAGTGGTCCGCAAAGGTCGGCATCGGCAAGACGTTGGTCTCCTCGTCCATCATCGACCGTGTCGCGAAAGGCCTCGGGCGCCCGATGCTCGAAGTCCCCGTCGGCTTCAAGTGGTTCGTGGACGGCCTGATCGACGGCTCGCTCGGCTTCGTCGGCGAAGAGTCCGCAGGCGCCAGCTTCCTCCGCCGCAACGGCACAGTCTGGACCACCGACAAAGACGGCCTCATCATGGGCCTGCTCGCCGCCGAGATGACCGCGGTCACGGGCAAAGATCCGGGCCAACTCTACGGCGACCTCACTGCCAAATACGGCTCGCCCGTCTACCAGCGCATCGACGCCGCCGCCAGTAAAGAGCAGAAGGCCAAACTCGCCAAGCTCTCGCCCTCGCAGGTCACGGCCACCACGCTCGCTGGCGAACCGATCACCGCGATCCTCACCGAAGCACCCGGCAACCACGCAGCCATCGGCGGCCTCAAGGTCACCACGGAAAACGGCTGGTTCGCCGCCCGCCCCAGCGGCACCGAAGACGTCTACAAAATTTACGCGGAGAGCTTCAACGGCGAAGCCCACCTAAAACAAATCCAAACCGAAGCGCAGGCCTTGGTAACCGCAGCAATCTCCTGACCAACCACCGAACCGGGTGCCCCATCCTTTCGCGCCTTTGCGAAAGGGTGGGTTATCGTTTGCGGTAGCAAACGACCGCATTCGGTCCGATTTAGGCAGTCAAACCCGCGACAGCTAGGGTTATGCTCCCAACCACCGCACTATCCTCGACCTCGGCCCACTCCTGTAAAACACTGCGCAACGCGCTCTCTGACTTTGTAGCAAATCCGTACTGGTTCTGACCTGTAGGCTCATTTGTACAGACGTGCTCGCCCGGAGTGCCTCTGCTACACACCTCGCAGAGGATGCGAACCGTTCCCCAATCCTCGACCCACAACCCGCTCTCACGGCACCTACTCTGCAGGTTTTCCATCGCACTCTCGTTGGGCATCACCAACTGAACTTCGAATGTGGAATACGATGATATTTTCCAGATTCCCAACTCGTCGAAGACCGGGTACTCACTTCCATTCGAAATCCGTGTTCCCTCCTCAGCACCGTCGTTGACCAGGACGTCTCCATACCGGCGCTCTGAAGCAGGCAGTGGCACGTTCTCGATTCGAATGCGCGCTGGATCGATTCTCATCCCCCAAACTACATCCGCAGCTCCGCTAGGATTAGCGCGAACGCAAGCCTTCATCTCCGACCACAGCACCTCGCCCGGCCCATCGTTGACCTCGATGCCGCAGCTCCGCCATGCTCGCCGCGCCTCGTCCCACTCGCTTAATGCAGTCGCCGCGATGCCGAGGTTCCAAATGGTCGATTCATCACCAGGACGAAGTCTGTCTGCGCGCTGGTTCTGAGCAAGGCTCTCGCGCCAATCTCCTTGGTACTTCGCCTTCAGGCCAAGGTTGTACGCCTCAATCGCCCTTTGCTCATCGCTCTTTCTTTTGAAAAGATCAATCAAACTCACGCGCTTATCTCCGCCCGCGCAAATGCCGCCCCAAACACCGGCTGCACCAGCGCCATCACCTGGTCCACCACGTCCTCCGACGAACATCTCCCCGGAGTCCGCAGCCACTCCTTCGCCGCGCCGTAGATCGCCCAGCTCAGCGTCGCCGCCAGCATCTCGGCCGACACGCCCTCCGCCGGCGGATGCTTGGCAAACCCCTTGAGCAGCATCCCGCGAACCACCGCAATCACCGCCGCCTCCATATGCGGCTCCATCTGCAACTGCCGCTCGCACTCCATCCCCGGAGCGGCCGCCAGGTAGTCGCACACGCCCTGAACCATCCCCCGCAGCGCCGACGCGCACCCCCCATCGAACCGCACCCCGCGCGCCGCCAGCAGCTCCCCAAACCGCGTCCCGACCATGCACTCCAGCAGGGCAAACTTGTCCGTGTAGTGGTCGTAGAAAGTGGCGCGATTCACCGTCGCCGTCTCGGCGATATCCTGCACCGAAATCTTGTCGAACTCCTTTGTCTCCAGCAGCTTCCCCAATGCCTGCTGGAGCAGCACACGGGTCCGCCGAATCCGCGGATCGACCGTCTCCATACAAAGCTCTTCCATAGAATTTCCCGCCTTCAGACTACCCGATTTCCACAATCTCACCACAACTTAAACAACATCTGTCGCTCTTTCTTGAATCGACATCTGTTGTTTAGACATCAATTGTTGTGAAGGAGATTCACACTATGCCTACTCTGCTCGATATCGACTCCAGCCCCCTCGCAGAAGACTCCATCTCGCGGCAACTTACCGCCGAGTACGTTCGCAGTTGGAAACTGGCCAATCCCACGGGCAAGGTCACCACCCGCGACCTCGCCGCAACGTCCATCCTACCGGTCACAGCTGCGTGGGTCGGCGCCGCGTACGCTCCTGACGAGGCCCGCACCCCGGACCAGCGCAACCTCCTAAGCCTCTCCGACACCCTCATCGCCGAGCTCCAAGCCGCCGACGAGTACGTCCTCGGCGTGCCCATGCACAACTTCTCCATCCCCTCGACCCTGAAGCTCTGGATCGACCAGGTCGCCCGCGTCAACAAGACCTTCTCCTACGCAACCGGCGCACCCGCCGGCCTCCTCACGGACAAGAGGGCCACCATCATCATCGCGTCCGGCGGCAAGTACGACGCGGGCACGGCCATGGCCTCGTTCAACTTCGTCGAGCCGTACCTCCGCACCGTTCTCGGCTTCCTCGGAGTCACCAACACCACCTTCCTCACCGCAGGCGGAGCCTCCGCGCTCAGCTACGGCAAGATCGACCGCCAGACCTTCCTCCAGCCGCATGTCGATTCCATCCGGGCCCAGTTCGAGGCAGCCTGATTCGCAACCTAATCTCAATTCGCAAAGGATCATTCGCTATGAAAACCGCATCGACCATCACCCGCTATCTGCTGGGCCTTGTCTTCCTCGTGTTCGGACTCAACGGCTTCCTGCAGTTCATCCACATGCCTCCGCCCACCGGCATGGCCGCGCAATTCATGGGCGCACTTTTCGTCTCGCACTATCTCGTGGTTGTCTTCCTGCTTCAACTCATCCCCGCGATCCTGCTGCTGGTGAACCGCTACGTGCCGCTGGCGCTGTTGCTGCTCGGCCCGGTGATTGTGAACATTCTGCTCTTCCACGCGTTCATGGACCCAAGCGGTCTTCCGCTGGCGCTGATCGTGGCCATTCTCTGGTCGCTTACGTTCGCCGGCGTTCGCTCTGCCTTCAGCGGGGTCTTCCAGCAGCGCGTCGCAGCCAGAGCCACAAGTCCGCCACGGTAGAACGCCCACTCAGTCTTCCGGCTGAGTGGGCATCGGCGGGCGGGCGGGCGGGTGGCTCACTCACAAATCTGGGTGCCCCATTCATGACAGTCGCATCGTCATGAGTGGGGTCCGCTCAGACCCAATCCCTGTAACGTAATCCAGAATCACATCGTTTCGGAACCGACTCTGGATTGCTCGCAATGTCGCATTTGGACCAAGTTCAACCGGCGAGCGGGGACCAGCGATTGAACTTGCCGAATGTATGGTCCGCCGTGTGAATGCAAGGGAAAAGTTTCGAATGAAGGAAAGTCTGCGTCAATGTATTCGGCCTTTAGGTGGAGAGTGTTCTCCTGGCCTTGATGAGATACGCCGCGTACCTGTCCTTTGAAAACGCCCGGCCGCTTATGGGCCATTTCGGCAAGCAGGTTTCAGGTGCGCCGTTTTGACTG
>PKWK01000080.1 GCA_003133205.1 Granulicella sp. | reverse complement strand
TGAGCTAACCGCATAGTCATCTCTCCGTATTGTCTTTCGTCTGGGCGATGCCGGGGGTATGATTTTCACATGGCGACGGTTCACATCTCGGAAGCGGAAGCGGCGGGCAATTTTGCCGGACTGATCGCGAAGGTGCGCGCCGGGGCCGAAGTGGTAATCGAGAATGCCAGAAGATGATTATGCCTCTTGCTCAGGCGAAGATAAGGCGATAGTCTAATTTCATGTCGAAGAAGAGTCTCAGGATGCTGACGGTACAGGAGTTCCGGTCCTTGTTTGGCGAGGAGTCGGGTTGCGGGGAGCAGCTAAACCGGCAGCGCTGGCCGGACGGGTTTCGCTGTCCGCGATGTGACGGCCCCAGCCGCGGTTATATGTCGGATCGCCAGGTGCATGAGTGCACTCGTTGTGCGTACCAGTGTTCGGTGACTGCGGGCACGATCTTTCACAAGACCCGCACGCCGCTGACCAGCTGGTTCTGGGCCATTTATCGAATGAGCCACGACAAAAAGGGCATCTCGGCGATGCAGTTGTCGAAGGAGATCGGCGTCGGCTACCGCACCGCGTGGCTGATGCAGCACAAGATCCGCAAGGCGATGGAGGATCGCGATCAGAGCTACAAGTTGAGCGGTCTGATCGAGGTCGACGAGGGCTACGTGGGTGGCGAGGAGCATGGCGAAGCCCGCAAGGGGCGCGGCGCCAAGAGCAAGTCCGTCGTGGCCGTGGCGGTCGAACATAGCGCCGCAGGCCAGCCGGGCAGGACCCCGGTCCCCGGCTTCGCAGCGCTGTCGGTACTCCCGAACGCCGGTTCCAAAAGTCTGGACGGCTTCCTCAAGGACAAGATCGAGCCCGGCAGCCATGTCCTCACCGACGGCTGGAACGGATACTGGCATGTGGAGCAGAACGGCTTCGCCCACACCGCCATCGAGCTGTCCAAACAGGACCAGCCAGCTCACAAGCTCTTCCCCTGGGTCCATATCACGCTGTCCAACCTGAAGCGCTTCCTGCTGGGAACTCACCATACCGTCGAGAACAAACACCTCAAGCGCTATGTGGCCGAGTTCAACTACAGGCTCAACCGAAGAACCATGGAAAAGGACTTACTCACACGACTCCTCAGAGCATGCCTAGCAACACAAACAGTCACATACAAACAACTTATTGCTCTGCCTGAGCTAAGGGCATAATCATCAACCCGTATTTCGGGAACTACAAGATTTGGCTTCAGAGTTGGTTATCTCTCTGCCAAGCCATTGGCTCAAGGGGCGAGCAATGGCCAAGGATAAGAGTGAAAGTTAATGGTCGCATTCGGTGAACTGCGGTGCAGACATATTGGTTTGACCCAAAAATCGTCCTAAGTCGCTTGGTGATTGTGGGTATTGACTCGATATAACCCAGCATCCAGCCTCACATTCCGTCTTGCGGAATTCCTTCATTGTGAGCAAGAAGCGCAGTCTCTCTAATAGATTGGAGCATTCTTGCTCGAATCGGAAGTGTTTGCTTGGCTCAAGGGAGAGCTTCGACGAGCGATCGGATGGTGCCCGGACGAGCAACATGAAAATTGTCTGCACAATTCAGAAGTTAAGTGTTGACAGAAGTCGGATCGGTTGACTACTGTCTGTGGCGTTACGAAATCGGCATTCTAGTTTCTGCCCTAAAGTTTCTGCCCAAAAGGAGAAACCACAATGAGGAAAGCAAGAGCACTTTGCACATGCTTGCTGCTGATATTTGGGTTCGCAACGTTGGCTCACGCCCAGATATCGAAGGGGACCATTGCGGGGCGAGTCACTGATCCGACCGGCGCGGTACTGGCCGGGGCCAACGTCGTTGCCGCGGAGATGTCCACCGGATCCGCATACACGGCCGTGACCAACAAGGTGGGCGAATACACATTCCCGTTTGTTGCGCCGGGCACCTACCGTGTGACGGTGACGGAAAGCGGATTCAAGAGCTTTGTGCGGGAAAACGTGGTGGTCGGCGCTAACGAGCACGTCGGTTTGGACTTGCCCCTGGAGATGGGAGCTCAGTCGCAGACGGTCACCGTCTCGACGGAGAGCTCGCTGCTGGAGACGTCGAGCGCCTCCACCGGGCAGGTGCTGAATCAGGAGGACGCGGAGAACATTCCGGTGAACGGCAACACGCCGCTCATCCTCTCGCAGCTGGCGATGGGGGTGATTCCCTCGAACAATCCGCAGTTCTTCCATCCGTTCGACAACAGCGGCCCGTCCGGCTTTGCGATGGGTGGAGCGGCGCAGAAGAAGAACGAGCTGTTGATGGACGGCGCGCCGGACTACCTTTTCGACGGCACGATCGCCTACAGCCCTCCGATGGATGCAGTGCAGGAGGTAAAGGTGGAATCGTTCCAGGCCGACGCGGCCTACGGGCATACCGCCGGCGGAACCGTGAACCAGGTCACGAAGTCCGGAACTAACAAGTATCACGGCAGTCTTTATGAGTTCGGGCAGTGGTCGGCGCTGAATGACACGCCCTGGTTTACCAAGGCGGCCGCCGCAAAGAAATCGGTGACACGGTCGAACCAGTTTGGCGGAAGCTACGGCGGGCCGGTGGTCATCCCTCGGCTTTACGACGGGCACGACAAGCTGTTTATCTTCGGTGCGTTTGAGGAGTTTCTCGACAACACGCCTTCGCCCAGCCTTACTACCGTGCCGACCGATGCGGAGAGGCAGGGAGATTTTTCGGCGCTGCTGCCGACAGTGACCATCTACGATCCATACACGGCGGTGCCGTCGGGGGGCAAGATCACGCGCCAGCCGATCTCGTATCTGGGCAAGGCGAATGTGATTCCGCCGTCTTACCTGAATACGGTGGGCATGAATCTGCTGAGCTACTATGCGGAGCCGAACACAACGGGTCTGTCGAACGGACAAAACAACTATTACTACCCAGGCAACAGCACGGACCGCTTCGACAGCGAACTCGCGCGCATCGATCTGAACATCAGCAGCCGGAATAAGCTGTCGTATGATTTCCGGCACAACGACCGGTTTCACGCTTCGGGCAACGTGTTCGGCAACGTCGCGACGGGCAGCTACCTCATCCAGCCCAACTGGGGCTCGACCCTGGACGATGTGCACATCTTCTCGGCGAATACGGTGTGGGACAACCGGCTGAACTGGACACGCAATATCACGTCGCGGCCACTGGCTTCGAGCGTTCCACTGACAACCCTGGGGTTCCCGTCGGCGCTGCAGTCGGCGTCGCGCTACCCGGCATTTCCGGTGACCAGCATGCCCTACTTCGTCAGCTACGGCTACAGCAAGGGGCAGTACGAGCCGTTCGACGGCTTCCAGGTATTCACGATGCTGAGCCACACTATGGGCCGGCACAGCCTGGAAGTAGGTGCGGACGGGCGGCTGGAGAAGACGTGGTCGGTGGCTGACGGGAACTCTGCGGGGTCGTACACGTTTGGCGGTACGGGCTGGACCAACGGTCCGCTCAGCACCGCCGGCGGAGCCTTTGGTCAGGACCTGGCTGCGCTGGAGATGGGGCTACCAACCAGTGGAAGCTACGACCTGAACACCAACGAGACCAGCAGCGCGAGGTTTCTTGCGGCGTTCGTGCAGGATAACTTCCGCCTGCTGCCGAACCTCACCTTGAACCTGGGATTGCGTTATGAGCACGACTTCCCGTCGGTGGAGAGCAACAACCGCGCGGTGAACGGCTTCGCCAGCTCAACCGTGAGCCCGATCAACGCGGCGGCGCAGACAGCGTTTGCGGCGCATCCGGTCTCGGGCATCACCTTCCCCACGCTGATGGGAGGGCTGGTGTTTGCAACCTCCAGCAACCGTACCTTCTATACGACGAAGGCAGACGACTTCAGCCCGCGCCTGGGATTCGCGTGGACACCTCTGAAGCAGACGTCCATCCGCGGAGGCTTCGGCATCTTCAACGACTATGTCGGGCGGCAGGATGCGATTGCGCCCGGCTACAACCAGACGACCTCGATGCAGGTGACGACAAACTCGTTCCTGTCACCGAGCACAACCCTGTCGAATCCGTTCCCGGGCGGACTCACCCAGCCGCCCGGCAATTCGCTGGGGCTCTCGACGTTTCTGGGCCAGTCGATCAGCTTCTATTCGCCCCAGGTGCGCAACGACTATGCGGTCCGCTGGGACCTGGATATCCAGCGGAGCCTGCCAGGCAATACGCTGGTGGAGGTTGGATATGTGGGTGCGCACCTCGCGCGTCTGCCGGTCAGCAAGAGCCTCGACTATGTGCCCGCATCGTATCTGAATGTCGGCCAGGTGCGGGTCGCATCGGTGGTCAACTTCCTCAGTGCCGCCGTAGCCAACCCCTTTGCTGGATTGCTGCCAGGCACAACCATCAACGGTTCCACGGTGGCGCAGTCGCAGCTCTTGCTGCCGTATCCGCAGTACACAGGCGTTACGCTGTCCAGCGATCCGATCGGCAGCTCGATCTACGACATGCTGGAGATGCGGGTGGAGAAGCGCATGTCGCATGGCGTGCGGTTCGTGGCAAACTATGCCGTGTCCAAGAAGCTGGACCGCACCAGCTACCTCAATCCGCAGGACGCGAATCTGGAGAAGAGGATCAGCGCAGACGACCGGCCGCAGCACCTGGTGATCAGCGGAACATGGGAGCTGCCCTTCGGCGAGAAGCGCAGGTTCAATCCGAACATTCCCGTGGCGAACTACCTGATGAGCGGCTGGAACCTGACGGAGATCTACACGCTGCAGCCGGACGGCCCTCCCTTCGCCTGGGGGGACATCATCTACAACGGAACCAGCCTGAACAGCCTGCAGGTGAATCCGCACAACGTGGCGGGCACGTTCGACACCAGCCAGTTCGACAAGCTGTCCGCCGACCAGCCGGTAACGGGCGACCATATACGCACGCTGCCCACCCAGGTGACTCACGCGCGCGCGGACGGAATCAACAGCCTGGATCTGTCGCTCTCCAAATCGAACCGGATTACGGAGAAGGTGCAGGCGCAGTTCCGCTGCGATATGTTCAACTCGCTGAACCATCCGCAGTTTGCGGCGCCGACTCTGACGCCGACCAGCGCAACCTTCGGCACCATCTCCTCGCAGGCAAATCTGCCTCGCCAGGTGCAGATGTCGCTGAAGCTCAGTTTTTGATTTGTAACGCCGGAGACGGCCTATGAAGCGCGTATTCCTGCACCTGCCGCGGACCGGACATCATCGCCGGACCCGCGCAGGTGGAGGCGATGCGCATGATGTTCTTGAGTTTGCGTAACTGCTGGAATGTGGGACTTAGGAAGAATTGATTCTAGAGAAACCTCAGATCAGAATCTCAGACAGCAGAGGAACCCCCATGAACCGTTTGCATGAAGCGATCGACAACGCCGGCGCAAGACCGCTACTGGGCGCGGCGTTGTATTTTTACGATCCCGTATTTCTGGAGATTGCGGCCTACACGGGTTTCAAGATCATCTGGATCGAGATGGAACACGCGCCCATCACCTTTGCCGAGGCGGCTGACCTGTGCCGCATGGCGACGGGGACCGGGATGCTGACCATGATCCGGATCCCGGACACGCGGCGGGAGAGCGTGTTAAAGGCGGCCGAATGCGGCCCCGATATCATCGACGTCCCCATGGCCGACACCCCCGAGCACCTGGAGCAGCTGGTCAAGTACTCGCGGTTCGCACCGGAGGGAAGCCGGGGCCACTTCACCGTGTCGCGCGCACTCAGGTATGGGCTCGTACATGACGTGCCGGCCGAGCAGCAGCGGCTGAACCGTGATCTCAGCCTGCTGGCGCAGGTGGAGACAACGGCCGCGCTGGCTCGGATCGAAGAGCTTGCAGCCGTGCCCGGCGTGGACGTCTTCATCGGCCCCTCCGATCTCGCCGCCAGTCTTGGCCTTCCCGGCCAGACTGGCCATCCCGAAGTGCTGGCAGCCGGAAAGAAAATCATCGAGACAGCTCGGCGCAACGGTAAGAAGATTGCGACCGCATGCGGCGCGGCGGATTATGCCCACTGGATCCGAATGGGAGTGGACCTGTTGTTCTGCACCAACGACATCGTGTGCCTGAAAATCGGGGCGCATTCCGCGTTGAAGTCAGTGACAGAAGCCATGGAGCGCGTGGAAGAGGAACGAGTGCCCGACCAATTCGCAGCCGTAAGGGACGACGTGGAATAGCTTCTCGTAAGCCAGTTCTGCGCGTGAGCCTTCCCCCATCGAATCACGCTAGAACGACGAATGCCTGAAAAGTCGGCTTTTGCCCAAGTTCACGGGGCAGTTTCGATCAGCGAGTTGAACTAGGGCGTGTTCACACTACGGTCGATTTGTGTTAATGTTTGTGGATGGA
>PKWK01000139.1 GCA_003133205.1 Granulicella sp. | reverse complement strand
GCGCCTTCTTATATTGCGTCGCGTTTTGAGCAAGTTCGCCGGGCCAGTGAGTTCAGCGAATCGAACTTGGTCAAAACGCCGTATTTCGTCAGGTTCGATACACCCCTAGTTCCCCGAGGGCCGCTCCATGTGGTCGATGACCAGGGTCTCCACCTGGCCCTTTTCGGAGTCGAGCTTCAGCCCGAGGTTGTTCAACCCGGAAAGGATCATCTCCGCGAGGGGGAAAATCCCCGGGTCGGCGTCATCGGCCTGCTCGCCCCGCTTCGCGAATTTCAAGGTGATGTCGTAGCGGCCGGTGAGCCCGGTTTTGTCCTGAACAGGGCGTCCCTCATTCGCCAATGAGGAAAGCAACGACGCGAAGGACGCCATCGAGGTGTCGTAAAAGCTCATCCCGTCCTCGCCATGGAGGACAGTGACACCGCCGAATGGCAGCTTCTGTCCACCCGGATGCTCCACGGTAGGGTCCGTCTCCTTGAACTTCGGCCCGCCCTTGGCCACCACCAGCGAGGTCACCTGAGTGTCCTTCATCTCGCGATGCACGGCCAGCTTGCAGCGGTCCGCGAGCAGCGCCTGTAGCATGGCCCGCAACATCACCTTCTGCATGGCTGGATTCTGCCACTCCGCACGATCCTCGTCAGAGATGCGCGCGTCAATGTCGTAAGGTTCACTGATTAACCAGTCTGGAATACCCTTGACCTGGTTGAACGCGTAGACAGCCGCTCCGCCCACCTGCGGGACATACGCCGTAATGAGCGACAACAACAGAGGCTGCTGATGGCTGCGAAACCCATCCGCTGTCGGTCCGGCCTGCGCGAGCACTTCCAGTGTTGGCGGAGTCTTGTTCTGGCGGATGGAGATGACGTCGAAGGCATACGCCCGAGTGGGCGCTGCCGTTGCTGCGGGCGCAGGAGTCGCAGTTGTTGTTGAAACTGAGCTCGCAGCTGCTGGAGCCGCGGCAGCCGCCGGCTTGCTCGCCGTCTGCCTCACCGCCATCTCCATGCACACAAATCCGACTGCCAGAATCTTGCCAATCATGAACGATACTCACCTCAAATCCTACTCCAGCACACAACTCAAACTCCTGAAAAGTCTCGTTTTGAGCAAGTTCGCGTTACACGTCTCCGGCCCGGGTGAACTTGGCGAAAACTCCGCTTTCAGGGAAGGTCAGCTACTGAGTAGAATTACCGGCTTTTGGGGTGGGAAGCTGGAAGAAAGCGATGGGATAAGATGGGTCCCCGTATGAGAGAACGTGGGCCTTGTTGTATTCAGCTGGTTAGACGGACGCGGTTGTGTGCTGCCGGATGGATGGGCGTTGCGGCAGTTTTGTTGGGGATGTGGCATGCGCCGCTGGCGGCGCAAGATGCTTCGGCCGTTCAGGTCCATGCCGGCCGACGCGGTACCGCAGTTTGAAGTCGCGACCATCAAGCCGAGCGCGAGGCAGGTTCGAGGTTCGCGCTACTTGGTGTGGAACACGTCCTGGCTCACATGGTATTGGTGCGGGATGCCGGTTACGGCGATCTGCACAGCGGCACCTGCGTTCTTCCTTTTGAAGAAGGGCGCTAGCGGCTTGAGCAGGACGGACTTGAATCCGGTCGCGGCGTGGGAGATATCGGCGTCCATCTTGAGTTGGCCGGTGAGATGGACTGCGCCTGTGTGAAAGGCGAAGGTGCCTTGCAGGTCGGCGGTCGCGCCCGGTACCTGGAAGGTGAGCCGGTGTGTTGACAAGATGCCGTTGCGGATCTTGACCTGGCCCTGAAGCGACGAGATTGCGTCAGCACCCGCGGTATCCGGATCGCCGGCGTCGCCCTGGCCGGATCCTGCGCCCTGGGCCCGCGCGCTGAATGCGGTCAGCGACTTCTCGGTTTCGAGGTTCGTAAGCCGCTCCGCCGGGACGTCGAATCCGCCATCTACCGCGAGACGCTGGAGAAACCGCTCGCCATGCTTTCCGGGCGCGATGTGCGCGCGACTCTTGAGCCACACCACACCGGTTATGGGGACACGGTCGTGCAGGAAGGGCCGCAGCAGGTCCTGCGCGCGGCCCCTCTCGACGTCAAACTGCAGGTCGGTGACTTTGGGCGATCCGATGACAGCGCCGGCGGCATGCACCACCGTTGCGCCTGTCCGCACCTGAATTGTATGGAGGACGACGTTCGCGTTGAGTCCATTCACGGTGCATTGCGCGGAACCGGACATGGCGACGGGCTGCCCTTTGTCGACGGCGAAATCGGGCGTGGCGGCGGTGACTGCCAGCTCAATGTCCGCGAGGCTGCCCGAGAAGTGTCCCTTCGCGGAGAGGGTCCCGCGCAGGGTTCCGATGTCCCCCAGATTCACCGGCGCGAAGTCGAAGTCGCCGGACAGTAGAGTGGCGCCCAGGTTGTATGGAATGAGGGGGCCGAAGCTTCCCTGCGCGTGGATGCGACCAGTCGGCTTGGGGTTCCCCATGTCTACGACGAACTGGGTTGCCTGGCCGCTGCGCACGCCGTGCAGCGCAAGATCGCGGATGGGGTAGGACGTGCGGCTGCCATCGTGGTGCACGACATCGAGCAAGGCGTCCTGCATATGCAGCGTTTCCACGGTTGTCGGCGGGCCGGCGAAGTCCACGCTGCTTCCGGGGGGAAAGTCTTCGCGGCTGGCGGAGCTGCCTGCGGGCGGAATGACGACGTGCAGGCCCTTTACATCCACCAGGCGCACCTCCCGTCGCAGCCGCAGCAGGTCAAGCCAGTTGCCCTCCACGCTGAGTTGGTCCGCATGGCCGATGGGCGGCAGGTCCGGAGCCGTATTGCGGCGCAGAGTCAACCCCTCTGCCACAAAGCCCAGATGGGGGAAGTAGATGCGGTGGTAGCGATCGATGGTGATTTTGCTGGCAAATACCTCCTCCAGCAGCGGCTTTACGTTGCGATAGCGGTAGGGCCAATATTTATTGACCAGCAGGAAGCCAATGGCGGCCAGCACAACGACGGCGAGGCCTGCGGCGGCAATCCAGCGTTCGGCTGCGGGGCCCACGTGCCACCATCGTGCTGTCCGGGATTCGGTTGCGTTTACTGTCACGGAGCCGCCACTTTCCTTCCTCCTCTTTTGAGATGCGGGAACCGGATAAGGCCGATTGAGGCAGCGGGGGCTCCGCGGGTCAGCAAGTCAGCGAGCCAGCGGGTCAGCGGGGCGGCAGTGTTGAACTTGGTCAAAACCCCGTTTTCTAGAGAGTGACTCTGATTACAGAGTAATCCGGACGTTATTTGTAGCATCAGAAAGATAGATCAAGTGATAGATAAACTCTTCTAGGCGTCATGATGAGATAACCCGCGACCATGCCGATCGGCGGCGGCGGCGGTCATTTTACTTCGATGCTGGAGAACAGTATCCGTAATCTCGTCGAGTCACAGAACCGCATCTCCTCCCACGTCCCCTGCTCCGTCAGGTGCGCTCCTTCAATAGAGAACGTATCAGCTTGCCCGCTATGTCCGATGAGGGCACGTTGTACCTGTTAGCGGCGATCGATTGCCGTAGGGCCGCTATCCTCTCCGCGCGGACATCAGTGCCGATTAACGCGCGCGCCACCACGCACAATGTGGTGCTCAAATCGACTTTGTCAGCTGGCGACGCACTAACCCGATGCACTCCTGGCTCGTGTTGGCAAGGGATTCATCTGTGTCCGCCCAGCCCCGCTCGGGTTGGACGCAGCTGACGCCCCCGTTGGATCAACGCGCCGCTGCGCTCTAATTCCGTCACTATGGTTCATTCATCAGACCTCGGTCTCTGACTAGTTCATCGGCCTCGGCGGCTGAGCCATTAGCGCGTCGCTGAGTTTATTGTGGAATTCCTAATCCGGATGCCTTTGCTCCGCCCCCACTCTTGGAGCGAGACCGACATCACGAATTCAACCAAGGATCCCACAGTGTCCGAGAGAGGACCGCAGAAATGATCGAGAGTCTGTTCGTACGAGAAAGAGTTCGTCTCAAGCAGCGCGAAGCGCCGCTCCTCAAAGAACGTGAGCGATACCTCATAGCTCTGCTCAATCAAGGCGTTTGCAAAGCGAGAGTGCGATCGATCGCATGCATCCTGCTACATGTCATTCGTCTGATGGAGCTGGATCAGCTACGTGCTGTAAGCCGCGGCGAGATTCATGACGCTGCCCGGCGCTGGTTGACGGACGTTGAGTCTCATACAACCAGGCAGCAGGGAAAGACTTCGCTGTACATGTTCACAAACATCGCAACAAATTGGTTTAGGTATTGCAAACTAGTGGTTGTCCCCCCAGCCCCGACACGGCCCTTTGACCTTCATCTCGCACGGTTTGTCCATTACCTCACATTTGAGCGGCAATTCAGCTCGTCCTCCCTTCGGCACTACATATCCGGTGTCGCCTCGTTCTTGACTTGGGCAGGGGAGCGCTGTGGGTCAATCTCGGCAATATCGCTCATCGACATCGACGAGTTCCTTAAGACGAGGCGAGACGCCGGCGTCAAGCTGGTAACGATAGCAGGTCAATGTAATACTCTGCGCGCATTCTTTCGCTTCTGCGAGTTGCAGGGATGGAGCGATTACACGATTGCGTTGGGCATCCGAAGTCCGCGGGTTCCAAAGCCGGACCTGGTGTCAAGGGGACCGTGCTGGAGTGATGTCAGGCGATTGGCTGCGGCCAATGCAGCCGCTACACCAAGTCAATTGCGAACACGAGCCGTCATCTCGCTGTGCTCAATCTACGCAGTGCGAGCCATTGAGATCACCAATCTAACTCTTAACAATTTCGACTGGATAAACGAGACATTCACATTGAAGCGGGCGAAGAGCGGCAGAATCCAGCAGTTTCCCCTCCAATTTGAGGTAGGACAGGCGATTCTAGACTATCTGCAACGAGGCCGTCCCCGTTGTTCGGTTCGGAATCTGTTCGTGACTGTGCAAACTCCGTATAGGTCCCTGAACTCGGGAAATGTTTGGGAGATTGTGGCCTCCCGAATAATGAAGTTGGGAATTGAGTCGGAGAGCATGGGCCCCCACTCTCTTCGCCACGCTTGTGCAACTCAACTACTGAAAAAGGGGTCATCTCTGCGAGACATCGCAGATTTCCTCGGCCATCGCGGTATGGCATCGGTGAGCATCTACGCAAAGTCTGACGTGCGGGCACTCCGAGCAGTCGCGGCCTTCAGTTTGGCTGGTGTTAAGTGAAGCTATCCGAAGGCATTGAAAGGTACGTCGCGCAAAAACGAGAGGTGGGGCTCCTATTCGACCACGGTGAAGAGCTCTTTCACGGGTTTTATAGACGGGTCGGGGACGTGCATCTCAGTCAACTGACGGCGCGAGATGTCCTGAGATTCTTGGATGAGCCGCTTACATCAACCGTCACCTGGCGCGGAAAGCACCAGCTCCTTGCGCAGTTCTTCTCCTTCTGGTCCTGCCGCAAGATGGCGTCCGAGTTCCTCATGCCACCCCAACGGTTGCCTGTGCGCCAGACATTCGTTCCACATATATACACCCGGGCTGAAGTTCGGGCGTTGCTTAGCGCAACGGCACAGGTACAGAAAAGGAACAGCCTCATTGACGCCCAGACATTGCGGGCATTCCTTATTCTGCTATACGGAACTGGCTCGATGTCGGGGGAGATGATTGCTCTCAGGTGCGACGACGTAGACCTCAGAAATGAATTCCTTACGATTCGGAGTAGGAACAACAGGCGGACTCGCAGGCTACCTATTGGCCATGATCTGCAAGAGGTTCTGCGCCGATATATCCGATTTCGGAGCCGGTGCGGTTTTGAGAGCGATTACTTATTCACCACGAAGAACGGTCGCGCTCTAGTTGCTACCACTGTTGTGCACACATTTCGAAGGCTTCGCGAAGCTGCGGGGATCGCGAGGCGCGATTCAACTGCGCAACAGTCTCGGATGCATGACCTCAGGATCACGTTTGCAGTTCACAGAATCACGTCGTGGATTCGAAACGGTGCCAATCTGAATCGAATGCTTCCGGCCTTGGCGGTCTACATGGGTCAGAGCGGTTTAGGCGCGACGGATAAATATCTCCTCATGACCCCAGAACACTTTCGCAAACAGCTGAACTTGCTGAGTCCAAAATGTGGAAAGACCCGCTGGCGTGATGACAAGAAACTGATGCAGTTTCTATCCACTCTTTGAGGATGAATGGCGTTTGTTCGGCTCGGTTATCGTTTCCGAAAATCGGTCATTTGGCTGCACAGTTGGACGAGAACGCCATAAGCTTCTTGTCGTTGCGCCAGCGCTTCTTGCTAACAGAGGGACTGAGGCCATTGAGTTGTTTGCAAAACCTCTAGTTGCTCGCAAACACGTTGCTTCGTGACGCACAGCAATTCTCTCCGACCCTCACATTGCCGCCGAGGGTTTCCCTTTGTCTGCCCCGGCCACGGCATCTTTAGTTGGCTTATAGTAGAGGCCTATGGAGCCAGTCCGCACGCTAGCGATCTCCAGGCTCAGAGCCTTGATTGTGCTCTCTGTGATGGAAGAGGAGAGGCTACATGCCATCCTCGATGATGATGCGGTTGACACTAAGGAAAGAGAAGAAGCGCTGGAGGAACTCGCGCGTGTTCTTCAGAACCACCGGACTCAGCTTGAGCAGTTGGCAGCTTTCGAATCCCGGCAATAGCCGTGTGGTGTTTCAATCAAACCGACGAATAGTACGGGTTCGGCTGCCCGCCCCCATAACACGCTCAGCAGCGAGCATGCCCTCCGGCTTGGACAAGAATGGGTTCTCACAATCCTGCCAGGAAGCTCATCAGTCGCTCGTCGTCTCGCCAATTTCCACCACATCGAGGAGAGCTCAGTTTATCCAGGTGTTTCCTAAATCTTTCAGGCGCTAAGAGCAGATACCTTTCTGTGGAACCCAACCCTACCTGACCCATGTACGCGGCCAGTGCAGGGAGCATCCGATTGAGATCAGCGCCGTCACGAATCCATGACGTAATCCTATGTACTGCGAAAGTCTGACGCATATCGTGCAATCGAGGTCTAGCGGGGGATCCGCAACGACGAATCACCTTCGACACCCGACACAGTCTAATGAAATTGTGCCTAACAGTTGATGTAGGAATCGAGCCTCCGTTCTCATATGTGAACAAATGTTCGCCACTGATACCCGCCCGAGTTTTCCAATCGTTATAGCTCCGAAGCTGTTCTAGCAGTTGCCGATTCAGAGGGATAACGCGTCCACCCTTCAGCCCAGAGCCCTTTATGTTGAGCATGCCTGTTTTGAAGTTGACATCTTTAGTCTTGAGTCCGACAGCTTCCCCAAGCCGCGCCCCCGTAGTGTAGAGCGTTAGAAGGAGCGCATGAAACGTCTCAGCATGGATTATGCAGTTCTGCCCTTGTTGACACGATGTCGTCGCAGCCAATAAACGGACAATCTCTTGTCGCGTATAGATGTACGGAACAAAGGTTTGTCGAACGGCTGGTCTCAACGGCGGCATTGGAATTAGCGGGAGAGCCTTTCGCCGGTGCAGGAACTCAAAGAAACGCAACAAAAGGAAGTACTTTTGACGCCATGTGACGGTAGCGACTTCCGAGCCATCGAGGTATGCGACGACGTGATCACTGCTTAGATCAGAGATGTCGAGATCACCGCTCGCCTTGCAGAACCTGGCCAAGCGTGATTCTTCGTTGCTGAACGCGTATCCGTCTATCCGTTTGCGCGCGACATACTGATCGACGGCTATCGAGAGCTTCATAGCGTTTCCATCAAAGTAAAATCGGCAACTTTGCGGAGTGCGCGGACGTCAAGCTTTGCATAGATGCTGACGGATCGTAGGTCTCGATGTCCAAGGAAGTCCGCGATTTCAGGTAGTGACATTCCTTTGCGAAGTAGTTGGGTCGCGCATGCATGTCTTAAGGAGTGCGGCCCCATTCTTCTCGATTGCACTCCAAGCATCTTCATTCGGCCGGAGACCATATTTTGAATGCTTTGCGTGCCAACGCGGCGGAATGGAGGCCTCAGAGTCACGAATACGAAGCGGGACTTGCAAATTGGGCGCTCATCTTTCAGATATTTCAGAATCGCCTCCCCGACCTCGAACTGGATCGGAAACTGCTGAATTCTCCCGCGCTTAGCCCGCCGTACCGTAAAGGTCTCATTTACCCAGTCGAAGTCTTCTAAGACAAGCCCGGCTACTTCACTCACTCGCAGGCCGTAGATCGAAAACAAGAACAGCATGGCTGTCGAACGCGACGGGTGGGGAGACCCCTCATCATTGGATTCCAACAGACGCCTGACGTCCTTCCATGCAGGACCCTGTGCGGCAGCTGCAAACCTAGGAACTCGAGGGCCATGGATGTCGTGGGCGATCGCTGTTCCCACCCAGCCTCGCAGTTCCGCGTAACGAAAGAAGCTACGGAGACGATTGCAAATACCTGCAATGGTCCGAGGCTTACATCCGGCGGCTCTCTTGCCCTCCATATATCCTTCCACATCGCCAGCTGTCATTTGCGACAGAGCCATACCGTGAAATCTCATCCAAGAGAACAAGTCAGATACAACTGCTCTTCGGCTTCGGATCGTGGCAGTGGATAGTCGTTTCTCCCTTTGGGAATCAAGAAACTCATAGAGGCACAAATTAAGTGGATCATCTGATCTGTTCTCGACAAGGGCATTGTGGAATTGGAACCACCTGCAGGCCGCCTGTGTGAAATTGTCAAAGGACTTGGGTCCAACGAGTCTAGTAACGTGAGCCGACGGGTCGACGATCCAGCGCGCCGACGCCTGTTCAATCTCGGAGATGTGAACCGCCCGCATCGAATGAAGGTCCAAGAGTCTCACCAGATGCATCAGAATGCAGGCGGTGGACCTCACAGACGGGCGACTGACGCCATTCTCCAGCAAGTAAGCCAGGTACTGCTCACGTTCCGCTAGAACGGGAGCCGTGAGTTGGGCATGTCGAACCCGGCTCCAACTGAAGATTCTGTCGATTACGCCCACTGTAGGCATGAAGCAGCGCCGCCATAGGAAGATTTGAACTGATCACAAGAGGAGAACACCGAACACGTAAGACAATTGGCCCTGTCACACCGATCAGGCATTTATGTAGGAGCGGGGAAAAAATCAGAAAGTTTGGCTTGGCCCCGCTGCAGAAGAGAATAGCTGATCTGTTCCGAAAAGCCGGCACGCGGAAAGCAGTGAGCGATCGCAGGCTGTCTAATACTACGAATCAACCTTTATCGTCATATAGATAGATTGAGCGGGAGATAGATCTTCCTGGGCGTCACAATGAGATAACCCGCGACCTTGCGGATATTTTAATGACAAGTCGCGCGAGTGCATGTGTACTCCGCCGATGATCCAGCGCTACGTCAGCAAAGTCTCCGGCCCGCTGCTCGACCGCATCGACATACATATAGAGGTGCCCGCCGTTCAATATAAGGAGCTGCGCGGTGGCGCATCCGCCGAAGGATCCGCCGAGATCCGCACTCGCGTCCTCGCCGCCCGCGAGCGCCAGCACGCCCGCTTCGCCCTCGCGCCCCACAGCGAACCGGCTCGCACCAAACCCACCGCCCGCGCCGCGTCCAAGCCTATCTTCTCCAACTCCCAGATGAACACTCAGCAGATTCGCGCCTTCTGCGAGCTCTCCTCCGACGCCGAACGCCTGCTCGAGCGAGCCATGCAGCAGCAGGGCCTCAGCGCCCGCGCCCACGACCGCATCCTCAAAGTCGCCCGCACCATCGCCGACCTCTCCGCCGAACCGAATATCGCCGTCAAGCACATCGCCGAAGCCATCCAGTACCGCACTTTGGACCGCAGCTACTGGTCCTGAGAGATGTTCGGGGATCACAAACTGTCCTGGACGAAGCCATCCACCCATGAAATAAGTGCTTTATTTACAGCAATATTTGAGCCATCGGAGCCACGCCTTGGTCCGTTTTCTCTACTGAAACAGCCCCATCCCGAGTCCTACTGTTTATGGAATATGTATTTTCCAGAACTTCCCAAAATAAGTATTGACTCAACGCCCCAGACGGTTTACTTTGCTTATGTACTAAGTTCCACGGCTGGCAAGTCCACGGAAATTGATTCGGCTGGGATAGTAACAAGACCGCCTCTTTCTGCTTCTCTTCTGCCGGCTGGAGCGTCGAACGTTTCTACATTCCACGAGAGATTGGATCCCTTGAGCAAGAGCGCGGGATTCTGCGCTGTAACCCCGTTTTTGTTTCAAGCACTAGCCTTTGTCGCACAAACTACAGATTGAACGGAGTCTTCACCCACTTTCTTGCATCTAATAGGCTTGGGTAGAGGGTAGCAATCTACCTCCATACGCATCCCGCCTCGGAGCAGTAACCGACTTAGATTCAGGAACTAACAAGTCTAGCCATTTGGGAATCGCATCTGCGATCCGAGTGAAGCCGGGACGAACCCTCCCCGCTGCAAGTTAGGACGAAAGGAAAAATTATGCGCTCAGATCTTATTTTTGGAGCTCTCACCCACGTCACGAACCGCTACGAGCTCTGTCAGCTTGCCTCCAAGGCGACCCGCAAGCTCCACAAGCCCAACACTCGTGTTCAGGACACCACCAACGAAGTGTTCGACCGCTTCAAGGACACCATCCCCATGGGCGGAGCCGCTGCTGCGGCTGTCCAGAGCGTCACCCTTCAGGAACGCCGCGCGGCCTAACCCGCGAGGCTAGCCCAGGCCTGCTGTCCTTACGCGGCCTGGGCAAAATACTTTCAGACTCCACCAATTCCTTTCCGCATCCTGTATAATCAGTAGCATCCTGTAGCTGCTCCGGCCTTCCGCAATACCCCCTAATTCAAGGCAGAATCCGGCAAGCGCTTCCCCGCGAGCCAACTCCCTCCGTAAGCCTCAAAATCCCATCCTCAAAATCCCCCCGAAAATCCAGGTAAATATGACAATTTCAGAACTCAAAGAGCACAATATCGCCGAGCTTACCAAGCTCGCCCGCGGCCTCGACATTGCCGGAACCTCCGGCCTCCGCAAGCAGGACCTCATCTTCAAGATTCTCCAGGCCCAGTCCGAAAAAGAGGGCCACATCTTCGCCGAGGGAGTGCTCGAAATCCTCCCCGACGGCTACGGCTTCCTCCGTTCCCCGGACTACAACTACCTCCCCGGCCCGGACGATATCTACGTCTCCCCCTCCCAGATCCGCAAGTTCGACCTCAAGACCGGCGACACCATCAGCGGCAACGTCCGCCCGCCGCACGAAGGCGAGAAGTACTTCGCCCTGGTCAAGATAGAGGCCATCAACTTCGAGTCGCCCGAGGAGACCCGCAACAAGATCCTCTTCGACAACCTCACCCCCCTCTATCCTCAGGAACGCGTCAAGCTGGAGACCGTCCGCGAGCACATGTCCGGCCGCGTCATGGACCTGCTCACCCCGGTCGGCAAGGGCCAGCGCGGCCTCATCGTCGCCCCGCCCCGTACCGGCAAGACGATGCTCCTCCAGTCGATCGCCAACTCCGTCACCACCAACCACCCCGAGGTCGTCCTCATCGTCCTGCTCATCGACGAGCGCCCGGAAGAAG